>JAKEER010000249.1 GCA_022616615.1 Acidobacteriota bacterium
ACGGGGTCATTGTCTTTTCAAAGCCGTTTCTTGCTTACTGTGCCCGAAGGGCCACGTTTTCGGCGCTCCGTCGCCGAAAACGCCTACCCGGTTATGCGCGTTACAACGAGAATTTTGTTCTCGTTTCCGCGAGGTCTGAAAGCCCGAAGCGCCAGCGAGGGTTGGTCGCGGTTACCCTCGCTGGCGCTTCGGGCTTTCAAGGTCACTGTACGAGAACGACGACGAGGACGAGTCCAAAGCCCAAGTCAGGTTGTTTTTGCGCAGGCCCCGAGTGGCGCAACCTGTCAAGTAGAAACGCTAACGGAAAGGAAGGGTGCAATGAAGGGGTGGAGACGGAGCTTCTTGATTGGGACGGGTGTTGTGATCGTGCTTACTCTTTTTTTCGCGTTACCTAATGAACCGCAGACCTCAACGGGCCGCTTGCCCATGACGGAATGGTTCTATGCTGATGGAATTATTAATCCGGAGGGGCTTGATCCAAAAAAGAGCCGGCCGGGAATCTGGTACAGATCGACCAATCACATTCTCATTTTCAATCTCAGCCCGAAGGAGACTGCCGTAACGGTAACGTTCTACTTCGAGGATGAAGCGCCCCGGCAGCACAAAGAGAAGGTGCCTGGCGGCGCTTCAACTAATATCCGGATTCATAACCTTCCGCCGAAGTTTATTCCGCCTGCAAAGCTTTACGGTGTGCGGATTCAAAGCGAGGTTCCGGTCATTGTCCAGACCACGCGAGGTGAATATGCGCCCTACAACCCTGTGGTGACGGCCATGACTTCTTTGATGGCCTACCCGGGTCCGTTGGGTCGCAAAGAAACCAAGTGGGCCTACGCCGATGGGTTGACGCTTAGCGCCCAAAGCCCTCTGGAGGAGATGGAATGGATTACGATTCTTAATCCCAATTCGGGGCAAGACGCTCAGGTTAAGATTAGCTTTAGCTTCGTGGGCGATCAGAAGAGCCACACCCTTGCCGTTCCCGCCGAGCGCGTTTCGACGGTTGACCTATTCCATTTGCCGATCTTCCCGAAGAACAAGCTGGCCGGAGTGCTCATCGCGAGCAATGTTCCGGTGATTGTGCAGCAAGTGCGGCGAGCCTACCAAAAGGACGTGCCTGCGGTTACTTCCATATCCGCGAGCCTGCCTCACCCCATTGGCGATCAGAACTTCAATTGAGCCCTGCATGCGCGGAAGTGTCGGTCGCGCGGCGGTGAACAGAAGTTGCGGCTCGCCAGAGAACTGGGACCCTATCAGGTCCTGAATTCGCGCCGGAAGAATGCAGGCGCCCTTCTGCGCGAGATAGGAGGCGTCGGCGTAATCCTGGCTGTTACGATTTCTGCCAGCGAGATCAGCCAGGCGATTTCGGGGCTGAAACCCGACGGCACGATGGTCTTGATTGTGGTGCGCATTCTCTGTCGATTCCCCTGCATGGAGATCCCATGTGTGCGGGCCCCAACCTATTTCCAATTGGCCCAAGCGTACCAGCGATCGGGAAATGCGGCCGCTGCCCAAGAAGCGTTAAGGAAGTACGAAGAGTTGAAGGATAAATAGTCCCCGCCACTTTAGGAACATCATGGACCGTATTCGGGCAGGAAGCCCTCCTCAGCTACTAACCAGTCGGAGCGCGATGGAACATTATTCCTTAATGTGCCACCTTTGTGGCATATCGATGGACCGGAACTATGGGGGAATGACATGCCGTGAATGCGGAGGTTCGCTTTACTTCGTCTACCAATCCAACGCTTTCGGCCCGGATCGCAACCAGCATTCAATGTGGAGGTACCGTTCGCTGCTTCCCTTTTCCCAAAACGCAGAAGTTGTAAGTTTGGGCGAAGGAATGACCCCTCTTCAAAAGGCAAGGTGCCCTAGTTCGGTTGGAATTTATCTGAAGAATGAAACCACAAATCCGACCGGGTCACAGAAGGACCGTGCCCTCTCTATAGGGATCAGCAAAGCCAAAGAACTGGGTCAGAAAACAGTGATGCTTTATTCCGATGGCAGCACTGCTCTTTCGTCGGCTGCCTACGCCGCCCGAGCGGGACTCAAGAATATTACTGTAATTCCCAAGGGTGCTCCCGTTTCACGCTTAGTGCCCATAGCCATCTATGGCTCGTGCATTTTGGAGTTCGACGGCACCGACGCCGAGGCTCTTGAGTGGGCTCATGCAACCAGCATGGAGTTCGGCATTTTCGAAACGAGCACCTACAGGCGTGCAAATCCCTACGAATCGGAAGGGCCCAAGACGATCGGGTTCGAGATTTTTGAACAGTTGGGAAGTGTGCCAGACTGGATTGTCGTGCCCGTCGGCGGCGGAGGAACCCTCTCCGGTATCTGGAGAGCGTTTAGGGAGTTGCAGCGGCTTGGCATCACCTCTGACCTACCTCGTATAGTTGGGGTTCTTCCTCAAGGGTACTCGGTCTTGGAGCAGGCACTGATCAGCGGAATACGGTCAGAGGATGAATTTCGCGCGCTCTGTCTGGCATCAGGGCCGCCCACCATCCAAGTCAAGATTTCGATGACGTGTCCCCCGGACGGCCTTGAGACGGTGTCAGCCATCCGTGAGTCGAACGGCGTTTTTGTCTATGCCAGTGACTCGGCTGCCTTGCAGGCCGTCAAGACGCTCGGCAAATGCGAGGGAATTTACGCCGAGCCCTCTGCCGCTGTTGCCTGGACCGGAATTGAACAGCTTCTTAGGCAAGGACTGGCTCGCGACGGCGAAACCGTCGTGGGATTAGTGACGGGCTCCGGTTTTCGGGAAACGGGCGTATTGCTCGAAAGCATCGAACCGGCCAGGATTTCAGTGAACCGCAAGACCGGCGCCGGGACGGTGCAGAAAATTCTCGACGGCTAGTATTACTTTGTTAACCCTTGTGGCGATTCTTCGGGTGGCGCACACATGGCGCAGTTTGCCATGTATGCGTACAGTCCGCATACATCGCAAAAGCACGATGTATGCGCCGCTCAGAAAAAAACTTAGCAAAGCAATACTAGCTACGATGACAGGAACCACGCACTAACCCTTACTGGGCCACAGCCGCTGCCAGCGCGCGAGAGCTGAAGTCTGACGCGCGCCAGGTCGAGCAATGATTGCGGAAAGCAGGTATCTTCTGGTTCCACGAGTTTACCGAGCCGTAGATTTCAGGGAGATCCAGTGCCGGTTCAGTGGCAACCAGACAAACTCAAGCTGAAATCCCGCAGCAGGCTGCGTCTTCGACTTGATGGCTACAGCGATGCGCTTCGTATCGAGATTCCCTTCTACGCTCTGGTTGGAAGTTCGAGGGGGCCAAAGCTCGTTGTCATTGCGGGTATTCACGGCGATGAATTCGAGGGTGTTAGGGTCCTCCACGAACTGGCGCGCGCGATCGAGCCTAAGAAACTGAAAGGAACGCTCACCCTGGTTCCGGTTGCCAATCCACAGGCCTTTTACGCGGGAGTTCGCCGAAATCCTGTGGATCAGGGTGACCTCAACCGGGCGTTTCCAGGCAGTGCCCAGGGTTCGATGACGGAACGTCTGGCGCACACGATTCTTCACGAATTTGTTTTGGGTAACGACTATGTCTTATCTCTGCACGGTTGGAGCAAAGAATCTCTAGTGGTTCCCTATGTCGAGTACCCCATTGGCAAAACGGAGGTCCACCGGAAGAGCTGCGCTGCAGCCATGGCTCTGGGATTCGAGTATGTGCACCCCTACCACTGGCCGGCTGGCCCGCTTGGAGTGAGCGCTCTCGATCACGGTATTTGCTGCTATTGAACCGGAGGTAGGAGGCATGGGCACAGTCACGCCCGAAGGACAAGCACTCTATGGGGACATGATCTATCGGTTGCTTGAACACTTGGGTATGTACCGGACCGACCGACACCGGGCCACACCGTTTGCTTCAAAGCCAAAAGTGATCAGTCATACTGATATCGTGGCCGGCTTTGCAGGCTTGTTTTGCAGTGAGGTCTCTCCCGGCGGGAGAGTTTCCGCCAACCAGATCATGGGCAGAATTCACGGACTTGGAGGAGAAGTGCTGCAAGAGTTTCGAGCAGACCGCGCAGGAATCGTGGGTGTTCTGAGAACCTTCGCGTCGGTCCAGCCAGGAGACCGCCTGATCCAGCTGTTTTCGGAGAGACGCGCGGCAAAAAAGCCGAGGACGAGAACGACGACGAGGACGAGGAGTTAAGGACGAGACCAAAAACGTTATTTTGCCCCAGGCCCTTAGTGACCCAGCAATGGCCCTTGAAAAGACAAGTCAACCGGGCATCCCTGCAAAGGAATACGTCGAGCGCCTTCGAAAGCTGCGCGTCCTCATGAAGGAGCAAGGTCTCGCCGCATTGCTTCTTGGTACCGGCGTCAATCTCGCGTATTTCAGCGGATATCCCTCACCATCCCGAAGCGGCTCGCGACCGTTTTTTCTGGTCCTACCCTTGGAAGGTGAGGCGGTCTTCATTGTGCAGACAGGACGGCGAGAGGAGGCGCTGAGGTTTTCTGCATGCAAGGACGTGCGCGACTATTCTGAGTTGTCGAAGATACCTGTGCAGATGATCATCGATGCACTGCGAGAACGCGGTGCGCTGCGCGGCCCTATCGGTATGGAACTTGGCATCGAGCAGTCCTTCGACCTGCCCTACCTCGAGTTCCAACGCTTGAGGTCCGCTTTGGGGAGCACGCGATTGGAGGACGCCAGCCAGATGCTCTGGAAGCTGCGGATGACCAAGTCGCAGAACGAAGCTGCTTGCATTCGCTGCGCGTGTCAGGTGCTGGCGGGGGCTTATATCCAAACTTTCACCCAGGCGCGAGAAGGCATGACGGAACACGACATCGCGCTGCTGCTGCTCTCGCGCTTGGATGCAGCCGGGATCGGAGACCGCTTTCTGGCGCTAACTTCGGACGCGAGCAGCTATGACCTCCCAAGCAAACCCGCGGGGGCACGCGCAGTCTGCACTGGAGACATGGTCTGGATAGACGCTGGTTCCACGATCGGTGGCTACTGGTCTGACTTCTCGCGCGCCGGTGTCGTCGGCGGCCCGTCTCCGCAACAAGCAAGCGCTCAAGCGGCGATTCATCAGATCACTTGGGAGGCTGTTTCTCTCGTCCGGCCAGGGATCAGCGTTTCTGAAGTTGCTCGCTTCTGCAATCGCAAGGTGGCGGAGCTGCCTTTTGCGATTACCCAGGACATCTCAGGGCGCGCCGGTCGTTGCGGTCACGGGCTGGGGCTGAATCTTACCGAGCTACCCCACATTTCGGAAACCGACCAGACAATCCTGGAGGCCGGCATGGTCATCACGATTGAGCCCGGAGTGGCTACGGCGTATGGGACCTTTCACGTCGAGGAGAATGTTCTCGTCACCTCGACAGGCTGTGAGGTGCTGTCGGAGGCCTCCCGCCAGCTATGGTCGATTGCTGGGAAATAGAAGCGCTTGTTTCTCGACTGTCTCACGGTCAGCGGCAGGGCCCCGTCAAAGTCCTGTAAGTCATTGCATGCGGCACAGCCCTTGCTGACGCGCGGGCTACTGACTTGAGCCTCGGAGTGTTCAGTAGCCCGACCGTGAGGGAGGGTCAGGGACTTTGACGGGGCCGTGCGGTCAGCCGGGTGACGTTTGTAAATTGGCGCCTTCATAAGTATCAGTGGGCACACTTGAATCGCTGGGTTTGGAGACAGTCTTGGCGATATCCCCCCTGAAGATAACGCAAGCGAACTCATCGAGAGACGATGCACCCAAACGCGCGCCAGGGAAATGGATTGGCTATGCCACCCTGTGTCTCGTGTGCTTTGCAGGTTACTTGTTTGCCTCGAAGCTAGGACTGAAGGCGGGTTTGTCGGACCCGGTGATGTTCTACCTGTTTATCTGGGGTTCGCTTCCAGTTGCACTGGCGCTGCTGGTGGCTAGAAAGTTTAGCCTGGAGAAGGAACCGTTAGGAATTTTCTTTGGAACTCTCACCGGCGTCCTAGGTGCAGCGGGCCAACTCGCCATGCTTAATGCTCTGGCGGCCTCTGACGCCAACACTTCGGTGGTGGGAGCGATCACGGGACTTTATCCGATGGTGACCGCTGTGCTTGCCTATTTTCTTTTGCGCGAGCGCCTCAAGTCTCTGCAGGTTCTTGGACTGGTTCTGGCTGCTCTTGCAATCGTCATCTTCGCCACAGATCCATCAATGCCCTTCTCCATGAAAGATGGTTGGCATGAGCACTCTCCACAATGGCTTAGACCGGTGGGTGTCGTGCTGGTTGCTTGGGGAGTCGTTGGCATATTTCAAAAACTCGCTACGAATCGTATTTCGGCTGAATCGACAATCGTCTGGCAGACGTTGGGGTTTCTTTTCTTCCTTCCATTCGCTTTGCCGTCTCAGCCGCATTCTAGTCTTCTAAGCGGGGCCTCGGCTTACGGACTGCTAGCCGGAACTCTAACCAATCTGGGATCGTGGTTTCTTTTTGCGGCTCTTCACTGCGGCGGCAAGGCCTCTGTGGTTGTTCCATTCACGGCTCTCTATCCGCTCATTGTCGTTTTACTGGCCCCTTTGGTTCTTCAGGAATCAATCAATCTGCTGCAAGGCGGCGGAGTGGTGTTGGCGGTCGCCGCCATCATTCTGCTGTCGATTCGATTTGATGATAATCATAAGGCCTAAATCGACGGAAGGTGACCGGTGATCTCAGCAGTGCTCAGACAAGTGTGTCGGCGGGAGAAAACCCACTACCAATGCCATGCGGTTCCCTCGTAACTGAGGCATTGCCTATTTCGAGAAGAGGTCCTTGTTTTTATGCGTAATAAAGGGATTGCGGTATTGGTTTTAGTCGTATGTGGGGTGAGCTGTGCTCGGAATCAGACAGACAGGCCGCCAAGCTCGTCCATAAGTAAAGAAGAAGTCTTACGGGATTTTCCGAAGGATTCACTGAGAACCCATTATCTCATTGATTATGAATACTTCATCGACTCAAAATCCCTCTTTGCTACCATGGGGCACCTGGTGGTCTTCAACCCGAATGCGCGCGACGTGGAACTAGGGATCACGGTTTATTATGAAGATCGTGCACCCAATACTTTTTCCCGGGTAGCGCCCGCCAAAACCAGCCTGGAGACAAACTATGGGCATTGGCCGGTTCACTCGAACACGAGATTTGCACTGAAAGTTGAAAGCACGGAAGCTGTTATCTGTCAGGCTACGAATGGCTGGAATAACGCAGACAACAACTATCGAGCCGGCGCCAAGACCAGCTCGCCGAAAGGGATCAGAGAAACGGCTAAGTCCTATATGTCGATCAATCGACTGAGCAGGGAAGGGTATCTGGCAGACGGAATAGTCATCAATGATCCAGGAAAGCTATGGATTAAAGAATCAGAGTGGGCGATCATCCTCAATCCCAATGATCAGGACGCGCAAGTCACGCTCCTGATCTACGACAGCGGCACTGTGTTTGAGCATAGGGCCCTCATTGCTGGAAAGCGGGTTAAATGGATTTTCATGGATGAACTCGCGAAACACAACCGTCATTATGGAGTTCGTTTCGTCAGCGATCAGGCTGTGGCTGCGCAATGGTTGCGCACGGTGAACTGGTACGATTCACCTGAATTAATGGCATTCTGGTCGGTGCCGTTCGTACCCCATCCAGCCGGCGTCAAGTAGGAGAGGGCACATACTCACTGCCAACAGAGCCGTCAAACTCGGTTGGAAGGAGGCTCGGCTCTCGTTGGCCCGTGCGAAGAAAACGTCACGGCTTGCTGTGCAGCAACCCTAGTGAGTCCGGATCCGGAGAAGTCGCAGGCCGAAACCCAGCTAGCTAAGCTAGACTCAGGAGCTTCTGTCCAGAATGCAACTTCAACTTGCTATCACCAGAAGTATCCTTCTAGTCTCGATAGCCTTAGAGTTCCCACAAAATGTCTTGGGTGTCCAAGTAGCTCGATCGGCGGGAGGGACCGACAAACCCTTGGAATTGAAGGCAGCCAGCCCTTCAATCCTGGACATCGACAGATTGATCGAGGCAAATCAGTTGGACGCGGCCTGGGAACGGCTGCGACAGGAACTCTCCGAGAGAGGACCAAGCTATCAGTTACATTTCTTAGAAGCCCGCATTCTGTTCGGTGAAAAACGATTTGAGGAATCTCTGAAAGCCCTGGAGCGCAGTTTCGGATTGGAGAAGCGAGACGCCAAGGTATATCTCCTGGCTGGCCTGAACTGGGTGGTCTTGGATCGTCTCGACCTGGCGCGCCCCTTCTTTGAGGAAGCGGTGAAGCTGGCTCCAAGAGATGACTCGATGCACTACTACCTGGGACGGTATTACTACACGGCTCAATTCTTCGCTCTGGCCGAGCTCGCGTTCCGTGAATCACTTCGTCTCCAACCAGCGGCGGTGAAAAGCTTTCGATAATCTAGGTCTTGCTCTGGAGGCTCAGGGCAAAAACGAGGAGGCCGTTCAGGCCTACCGAAAAGCGATGGAGTTGACTGACCAACAGGGTTCAAGAACCGAGTGGCCGTATTTGAATCTGGGAAAACTCCTGTTCGTGGAAGGTCAGTACAAAGACGCCTTGGAGCTGGCCCAGCAGGCGAGCGAGATGAACCCGCGGTCGGCAGAGGCCTTTTATGTCCAGGGAAAGATTCTTCAGAAACTGGGAAAGGACACAGAAGCCTTGGAAGTGTTAGAACGCTCTGTACTCAATGATCCCAAGTTTTCTGAAGCACACTACTTAATGGGCCGAATCTACCTTAAGCAGGGGCGAAAGAGGGCTGGACAAGAGAAGATGGAACTTTTTCGATCTCTGAAGCAACAAGAACCCAAGAAGTCTGTGGAAATCAGTGTGAAATGAGAGTTACGGAGCACCCTCCGAACACCTTGCAGCATTCTTCCACGGTCCGCTTGATTCGCGCACCGGAGCGACGATCTGGAAGAGCCCTGGACGCCAGGGGAAAAATGCAGCCCTCGTCTGCCTCGATGGGCTGCTGATCATGTTAACTGATGACGCCCGGCTAATCGTTGCTCGCCAAAACGACAGCGCCTTCGCTCCAATTCGCGAATAGCCAGTGGCCACGAGTCCTACATGGGCGCATCCGGTTGTTGTCGGCCGCCTGATTCTCATCAAAGACCATTCCCACTTAAAGCTCTGGAGCCTCCAGTGATAGTCGGAAAGAGCGAGGCTTGCCCACAGGCATCCGTTTGAAGTCCTGACAAGAAAGAGTGCTTGAAGGTGTCACAAAATTGGGGTCTCAATCGTTATTAAGACATCGAGTAATAACGAGATTTTTCGTTGCAGAGATTCCTTGCCAGGGCTTTTGACCACCGGTGATTGAAAGAGCCGCTAAGCTTCCGAGGGCCGTTTTGTGCGGCTCTTGCCCGGAGAGCGGAACGGATTCAAACCCAGTATGAACACCGAAAACTGTCTGGACTCCCAAGTACTGAGTCTCAAGCAGGAGAGGATGACGATCGATCAAAAAATCGCAGAGCTTTTTGAGCAGATGCGAGACTCGGTCTATCACTACTTACTGGTGGCCTTTGGCAATCCGGCGGAAGCGGAAGAAATCACGCAAGAGGCCTTCTTACGGCTCCTGCGCCATCTGCAGAGTGGCGGCGTCGAAGATAGTAATGTTCGCTCCTGGATCTTTCGGGTGGCCCATAATCTGGCCGTTGATCAGCAAAGAGGCCGGAAATACGAAGCCTTCTTGGATCTTGACGGCTGGGAGCAATTTTATCAGTCACACCTCGATCCCAGCCCAGATCCGGAACGACGAGTTCTCCAGCAAGAAAGCTTTAAAAAGCTTCAAGCCGCTCTATCGCGGCTCTCGCCTCAGCAACGGCAATGCTTGATGCTCAAGGCGGAAGGGTTTCGCTATGAACAGATCGCCAAGATTCTTCGCATCAGCCCTTCGAACGTAGCCCAGTCGCTGCGCCGCGGCATTAAGAAAGTGGTGGAGGACAATCATGCGTAGACTGCTGAAGCCAAGGCATGCAAAAGAAAATGAGCACCCGGCTGAGGAGGAGTTGTTCTGCTACGTTGATGGAGAGCTGACAGCCCAAGCGACGGCCAAGATCCGGGCTCACTTGGAGGCTTGTTGGAGCTGCCGGGTGAGAACGGAGAAGACTCAAGACGACATTGCTTCCTTCATCCATTTATTGAACAGCGCTTTGGCCCCCGGCCTGAATCCAATGCCGCCTCCGCACGGATGGCGAGGCTTTGCGGCGAAAGTGAACCGCGTGATGGATGAAACGGACCATCCCTCCGCTCTGGCCGGATGTTTCGCCTCACTGAGAAAAGCTTTTCTGGCGCCCTCTCTGCCTTTCCGGTTGGCCAGCGCTGTCTTGCTTGGGTGCCTCATCCTCTTCTGGGTGGTCGCCCGTTTTAATCAGGTGACCCCGGTTTCCGCCAATCAGCTTCTGGAGCAGGCGACTGAAGCGCAGCTCCGAGAGGTTCGTTCCGTCAGCCAACCGGTGGTTTACCAGAAGTTACGGGTGCGGCGCATTGAAGCCGTCCCCCGGCAGGACGACTCTCTTACCTGGGAGATCTGGAATAACCCTTCAGGCGAAGGCCGTGTCAGGCAGCGCGTCAAGGATAGTCAGGGGCAGCGATTTATTGATCTCCCTCAGGGGAGCGCTGGCGCCGAGGCTGGCTCCCATTCGCCCGGCCAGCTCCAGTCAAAAAAGGCGAATGTCGCCCTGGAGCGCCAACCAGAGTCCTCGGCGCTTCCCCCGCTTTTGCAAGTGCTGGAGCAGGTTTTTCGAGCCAATCACATGGACTGGCGAGCTCCACTCTCTCCCGCTGCGTATGCCGCCTGGCGAAGATCTGTTCGAGGAAAGGATGAGGAAGTCGTCGAGACCAAGTTGCCGGATGGCAACCGAGCCCTGGCATTGACGACTACTGCGGCCGGCCCATTGCCCGTCGATGCCATTGTCAAAGCGGAGCTGGTGGTTCGGGCCCAGGATTGGCATCCGGTTCAGCAATCCTTAAGAGTCCAAGGGGAGAACGGTCCTCGGGATTATGAACTCGTGGAAACGCAGTTTCAGGTGATTGCCTTAAACAGCCTCCCACCGTCGATTTTTCCCGATGTCAACTTTCCACAGGCGCCGCTTCCACTGCCGCAGTCGCCGCGAGCGCCCACTATCGCAACTCCTACGGCTGAGGAATTGATGACAGCCGAAATGGAGGCCCAGTTTGCGCTGCACCGCCTGCAGGCCTGCCGGCTGGATCCTATCGAAGTGGCGCAGGATCCCACGGGTGCCGTCGAGGTGCGGGGTCTGGTGAGGACCTCCGAGCGGAAGGAAGAGCTGCAGGCGGCGCTCCACACCGTGCCGCTGCTTCGGCTAAAACTCCAAACCATGGAAGAAGCGGCGCGGGCTGCCGGTTCGCTCCAGGAGGGCCGGCTTGCCTCCGAAGATCCATCCGAAAAGGAGAAACAGCGGTTTACCACTCAAGAAGGCGGCGTGGAGCGCAGCACCGAAGTTGGAGTGACCGCCATCCCCATTCAGGACCGGCTGAAGCGTTATTTCTCTGAGCCGCCCCGGGTGGCCTATCCGGGGCAGATCCAGGAGAAGATTCATGACCTTTCCAACCAGGCCTTTACGCTCTCCCAGGCGGCTTTGTCGGAAGCCTGGGCCCTGCGCCGGCTGGCCGAAAGCTATCCTGCGGAGAAAATCGCCCCTTTGCGCCCCGCCAGCCGCTGGTTGCTGGAAACGATGGTTAGAGATCATCTGACAGCTCTAAGGACAAAAATCACACAGTCGCACCTGTTGCTGGAGCCTGTTCTTTTTTCCCTCATCGGAGAGAGTGGGGGCACCGCATCGAACGGTAGCGCAACGGAATCGGCTAACCTCTCGGGCTTAGAGGATTTGCCCTGGACGGCGATCTTCCGGCAGCTCTTCCACTCCGTGGAGCTGGCTGACAGACTCACTCTCGGATTATTCCTAGGGGTGGATCTTGCTCCGGGACAAGCCGAACAGGCTATGCGAGATCTTCTAGCCAGTTTCCCCCGCTTGAAAGGGGAGTTTCAAAGTCTGGAGGAACAGATGGCCAGAGAGCTGTCAGGGAATCCAGACTTACTCTCTCAGAAACAAGAGAAAGAACCGTAGGAACTCTCTATTTCGGGGTTCCGTCAAAGTCAGAATCAGAGCGTTCAGCCAACCGCTGGCGTAAGCCAGTGGTGGAGGTACTGGGCGGCTTCTTGCTCCGGAGGCAGCAGCCACCCTGGGAGCGCGGGTGTCCCGCCCGCCTCGGAGCGGCCGGAGGCCGCTCCACCAGCGGCTGGAAGCTGCTGCAGCATGGGCAAGATGCCCATGCCACGTGGCACGGGCGTCCCGCCCGTGCTGGGAAATGTAGAAACTCCAGGGAGCGGCCGGAGGCCGCTCCGATGGCCTGCGGCCACAATTGCGGGCGGGACGCCCGCGCTCCCAGGGTGGGCTTCGCCACTCCAAAAAATGTCCAATCTCCAG
>JAKEER010000025.1 GCA_022616615.1 Acidobacteriota bacterium
CAAAGCCTGGCGGGTAATTTGCCCCGCTTCACGTGCGAGATAACCTCGCATCGATAGGCTCCCGCCCCAATTCTCCATTGCCGCAGGCCTTACAGTGTTAGATGTTCTGACCCGCGGAGCGGCAGATTGCGATGCTTCAACGTTCAAGAGCCCTGTTCCACACGAAGCTACGGCTGCCTTTAGGAATTTCCGACGTTGCATCTCTTACCTCTCGGGAATGATCTGTCTCCGACAGGTTCCTAGTATTACTTTGTTAAGTCGTGAAGCCTATCTTCACGGGCGGGACGCCCGTGCCACGTGGCATGGGCATCTTGCCCATGCGGCGCTTAGGTCGTTAAAGCACGATGTATGCGCCACCCAGAAAGAAACTTGACAAAGTAATACTAGCAAGGGGGAATTCGTCATCGTCGCCAAGCTGACGCGGCCATTGAAATCTCTGATCCCGGGTTTGACGTATACGTGAGGTCCGAGGCTGGATTGGCCGAATATCCTTATCAACCTCGTCGCAAATCCATAATTCCGGCCCCCTATCACGCCAATCACGCCGGAGGCGGCGAATAGAAAGCCCACCATCTCCCAGCGACGGTTTTGCTCACCTTGGGCAGCCATTCAATCGAGGAAACGCTTCACGCCTGAAAGGGATTCAAGCGCTCTCAAATCGATTTCGATTCCGAGCCCGGGGCGTTCCGGAATCTCGAGCATGCCATCGGCGTCCAACCTCCATGGTTTCGTTGTGATCTCATCGATAAATGGAGAGCCTGTTAGGTATTCAACAAGGTCGGTGTTCGCAAAAGCCGATGCAAGTTGCAGGTCAGCGGCCAGCCCGACCGCTGTATTCCAACCGTGCGGGATCATCCTTATGCCGTTTTCGGCTGCCATCCAAGCGATGCGGCGTTCCTCGCTGATTCCACCTACTTTCGTTACATCGGGCTGGACGATGTCGAACGCTCCCGTCTGAAGCCAGGGCTTGAAGGATTGACGGCGCGTCGAGACTTCGCCTCCGGCAATGGGAACCAAGGCCTGGCGCCGCAATGCGACATAATCTTCGAGCGCGTCCGGTGGGAGAGGCTCCTCAAACCAAGCAACGTCATATTCGGCTAACATGCGCGCGGTTTCTCAATGCCCACTTGTAATCGCGCGCCCAGAAGGCATCGCTCGCCCCACTTTTGTTAAGGGTGAATTGCTCGCCGGTCTGAGAAAACCCTGCTCAGACCTTCTCCGGAACAACAAAGGGGAAGCGATACCTGCGCGTCAGGAACTGGTTGGCTTGCTCGTCTCCAACACACCTCTCAGTGGCGCTGTCAAAGGTCAGGGTGCGCCCTGTCCGGTAAGCGATGTTCCCCAGGTGGCACATGGCGGCCGAGAGATGGCCCTCCGTGATGTTGGTGCGCAGGTCCTCAAATCTCCTGGAGCGCATGCAGGCGATGAAATTGGCATAGTGCAGCGGCTCATCACTTCCGAAGCTCTGATACTCCTCCGAACGTGCATTCACTTCAGCCTCCTGGCAGCTCTCGCCTGGCCGGTTCTTCCGCCCGAAGAAGGTGGCCCACCCCTCAAAGCCAATACGCATCCAGCCTTCTGAACCATAGACCAGCCAACCCATCGTCATACCGTCCTCGCTGTTGCTGTAGAGGCCTCGAACCTCCAGTTGCACCCGCGTGCCATCGGCGTACTCCATCAGCGAAAACTGCGTATTGGGCGTCTCCTGAGTGCCAGGCCGCACATCCAGTCCGCCCAGGCTGACAATGCGCCGCGGATGTTCCATCTTCTTCAAGATGTGCCTGGCCAGATCGGTCATATGGACGCCGTTGTTGCCGGTTTCTCCGTTGCCCGTGTCCCAGAACCAGTGCCAATTGTAGTGGAACCGTCCCGCATTGAACGGCCGGTCAGCCGCTGGACCGAGCCACAGGTCGTAATGCACACCTGAAGGCGCCGGGGAATCAGGCTTTAGCCCTATATCTTCACGAAACCTGAAAAACGGGCAGCGAATCATATAGATTTTCCCCAGTTTTCCCGAATGGAGGTAATCCACTGCCGAGAGCATGAGGGGCCGACTGCGCTGATGTGTTCCTACCTGGACGATGCGCCTGTACTTGGCAGCCGCTTCGATCATGCGGCGGCCCTCGACAATCGAGTAAGAGGCCGGCTTCTCTACATACACGTCTTTGCCTGCCTGACAGGCCCAGATGGTGGCCAGTGCGTGCCAGTGATTGGGCGCGGCAATCGAAATGGCATCGATGTTCCTGTCGTCGAGCACTCGTCGGATGTCGGTCTCTGTTCGAGGAGGATTGCCGGTAGCCTCCTCAACTTGAGCCACCGCTTTGGAGAACAGACGCTCATCAATGTCACAGATCGCAGCAACCCTGACATTCGGCAGCTTTACATAGTTCTTGAGATGGACGGCTCCTTGATTCCGAATGCCCATCACAGCCACGGTGATCGTCTCATTAGGACTCGATCTCGCATGACCTGCTTTGCCCAACGGCCGGCCAGCCAGCAATCCAGTGACGGCTGCCGAGTCTCTGATGAAATTCCTACGCTGAATGGGCTGCGCTGACCTTGTCATTTCTCTGTGCCTCCCATGAAAATCCCCTCCTTGGAGGGGTGGCGCGGAGCGACAGCGGTCGCGGAGCGACAGCGATCGCGGAGCGCCGGGGTGGGTTCGTTCCCTATTCCACAACCCACCCCAGGGCCTGACGGCCCTTGCCCCTCCCGAGAGGGGAATCCTTTGATCGTTTTCATGCTCTGTGGTGCTCCACAGGAGCATGGATGGCTCCTTGAAGGACCTACCCTGTTGACCTATAAGTTTGCGAAACTGGCGCCCTATCCGTGTTGGATGAGGGGTGTTGCGCTCTCCCGACCTTGACCATATATGTAAGAACGAGTCTGGGCATACCACTCATCCAATGCACTCAAGTAGGCTTGACGCGCCGCCTCAGCATCTCGAGATCTGATGGGATTGACGAAGGCGAGATGATTGTAGGCGTCCTGAACGAGATCGAAGGAATCACCCCGCCCGTAGCGTATAAACGTGAAGGCGAAAAACGGCCGGACCACTCTTCTCAAGGCGATCTCAAAATACTCATTCTTGGAGATCTGCCATACGACTTCGTGCAGCGCCAGATCTCTTTGCAGGTACAACTGCGCATTCTTGCTATGAGCCGCTTCGAGTAATTCCTTATATGAATGAGTCAAGCGTTCCAGTCCTTCCTGCGAAGCTGCGCGGCAAGCTTCTTCGACGGTATGGGCCTCAACAATCCTGCGAAAGGCGAAGATCTTGTCCACATCAGCATGAGAGAACTTTATGACATGGGTCGCACAGTTCGGTCTCTTGGTCACAAAGCCCTTTGCTGCAAGTTCGATTAACGCCTCTCGAACCGCCGTGAGGCTGGCTGAGAATTGATCTGCCAGCTTCCGTTCTACGATCCTTTCACCCTCGCGTAGAGTGCCATTGAGAATGGCGTCCTGAATCTCGTCAGCAATTCGTCCTCTTAGGGAAGTGTAGGTTAGCTTGCCAAAGACGGCGCGCATGAAAGACCTCCTCGCATGGCAATCATTCGGGGCGCCCAATACATAATCGATTCCAAACTTGTGAGAAAAAATCCCTTGACAATCGATTAATTAAAATTGGCAGACGTTCTCAGGTGTTCCGGTGACTAGATCCACCCTTATAAGGTGAGGAAAAAGGAGGTAGGTATTATGAGAGGTCAGATGAATAGGCTTTTTGAGTTGGTGCTGAAGCCGTGGGTTCTACTTTTGTTGCTGGGCGTCATTGGTTCGGTCCCAGCCATGGCGCAGGTTGAAACGACCTCCAGAATTGCTGGAATCGTCACCGATCCCAGCAAGGCTGTCGTCCCAGGAGCGGCGGTTACCGTCAGGAATGAGAAAACCGGGGCAATTAGAGAAGCAAGCACGGACCCAAGTGGTTACTATTCGGTTGTATCTCTGCCGCCCGGGACCTACACGGTCACGGTCAGCCTGTCAGGTTTCAAAAAGGTCGAGGTCACCGGGCTGGTGCTGCAAGTTGCCTCTCCTGCCCGGGTAGATATAGCCCTCGAGCTGGGGAGCGACACTCAAAGCGTCACCGTTGACGCTGCTGGCGAAGAATTGATCACGACCACAACCTCAGAGGTCTCAGGAACGATCAGTCCGACGCTCGTGAGAGATATTCCTCTCCCCCGGCAGAGTTTCATTGACATGTTGGTGATGACACCGGGTGTTGTTCACCCGGTATTCAAATCCGGCCTGTCTCTGGGGGCGGGAGACCTTAACTACGCGGCGACCGGAGGAGGGGGTAGTGCCGGGGACTTTACCGCATCCTCGGTCTTCATCAGCGGTAACCGCGACACCGGAACGAACATTTCGATCGATGGCAGCAACATACAGAGCCGGCCGTGGAGCAATGTAACCCTGTTCCAATCGCCGGCAAGCGTCCAGGAGGTCCGTGTTCAGAGTGGCAACATGAACGCGGAGTTCGGTTACGGTGTTTCGGCCGTGAACGTCATTACCAAGAGCGGCGCAAACGATTATCACGGTACTGCTTATGAGTTCTTGCGGAACAACCGCCTGAATGCCGCGCCTTTTTTCACCAACCTGCTTGGGCGAAAGCTGCCCAACTACCAGCAGAATCAGTTTGGCGGCGCCATCGGAGGTCCGATCATGAAGAACAAACTCTTGTTCTTCGCCAACTATGAGGGCCTGCGTGTCCGCGAGGCTGCCGTGTCCTTCCAGCAAGTACCGGCCGAGCGTGTTTTCAACGGAGACTTTTCCGGATTCCCGACCATCTACAACCCGTTCAGCTACGACCCCGCCACGGGCCTGCGCCAGCCTTTCCCGGGAAACCGGATTCCTCTGGGGCCAACTAGCCTGTGCGCCCCGAGGCCGCAGTGTGCTGACCCCGTAACACTCGCCTTCCTTCAGAAGTGGGTTCAAAAGCCCAACACGACGGTGAACGGGATCCCGAGCTTGTCCGGGAACGTGAATACCGAGATCAATTCGGACCAGTATAGCTTCCGAGTCGATTTTCTTAAGAGCTCCAAGGCCACCGTGTATGGACGCTTTTCCTACTCGGAAGCACCCCAGACCATCACGGGGCTTCAGCCCTTGCAGGGAACGTTTAATCCTTACGGTTCCAGGAATGTCGTTGTTCACTGGACGCAGGTGATAAAGCCGACCCTCGTCAATGACGTGATGGTTGGCTACACCCGTCCCAACTGGGCCATAAGGCGCAACACGGCGCACGGAAACGTTGCGCGAGACATTGGGCTCAAAAACACAGGGGACTTGCCAGGCGCACCCAGGTTTTTGGTTCCGGGGTACAACATGAGCGTCCCCGAGACGTATCTTTTTTCAGTATTGGAGAGCAACGGTCAATTCAAGAACGATTTGAGCTACGTGAGGGGCCGGCACACGTTGAAGTTCGGGATCGAAGTCTCAGAGAACCGCATGTATCAGGACAGTGCCGATAACGACCAGGGTGCAATGTGGTATGGCAACGTCTTTTCCCAGGCATGTCCGGCAGGGGATGCAGCCTGCCAGGGGGCAAGAGCGGCGGCAGGCTTGACGGCGGGCGGTGACGCCCTCGCGGACTTTCTGCTGGGCGCACAGACCGAGGCAATAGCAGTGATAACCAGCCGATATGATACGCATCAGCGGTATTACGGGGCGTATGCTCAAGATTCCTGGCGGGCGACTTCCAAGCTAACAGTGAATTTCGGCGTCCGCTACGAATATTGGAGCCCGTTCCTGGTCCCCCGCAATTCGAATGCGCAGTGGGATCCGGTGAACGGCACCCTCCGATATGCCCTCCAAAACCCCCTCGACTTCCTGGATCCGTCAAAGTGTCTCGGGAAATGCGCCCCTCTTACTCCTGGTGTGCCGCGCGAGGGCTATCGGGTCAGCAAGCTGGACTTCGCGCCGCGCCTGGGGCTGGCGTATCAGCTCACTCCGAAGACCGTGGTGCGGGCGGCTGCCGGGATATATTTCGACGGGAACAGTGATAACAACGCCAAGGCCGCAAATGCTCTTCCACCCTTCGGCACGCGCGCTCATGTTTTGAATACGGTCGATCAGCAGCTTCCTTCCGTCCTTACTTCTAACCTTTTCCCTGCTCCATCTCCTAGCGGCCTGCCCCAGCCGAACTCAAACCCGCCGGCTAGCTTTCGCCCCCAGTACCCTTACAGACCGAACCCCGCCGTTTATCAATGGTCCTTTAGCGTACAAAGAAGCCTCAACCCGTATTGGTCGTTGGAATTAGACTATCTCGGGTCTCACAGCATCCATCATAACCAGTTTCAGGACCTCAATTCCGCCCGGTTGCCTCAAGGTGAATGGGCAGGCAGGACCCTTCAGGAACGGCGTCTCTTTCCGCAATGGGGCCAGGTTGGAGCTCAGCTCCCCATTGGCTGGGCCAAGTACAACGCGATGATTGCCAGCGTCAAAAACCGCGAGTGGCACGGTCTGACTCTAATGGCCAACTTCACTTGGGCGAAGGGAGTGGTTACTACCCATGTTGGTCGAAGCGACAACGGTGTCAGCAGCATGTTCGCTCCTTACATCCTGGCAGGGGAGTCACAGTGGGTGCCGCGCAATAGCCTTCAAATGGGATACAACTATACCTTGCCCTTCGGGCGTGGAAGGACCTACGGAGCTTCAGCCGGCTCGGTTCTGGACAAGTTTATTAACGGCTGGTCGGTTAGTGGGATCACGTGGCTTTCGAAGGGCAGCCCGCAACCTGTCTACGCTTCGCGCGACTTAACAGGAGTGGCCCTGACTCGCGCGTTTCCAAATCGAATTTGTGATCCGAGCAAGGGTCCCCGCACCAGGCTGCAATGGTTTGACACCTCGTGCTTCGTCGAAGCGCCGTTTGGTACATGGCCTAACAGCCCCCTGGGAGCGGTTCAGTTTCCCGGTGTCAATAATTGGGATGTTTCGATCTCAAAGAGCATGGGGATAAAGGAAACGCACCGGATCAGCTTTCAGGCTGACATGTTTAATGCATTCAATCATACCCAGTGGGCTAATGTTAACGGGACGCTTGGCTCAAGTACATTTGGCCAGGTACTTGATACACGTCCACCACGAAGGATCCAGCTGGCCCTGAGGTATTTCTTCTGAGCTTCGCTGGAATGCGTGTCTACTCCCTCGTTCTGTCCCTGGACCTGTCCAGGGGCAGAAGATTGGACGTTTTCCGGTGTGTTCGAAGCTTGCAGAATGCGGGTTTCAGCCCACCAAGAGAGCAAATCAATATTTCGTGCGTCATGCGCCCAAGGATTGCAACGAGGCGGGGGGCTTGCTCCAGGCGCTCTGGAGGGGCACGGGAGGGTAGCCTGGGGCAAAGCGTCAGCGACGCCCCAGGTTGGCGTCCATCCAATTTGGCTGCGCCCCAGCAGGGGCGCCGGAACGCCGGCTGGACGCTGATCCCACGCCTCTGCCGGGGCAGCAGAGGTTCACGATGGCCCTGATCCCTGGAGCGTCGCTTCGCTCATTGATGTCAACTTAAGGCGGTTTCGTCCACGATTGACGCAGAAAGCGCGTCAATCGTGGCTACCAAAACGACTGACTAGGTGGGCCCCATCCTGCCTTGAGTTGACATCAATGCGCTTCGCTCTGCCCCAGGCTACCGTCCATTGCCCCATCCGGGGCAAAAACGTCCAATCTCCAGGCAGAAGGCGAGTACTGCTTGAGTCTGAGAGTCCCCACGGCCATCTTACGAGAATCACACCCATGAAACTCTTTGCGTGGAGTTGACGTCCAGCCGGATGGCTCGACTCGATTGCAGGACTCGAGCCACGAGGATATTGCCAAAATGATCAACCGTCGAGATTTCTTGAGAGCCTCCGGACTTTGGGTTTCCAGCGTTGGCTTGGGGAGCGCTCACCGCGAAGCTAGAAGGGCTGCTGCAGGGGCAAAACCCGGGCTCCGTCGCAGCGATATTCGCATTCTGGACGTCCAGCATGATTTCGAGGATCACAAATATCGGGCGCCCTACCAGTTTGGTGGAAGAACGGTCGATCACGTGACGTTGCTGAACGTGAACGTTCGGGTTGCCAATGCATCGGGCAAGGAGGCATTGGGCTTCGGCTCCATGCCGCTGGGCAATGCCTGGGCGTTTCTGTCTCAGGTCGTAACCTACGACCAGTCGCTGGAAGCCATGAAGCAACTGGCTGGAGAAATCCGCTCAGTGACGGCCGGCTATGATCGAGCTGCCCATCCGATTGACATCAACTGGGAGTTGGAGCCCGAGTATGTCAAAGCGGCGGTCGAAGTCTCGCGCAGGATGCAGCTAGCAGAACCCATCCCAGTCCTTTGCACCCAAGTTACGGCTAGTCCGTTTGACGCGGCATTGCACGACGCCTTTGGGAAGGCCAACGGCATAAACTGTTACTTTGGATACGGGCCAAAGCATATGGCTCGCGATCTTGCCCACTATCTCGGTCGGGAGTTTCGTGGAGAGTTTCTTGATCGCTACGTTTTCAAGAAGCCGGCTCCGGCGATGTTCCTCTACCATTCAGTGGGCGCCTCAGACCCGATCACTGAATCCGATATCAAACAGCGCATTGGCGACGGACTGCCGGAGACCCTCGGGGAATGGATTGAAGCCGACGAGATCACTCACATCAAGATCAAATTGAACGGCGCCGATTTGAAAGACGACGTCAATCGCGTGGTGAGCATTGAACGCGCTGCAGCCGAGGCCCAGCGCCGCCGCGGCGTCAAGCAGTGGAAGTACTGCTGCGACTTCAACGAACGGTGCAAGGACGTGGGCTATTTGATGTCGTTTCTGGCAGAGATCAAGAAACTCGCGCCGGAGGTCCTGACCCGGTTGCAGTATATTGAGCAGCCCACGGCCCGGGACCTGAAAGCCAACTTGAACAACGTCATGCATGAGGCAGCTAGGATCGTTCCGGTGGTCATCGACGAATCATTGGTCGACTTGGAGAGTTTCCACCTGTCGCGCCGATTGGGCTATAGCGGAGTCGCGCTCAAAGTTTGCAAAGGGCAAACGCAGGCTTTGCTCATAGCGGCAGCTGCGCAGAAATACAAGTCCTTCCTCTGCGTTCAAGACCTCACCTGTCCTGGCGCCTCTCTGGTACATTCTGCCGGACTGGCAGCGCATATCCCGGGAGTCTTCACGATCGAAGCCAACAGCCGCCAGTACGTGCCCTCGGCTAACGAAAAATGGAGGGAGAAGTTTCCTTCGATTTTCAAGATCAAGAACGGACAACTGGGAACGGCGAGGTTGACCGGGCCAGGCTTAGGGGTTGTGTGACCCTGCCGCGAGGTCTGACAAAAGCCCCTTGGCAGCCATTGATGTCAACCTAAGGCGGTTTCGTCCACGATTGACGCAGAAAGCGCGTCAATCGTGGGCCGGGTCCTGCCTTAAGTTGACATCAATGCTTGGCAGCATGCCCCTTTTGTCGAGCGGCATGCCTATTTTTTCATAGCATGCTGGATCTCGCACCTTCGACACCCGCAGTGGCCCTAGGAATACGCCTGGAGTTGTGACCGCTCGGCCTGGCGTTTTGCACCGATTACGGGATATAGCTCCTTCCCAAGGGTCTCAAGCCGGGAGAAAAAAGGCCTGTGGTCTTCCCACAGCATGGCGCGGCCGGTGGACCTCAATATGCCATTGGTCTGACCGATGCCAGCCATGACCACTGGCACAAGAAGCTGCGCTCCTGGCGAAGACTGTTCCTGGAGTAGAATTGAGAAAGATGAATCGGGTGATTGATTTCTTGACGACAGACCGTGCCATCTGCCAACAGCTCCCGGATCGCATTTTATGGATTATCTTTGGGCGGGTTTACAAGGCTTATGGTTGGCCCCGGGAGAACCTGACCTCATGAAGATTCTGGCGTTTGGACATTTCGATTCCCCTCCTCGGCTGAGGAGGGGCGGGCGATGGCACAGGGACAGCGGTCCCGGAGCCAGCGCCGGGGGTGGTGCGACCGGCCTTCGCGGAAACCTCCAATCGAACGTTTCCTGCCCGCAAAGGCTCTTCCTCGATACGAAACGCTTGAATGACGGTTCTCGGTGGGTCCCTCAGACCACCCCCCGTGCCGCTCCGCGACCGCTGTCGCTGCGCGGCACATTCCCTCCTGATCTCAGGAGGGGAGCCAGAAAAACGTCCAATTCGCACAAGATTATAAACACGATTCTTATCCTTGTTCTTGTTTTTGGACTGCTTGCCGCCGGCGGGAAAAAGGAAAAAGCAGGCTCCGACGTGCCAGCGTCGTCGGAGCCCTCCTCGGCACCGCGCAATCCCGATGGCACTCTCAATAACGAACAGGAACAGCACTTCACCCCGGAGGTAGAGGAGTTTGTCAAAAAGTTTCAAGGCGCCGGGGAAGGAGTTGATGGCGCCGGCAGTGCCAAGGCCCTTTCGCCGGAAGAGTCGCTGAAGCGATTTAGAGTCAGCGATGGCTTAGAGATCGAGATCGTGGCCAGCGAACCGGTGATCCGGCAGCCCATCAACATGCACTTCGACGAGCGGGGGCGGCTGTGGGTGGTGCAGTACCTCCAGTATCCCTTCCCTGCGGGTTTGAAAGTGGTGAAGTATGACCGATACCGGCGGGCTACTTTTGACAAGGTTCCCCTTGCTCCGCCTAATCACACTCGGGGCGCTGACAAGATCACTATCTTGGAAGACACTAGTGGAGATGGCCAGTTTGACTCGCACAAGGATTTTCTCACCGGCCTGAATATTACCAGCAGCGCTGCCGTCGGTCGCGGAGGAGTCTGGGTACTCAATCCTCCGTACCTATTGTTTTATCCGGATCGGAATAAGGACGATGTTCCCGACGGGGCCCCCGAAGTTCATCTTTCTGGCTTCGGCCTGGAAGATACGCATGCCATAGCCAACAGTCTGCACTGGGGGCCTGATGGTTGGCTCTATGGCGCCCAGGGGAGCACTACCACTGCGAACGTGAAAGGAATCAAATTTCTGGGCCAGGCGATCTGGCGCTATCACCCGATCACTCGGGAATTCGAACTCTTTGCCGAAGGCGGCGGCAACACCTGGAGTGTGGATTCTGACAATAAGGGCCGGCTTTATTCTGGAACTAACTACGGTGCCACTCGTGGGCTGCACTGCGTCCAGGGTGGCTATTACGTCAAAGGCTGGAGCAAACACGGGCCTCTGACCAATCCGTATGCTTTTGGCTTTTTTCAACACATGGCGCACACTGGTTACAAACCGCGTTTCTCCTCGACACTCGTCATTTATGAAGGCGGCGCGTTGCCGAATTACGAAGGGCAGATCATCGCCGGCATGTCTCTGACTAATCGAGTGCAGGCGAGCAAGCTACTCAAAGACACCTCCTCGTTCAAAACGGTCGATACGGACGCAATGGTTCAGACCGATAGCAGTTGGTTCAGGCCCGTAGATACCAAGGACGGTCCTGATGGAGCTGTTTACATCGCCGACTGGTACGGGTACGACATCCGCTTGCCCCTTTTCACTCCGGTGGACAATTGGGACAAAATTCACGGTCGCATTTACCGGCTCAAAGCCAGGGGAGCTCAGCCGATCAAACCCTTCGACCTCTCCCGATTGACGAATGAGCAGTTGATTGAAGTTCTGTCGCACCCCAACAAATGGTTCCGTGAGCAAGCGCGGCGGCTGTTTGCCGACCGCCGAGACAAGTCCGCCGTCCCCAACCTAAAAAAACTGGTGGAGGATAACCGCGGCCAGTTGGCGCTGGAGGGGCTATGGGCCGTGAATCTGAGCGGCGGCTTTGATGACGCGTTTGCTTTGCGGCAACTGAGCCATCCGGATGAATATGTGCGCTATTGGACGGTACGGTTGTTGGGCGATGCTAAAAAAGTGTCTCCGGAGATCCAGGCAAAACTCGTGGAGCTGGCCCGCAAGGAATCTCATGTGGAAGTGCGCAGCCAGTTAGCCAGTTCCTGCAAACGGCTCCCCGCCCGGGAGGCTTTCCCCATCCTGCAGGAATTACTGTTGCGTAGCGAAGACGTGGACGACCAGCATATCCCCCTTTTGCTGTGGTGGGCCATTGAAAACAAAGCAACCTCCGATCGCGATCTGTTAATGAAAATGCTGCGGGAGAAAGGGGTGTGGGAATCCCCCCTGTTTAGCCGGTTTGTAATATCGCGCCTGGGCCGGCGCTACTCGGCCGAACTGGGAGATCAGGGTTTCTACACTTTAAGTAATGCTGTCTATTCAGAGTGGCAAACCAATCAGACGCCAGAACGCAGTCATAAAAATCTCAATACCTGCGCCCGTTTGTTGAAACTGGCTCCTGGTTCTGAGGCAGTGGACCAGTTGATCCGCGGCATGGAGGAGGGCTTGAGGAGAACTGTAGTCAAATCAGTTCCCGAGTCCTTGAAAACACTGGTATCCGAGCTATTAGCCAAGCGCATCACACCCGAGCTGGTCAGCCTGGCCGTGAGGTTGCAAAATGATAGAGCCACCGATACTGCTTTGCGACTGCTGGCTAACCCACAGACCCCAGAAGCCGCTCGTTTGACTCTCATCGCCGCACTGGTGGATAGGCGAACCAGTTCGGCTGTACCCGTATTTCTCAATCTGCTGAAGAAGACCACCTCCGACAGCCTAAGACTCGGATTATTAGGGGCTCTACAAGACTTCGACGAGCCGGTCATCGCCGAAACCATTCTTGAGTTATGGCCCAGCATGAAGGCGCACGTGCGGGGTGTCGCTCAAAGCGTTCTAGCCAGTCGAAGTGCTTGGGCCAGGCAAGTGCTGGAAGCGGTAGACCGGGGCGCGATCCAGCCCGACCAAATTAGCGAAGCCAGTCTGATTGCCATACGAAGCTACAACGACCCAAGGAGTCAGGAATTGATTGAAAAGCACTGGAACCCATCCAAGCGGGAAAAACAGTCCCTGGGGAAAGCGGATTTGGTTTTGGTCCAGGGGAAAAAACAGTACCAATCACGTTGCGGCTATTGCCATCTGGCAAACGGTGAGGGAATGCAGAAGTCTCTGGTTAATTCCAAGTGGGTTCTCGGACCGGATCGAGCACTCATTCGAATCATCCTTCAAGGGAAAGAGGGAGACGGTGAGATGATGCCCGCTCTTGGAGGTGAGTTCGACGACCAAGCAATTGCCTCCATCCTGACCTATATCCGCAACGACTGGGGCAACCATGCCGACCCGGTTGACCCCAAAATGGTCAGCGAAGTCAGGCGGGACACTGCCAGCCGCGACAACGCGTGGACGGAGGCAGAGCTACTCATATTCGTACACTAGACCGAAACACGCACGATGGGAACAGAGGAGCTGTTGTCTTGGCGAAGCAGGCGACCTCAGAGGTGGCCATCCTCATTTCCCTGTTTGGTGGAGCCCCAAGGAACAGAGCTGCCTGGCTCCCTTAGGAGGCTCGTGTTTATGGCCAGATCCCTGACCGACCGATCTCGCTCTGCTGGAGCGAGGGAATAGTGAGAGAGGGCGTCATGATTGATTGCGACGTTCATCAGAATTTCACATCAATCAAAGAATTCTTTCCTTATTTATCCGAGTACTATCAAGACCTCATCACTCGAGCGGGATATGCGGGGCTGACATTTCCCTCCTACCCCTGGTTCCATCCGGAAGGATTCATGCGGCGTGATGCCGTGCCTCCCGACGGCGGACCGCCTGGCTCGAACTACGAGATGATGAGGCAGCAGTTACTCGATGGCTACAACATTGATTACGCGATTCTCACGGGGGAAGAGATCCTTACAGTCTCTGCGATGCCTAGTCCGCATGTTGCTGCCGCTTTATGTTCTGCGTACAACGATTGGCTGATTCAGAACTGGCTGTCCCGGGATCGCCGTCTGAAGGGCTCTCTGGCAGTTCCAGTACAGGATCCTGAGAGAGCGGCCGCCGAGATTCGGCGGGTGGGCGGTCATCCAGACATCGTCCAGGTGTTGTTGCCGAGTGGGGCAAGGGTTGGTTACGGACATCCTCAATACCACCCTGTTTTTGAAGCGGCTTGTGAACTGGGACTTGTGGTCGGCATTCACGTTGGGGCGGACGGGTGTGGAACCATGGGAGCGCCAACGGCGACAGGGTGGCCCACATATTATATGGAGTACCATACGATGCTGTGCGCCGGCCACATGTCGCACGTGACTAGTCTGATCTGCCACGGCGTCTTTGAAAAATTTCCCAAACTGCGCGTCGCTCTAATCGAGGGCAGCGTTTGCTGGCTGCCTGGTCTGCTCTGGAGAATGGACAACAACTACAAGGCGCTTCGGATGGAGGTGCCCTGGCTGAAGAAGCTGCCCAGCGAGTACGCGCGAGAACATCTTCGCCTCACGACACAACCCTTGGAGCAGCCGCCCAGCAGAAAACATCTGCGAGACATGATTGAAATCATAGGGACAGACATGCTGATGTTTGCCACGGACTACCCCCACTGGGATTTTGACAACCCCGCTTATATGCCCGTCAAGGACGAGCGGATCATGGATGGTAATGCTCGCGAGTGGTATCGGCTCCCGGCCCGCGTTCCCAATCCCGTTCCCACCCAGGTTTGAGAGCAACAATGGAAAAACGAGGTCGCTATTCAGTGTGCGCCGCGCACGAGTTGACGCCAGGCAGGCTCAAGCTGGTTGAAGTGAATGGAGTGGAAATTGGCGTCACAAGAGTCGGTGATCGAGTGGTAGCGTACCGAAACGTTTGCCCTCATCAGGGAGCGCCCGTTTGCCGCGGGCGAGTCGGAGGCACGACGCTTCCCTCGGCGCCTGGAGAGTATGTCTACGGAAAGCAGGGGCAAGTCTTGCACTGTCCATGGCACGGCTGGCAGTTCGACCTTGCTACCGGGATGGCGTTGTCCCATGCCCAGCGGTTGGCCACTGTCCCAGCGGAAGTGGATGAAGGTATGGTCAGTGTTTATATCTAGTGGAAGCAGATCCTAAACTGAGTTATTGGGCGAGACTTGCAGCGGAAGTGCAGCTCTTTCAAACCACGTTGGGAGGGAGGGAGAGCAACGATCTTGTGAATCCTGTTCAACTTCCTTAGGTTGCCGTTATGAATGCTCCCAGCCGGACGCGGTGGAAAATTGCGTGCCTGCTTTGCGGGCTTGCCGTGGTCAACTACTTCCAGCGAGTCAACATTTCGGTGGCTGGCGATCCCATAATGAAAGCTTTTCGCCTCACGCAAACGCAGATGGGCAATGTCTTCAGCGCCTTTGTGTTGGGGTATACACTTTTTCAAATTCCGGGAGGCATGCTGGCGGATCGTTTTGGTCCCAGACAAGTTTTGGGATGGGCGGCCCTATCCTGGGGGCTGTTCACGTTCCTCACCGGCGCAGCGGGAAAGATTTCCCTGCTGACGGGCGTGAGCATTCTGAATGCTCTGATCGTCTTGCGATTTCTATTTGGTCTTTGCGAGGGGCCGATGTTTCCCGCCAGCGCCCGTGCCGTAGCTAACTGGTTTCCCTTGACCGAAAGAGCCCGAGCCAACGGCCTGGCGATAACAGGAGTCAGTGTCGGCTCGTTCTTGATGCCGCCGCTGGTCTCCTGGATGGTGTTGAAGCTCAGTTGGGAGAGTTCGTTCTTTCTTTCCGCCGCTTTCTCGATTCTCATTGCCCGCGCCTGGTTTCTTTGCGCGCGCGACTTGCCGGCGCAGCACTGGGCGGTAAACGCCCTGGAGCTTAAGACTATTCAGAAGGGAATGTCGCGAGACATCCATCCCGGTAGCGGATCTTCTTCGTTGCTCCTCTCCTTGCGCAGCGGGAACTTGTGGCGTTTGGTTGCCAGCTACACCTTGAGCGGTTATGTTTCCTATGTCTTTATATTCTGGTTCTATCTTTACCTGGTGCAGGTTCGGAAGTTTGGCCAGGCCGAAAGCGCTTGGCTGACTACCGTGCCCTGGATTCTGGCCGCGTTTACGACCATGGTCGGAGGTTACTTATCCGATCGGCTGATTATGACGCGCCTGGGAATGGATTGGGGACGCCGTATTGTCCCGATGGCTTGCCAGATCGGGGCTGCGGTGTTTCTAACGATCGGTGCGCGTGTTGAGAACGGATACGTGGCGGCTGCAGTCCTGTCGATTTGCACGGGACTGATACTGGGCGTCGAGGGTCCCTATTGGGCAACTGCCAATCAGATCTCGGACAAGAATGTCGGCTTTACCGGAGGACTGCTGAATACGGGCAGTAACTTGGGCGGAGTGTTGTCACCCACCCTAACTCCGTTTCTTGCTGAGCACTATGGTTGGGTGCGCGCATTAGACTTCACCGGTCTGGTGGCGCTGGGAGCAGCCTTGCTGTGGCTCTCTGTAAGCCCTTCGAAGAAATAGCCGCGACAGCGAATCGCTGCTGTGGCCGGGTCGCCTTCTCTGCTTGATGCAAACTGACCCTTGAAATGCCTTAGTGGCGGCCAAGACGGGACAATGCTTCCTGAGCAGGCTGGAATTTCGGGTCGGCGGACAAGGCCGCCTTAAAATGAGTGGCCGCCTCACCCTTTCTGCCTTGTTTCTCTCGCACCAGACCTAGGTTGTAATAGGCACTCGCGACTTTCGGATTGAGCCTTATCGCGTCAGCAAATTCGTTGGCGGCCTGGTCCATATGTCCCTTGTAGAGGTAAACACTTCCGAGAGTGTTGTGGGCTTCTGAGCTTTCCGGATCGGCCTTGAGGGCAGACTTCAAATGAAACTCCGCCTCGTCCCATCTTGCTTGTAAGGTCGCAACCATACCCAGCCTGAGGTGTGCCGCGTAGTCGTCAGCAGAGAATTTCAGCATTTCCGTGAAATGCGCGCGCGCGTCACTGTAATCCCGCCGGTCCATTGATATCGTTCCAAGCAGCTCTCGGGCACGTGAATAGTGTGGGGCAATCGTCAAAGTTGCCTTCAGTTCCCTAGAAGCATCGTCTAACTTATGCATTGCATAGTAGCTTAGCCCAAGATCGTAGTGCGCCGCAGCGTTCAAAGGGTCTTCTTCCAGGGCGCGCTTGAAGAGCTCTGCAGCTTCCGCATGGCGGCCTTGCCGCTGCTTATTGACGCCGAGACAAACAGAAACGTCAATGAGTCCGGGGAATTTGGCGAGGAGTTTCTCCAATACGATGTTGGCTTGAGTGATTCGCCCCAATGAAGAAAGCATCAGTGCGCGCCCATAGAGCTCGAACTCTCTTATGCGGTCCTTGGGATCAGGAGCAGACGTTGTATCCTCCGTGCGAGTCGCGCCAGATGCCGCGTAACCTAGCGAGCGGAGCCGCGCCATTATTTCCGGAGAGACTGCCTTTGCAGCCTCGCTCGGCCTCTGGTTTTTGAAACGGGCGCGAAACGAGAGCAGAGACTGGCGAAGCGTGAGGGCGAGCGGCATGTTTCGCTCATACAAATTCTTGGACTCCCCCGGGTCCACGGTTAGGTTGTACAGCTCTGGTTTCGGCGCATCTATGTATTTGTAATTGCCGGCCCGGATGCTTCGCAGGTCGCTCACTCCGAAGTGCCTGCGACCATACACGGTTTCGCTGTAAACTTCCTCGAGTGTTCCGGACGGCTCCGATTTCAGAAGGCGCAACATACTTCGGCCCTGAAACTGGGCCGGAAGAGGTATGCTCAAGAACGGCAGAACTGTCGGGGCTACATCAATCAGACTGACGGGCGTGCCAATGCGAGCCGGAAAAGATGCGGTTCCAGCCGGCCATCGAACAATCAATGGCACTCGGGTTGTGCTTTCGTAAATAAAGTATCCGTGACCGCTTTCGCCGTGGTTCCCCAATCCTTCTCCGTGGTCTGCCGTGAACACGAGTAGCACTTTGTCGAACAGGCCGCGCTCCCTCAGAAACTTCCAGAGACTGCCGAGCGAGTCGTCCACATAACGAAGCGCCGCATCGTATCCTGACAAGCCAGGTAGACTGCGGTAAGAGGGAGGAAGAGTGTAGGGAGTATGCAGATCAAAGAGGTGCAGAAAGATGAAGAATCGTTGATTGGAATTCTCTGCGAGCCATTGTCTGGCGGCGGCTACCACGCCTCCACCTAAGCGCTTGATATCACCGGGGCCCTTGCCCTCCTGATGTCTAAGGTCGAACGGACTGTCATAGAAGTCAAAGCCTTCGTTTAGCCCGAACCGAACGATCCATAACAAAACCGCCGACGAAGGCAGCGGTCCGGTATCCTCGGCCCCTCAAGACCGACGCCAGAGTAACGAGATTACGTGGGACCTGCTCTCCATTGTCCCTAACGCCGTTAAAGAACGGATAGGTAGACGTCAACAGCGAAGCATGCGACGGCAGAGTCAGCGGCACTTGCGCGCTGGCAGCAGAAAACAGTGTCCCTCGACTCGCAAGTGAATCAATGTTCGGCGTCGGGGAAGCACTGTACCCGTAACAACTAAGGCGATCCGCGCGGAGTGTGTCGACCGAAATGAGTATGATTGGTGCGGCGGAATCGTTTTTCGCCGGGGCTACGTTCTGAGCGTGCCCTACGGCCGTAACTGCCAGGAGGGAGAAATAACCGTGGATAATGGTTCGGTTCATTGTGGTTTGAAATCGGTCGACTTGTAGTCAGCCAGGCACTCGGTTGGTGACCCACCGCAGCCAATCCCAGCAATCCGCGTCACTTGTGTCTTATTTCCATTCTCCAGTTCGATTCCACTCGAGGGCCACTGTTCCACTGCGCGCAATCTCGATTGAACCGACACCGCTCAATTGGGAAAATAAACTACTGAGTTCCTGACTGGTGCCGCTGGCCTCAATTGCGAATCCTTCCGGCCCGGAGTCTATCACCTGAGCCTTCACTGAAGACAAAATCTCCTGCAGATCTTTCGCAGAGAATCCTGGATCTGGCCGAAGGCGGATCAATGCCAGTTCCCGCTCTAAGCGGGGACGCTCTGTCAGGCTAGCAACCCGGAAGACCCGCACCAGCCGGCCGAGCTGCTGGGCAAGCTGAGAAATTCTTCGGTTGTCGCCATCAGCGACGACTGTCAGGCAAGAGACTGAGCGATCCCTCGTCTCAGCAACTGTGAGGCTCTCAATGTTGAATCCGCGCGCGCTAAACATGCCGGCAACGCGAGCCAGCTCTCCGGGCCTGTTGGCTATCCAGACCGAAATCAGGTGCCTCATGGCTCACCTCAGTACCATCTCTTTCAGCGAGGCGCCTGACGGCACCATTGGATAGACGTTGTCCTGGGGGGCAACATGAATGTCCATCACGACGACCCCGGGAATTGAAAAGCCTTGGTGCAGCAGGCTGGCGAGCTCCTTCGGGTCCGAAGTTCTCAGCCCGCGCGCGCCAAAGGCCTCAGCCAGCTTGACGAAATCGGGCGCAGCTTCCATGCCCACGTGGGAGTAGCGATTGTTGTAAAACAGCTCCTGCCATTGGCGCACCATTCCCAGACACCGATTGTTCATGATGACGATCTTGACCTGCGCGTCGTATTGGACAGCGGTCGCCAGCTCGGAACAAGTCATCTGAAAGCCCCCGTCGCCAACAATCGCAACCACCAGCTTGTCCCTGTGCGCGATCTGCGCTCCAATGGCCGCAGGCACTCCATAGCCCATCGTCCCAAGCCCTCCGGAAGTAAGCCACTGGCGCGGACCGCTCAGCCGATGGTATTGCGCAGCCCACATCTGGTGCTGGCCCACATCGGTAGACACGATGGCATTTCCTTGGGTGATGCGGTAAATCTCCTCCATCAAGAACTGGGGCAGGATGACTTGGTCGGATGATTCATACGCCAGAGGTGCAAATCTGCGCCAAGCTTCGATCTGCCCCAGCCACTCATCCCGGCCCGCGCCGCCGCTTCGCCTGCCCGCCTCTTCAGGCAGGGCATCCAGCAGTTGCCGCAAGACCACCTTCGCGTCGCCGACCAGCGGAACGTGAGCCTTGACGTTCTTGCCGACCGAACAGGAATCGATGTCCACATGGATGATTCGCGCCTGCGGGGCAAAAGTCTCCAGCTTGCCCGTCACCCGATCGTCGAAACGGACGCCGACAGCCACGATCAGGTCCGCTTCCGAGATTGCCATGTTTGCGCAGTACGTTCCATGCATCCCCAGCATGCCTAAACAGAGCCGGTGCGCGGAGGGGAAGCCTCCCAGGCCCATGAGGGTTGGAGTGACAGGAATATTCAGCGTTTCGGCCAGGCAAACCAATTCAGAGCTGGCGCCAGCCGAAATCACGCCACCGCCCACGTACAAAACCGGGCGCTGGGCCATGAGAAGCTGTTCGACAGCGGCCCTGATGTTTTCGCGCGGGGCAGGCCGCGCTGCTCGATAGCTTGGCAGTTCGGTCTCCTCGGGGTAATAGTAGACCACTCGTTGAGCCGTAACATCCTTTGGCAGATCGATCACGACAGGCCCAGGATGTCCGCTGCCAGCCAGATAGAAGGCCTCTCTAATGGTTTCAGCCAACTGCTCGACGTTCAAGACCATGAAGTTGTGCTTGGCGCAGTGCCGCGTGATGCCGAAGGTGTCTACCTCTTGAAAAGCATCCGTGCCCAGAACGCTGGTCGGGACCTGACCGCAGATCACCACCAGCGGAATGGAGTCCAGATAAGCTGTGGCGATACCGGTCACGGCATTGGTGGCGCCCGGTCCGGAAGTCACCAGTGCCACGCCCACCTTGCCCGTGGCACGCGCATAACCGTCAGCCATGTGCACCGCTCCCTGCTCATGCCGCACCAGGTAGTGGGTGAGGCGATCCTTGGCCCGGTAGAGCTCGTCGTAAATATGCAGGACGGCCCCTCCGGGATATCCAAAGATGGTGTCCACACCTTCTCTGAGCAGGGACTCAATCAGAATTTGCGCGCCAGTCAGTTCCTGCGGGGCAACGAGCCCCTGAGAACTCGACGAGCTGGCGGCCATTGTCGGCAGAACTGAGCTTTGGTTTTTAGTGGGCGCAATCAAAGCGGCCTCCGAATCAAAGGTGCGAGGGATCAAACCAGCAAAAATCTTCCAAAAATGAAAAAGGCCATCAACCGTCTGTGGTTGATGGCCTTTGCTGCTAAACGAGTTCGAACTCACCAGGCCATCATCCGGGGACTCCAATAATTCCAATAATGGCGATGGCCATAAGAACGCGGGCCTTCTTCGAGACCAGACCCAATCTGTTCAAAAAGCAATGACAGTGGCAAGCGTTCGTCAGCATAAGATCGTAAAGGTGAAGCTCAATCTCCGTGCCAGGCATCGGTCGGAATGGGTACTTACGCTACACAACTAATCTCAGAAAACGCAAGAAAATGTTTCTGACAGTTCTGACAGACGTAATGCGTTAGTTATTGGGGGCCGGACGTTTTCCGGTGTGTTCCAAGCGTGCAGAATGCGGGTTTCAGCCTGCCAAAAGAGCGAATCAATATTTCGTGCGTCATGCGACCAAGGGTTGCAACGAAGCGGGTGCCTGCTCCAGGCGCCCAGGAGGGGCGCGGGAGAGTAGCCTGGGGCAAAGCGTTAGTTAGTTAGCGACGCCCCAGGGTGGCGTCCATCCAATCCGGTTGCGCCCCGGCAGGGGCGCCGGAATGCCCGCTGGAGGCTGATCCCACGCCCCTGCCGGGGCGG
>JAKEER010000026.1 GCA_022616615.1 Acidobacteriota bacterium
ACAAGTTCCATATTCACCACACATGCTATCAGCTGCACCGTCGAAATCAAGCAATTCCTTTCCGGATCACCCCCTACCGCGAAAGCGGTTTAGTCCAACGATCGATTCCTCGACAACGCCTACTCGATGCCGTGGTTAGCCGTTCATCCGGACGGAACACTGTATGCGATCCGCATGCTCGAGAACACTCTGTTTAAGTTTAGCTCGGACGGTAAGGGTATCCTATCTTGGAAAGTGAATGTTGGGAAGCACTACCAAGGCTTTGAACGGTTGGTTAACATATTCGCGCAAACGCGCGATAAGTCGTTGATTGGGCAATGGGAAAAGACCTTTTCGATGTTTACCGGCTTGAGGCTCTTACAAAATGGAAAGTTCGTGGCAGTGTCTGTAAAGAACGCCCCTCCAGACCGAAAAAACACTTTAAGCCTGTATACTGCTGATGGCGAATTCCTAGGCACTCAAGAAGTTGAAGGTTACCTTGTCGGAAGCAATCGGACCAATGGCTTGTACTTCTGCAACCAAGACCGATATATCGAGGGAGAATGCCTAATTTCCGAATACTACCTTGAGGTGAGACCATTATGAAGAGCGCGCAGAAAATGGCGATTGCGTTGCTTTTCTGGAGCAGTCCCCATGGCACGGAGATGCCACGCATCACCTGTGTTGAGCCACACCGTTACGTTGGCCTCCTACAACCCCACCAACTGCGAAAGTTGGGTTAGGTCTTAACAATAGAATCTTGGGGCTGTAGCTGCCTACCAACGTTTCTCTCTCTGTGGGTCGTTCCCGCGAAAGTGGGTATCGAGTCCCCGTCAAGCGATACTAGATTCCCGGGTTCGCGGGAATGACGGGCCTCCTGGCGAGTGACGGTGCTGGACCCTTTAGTTCTGGCTTGTCCAGGTTCGGATCTCCGCTCCACGACTGCCTTCTTCCATCACTTCTTCTTCTCTGAGGCGCCCGGTACGTTGACTTGATCTGAGCGCGTGGGGTTGCCGTCGGCGATCTTAGCCTGTTTCGTCAAACCCTGTCCTTCTCGCAGGACCTGGTTGATCTTCAGCAAAGATCGCGCTATGTCGGTCTGGCGCGGTGTGTTGACTTCCGGCTGATCGGAAAGCAGATTGGCCAGCCGTTGAATCTCCTGCTCCAGCGCCCAATCGTTGGCCTCTCGCAAGACCAAGCCCTGGCGCAGCAAGCGGGCACGCCGATCCTGCTCTCGATATTGCACTTTCAACTTGTTGTTCTCTTGCTTCAGCCGAAGATTCTCCGTTTCGCTGACCTTGGAAGCACCTTCCAGCTTGAGAGCCAAAGAGGCTTTCTCGTTTTTCAAGACGTCCATCTGCGATTCCAACTGGTCCATCTTCTCCTTCGCCTGGCCCGAAGACTGTACCAACTGCTCGTGATCGTTGCGCAGTGCCGCTACTTCGTCTTTCGCTTTGCCCAGCGTTGCCTGCAGATCGCCGATTTCCCGCTGCCGCAGACTCAGGCTTGCCCGGAGCTCGGCAGCAACATCGCCTGTACTGGCAAGTCCCAAGCCCTGCCGAGACACGATCTGCTGGCAAGCTTCCTTCTCCCGACCCAACACCGCCATCTGATTCTTGCACTCTTCAATCTTCTGGCGGGCCTGAGCGAGTTGCTGCCCTTGGGATTCGAACTGCTCCTCGGTGCCAGACGGGCCAGGGTCGAGCACCCGTTGAATCGAGCCACGGCGGTACGTCGAGTAGGCGAGAAGAAGCAGCAACGTGGCGACGACAAGCACTTTGCCGGCTCCTGCCCGGCTCCTCACACCCAAGCCAAACAACCAAAACTCCCGACGTTCGGGCCGCAATCGGGCCAGACCGCCAATGGCTAGGTAGGCCGCCCACATCCCCATGAGCAGCAGCAGATATGGCGCGAGTCTATCCATGAGACACCCCTCTCGAAGCGTACCTTCTCAGGCGCTCCGCGCAACCGCGTTTTTCGGCTTCGTCAGCATCATCGCCAAATTACACGAATTCTCCTTCCCGATCAAATTGCAGACCTGTCTTGCTGAAGTCTAAAAAATCACTGATCCCGGCGCCTCAAGCTGAAGTCGAAGCCCCTGGGTTGAGCGAGCAGCAACCGTGCTGGATTCATTCAGTTCACTCTTCCAAATGTATTTTGAGTGCAGCTATCCATCCGGTTTCCACTCTGGGCATCCAGGCCCGCCCTGTTGCGGAAGCCGAAAGTTTCTGTCATCGTGGCGCTCGTATTCCGGCTTGGAGATCGATAATGCGGCGAGCGCTGTGCTTCGTCTCGACAGCGGTAATCATGGGTGTCACCACACTCCCCTGGAGCGATTACACAGGACACGCGCACTGGAACCAGGTGCGCTGGATCCCGTTTAGCGAACGTACCCTGGTGGCCAGTGACAGCGTCCTGAACGTGGTTCTGTTTGTGCCCTTCGGGTTTTTTCTCATGATGTCTTTGTCCGGCGGTCAGTCATCAAAAAACGTGTTCGCAACACTGGTGCTGGCGGCTTCACTTTCCCTTGCTGCAGAATATTTCCAGGTCTACTGTCATAACCGCGTTCCGTCTGCCACCGATGTCTGCACAAATGTTCTGGGCGCTGGCATCGGCATCCTGTTCCGCTGGTGGAGTGCCACCAGCGCGCCCGAGCCCACAACGGTGTCTGGCGAGTCCTCTTCGCCAGCGCGAAAGTCGTAAGCCATTGAGTGCACAAATTACGGTTGTTTTTGCAAGTCTTGTTTTCCCACTCTGGCTGGCAGTTGGCGTCGCGCAGTACCAGACGCTGGCTCAAAACGCAAGGCGACGGGGCTCCGCTACACGGACCAAGCTGGTTTACCCGGCCTCGGTTGCTGTCGCTCGCGACGGCAGCCTCTATATCGCAGAAGCAGGCGCCCAACGGATTTGGAAGGTGACCCCGCTGGGAGTCATCTCACGGTTGCCGGAACGGGACAGCGCGTCCGAAAGATCGACGCGCGAGGTTTCATCACGACACTGGCTGGAAGCGGCGAACCGTCGGGAACGATTTATGAGGTGCGTGCGAGATGAGCCGAGGGTTGCATTTTGAAGGGCTCAGGAATTTACTGAGACCGCAGGCTGGCTGAGGGTGATGTTGTAGCCGGCCGCCTCTAGCGCGCTCTTGACCTCAGTAGCGACGTAGTCTGGCATGCCCTCGTGGATCTCGAAGGTCCCGCGTAGAGCAAAGAGGTTCTTTTCGACGTCGTACCAGAAGCTGGGTCCGCGAAACCGGCCACCGCTCCACTCGCCAGCGGTAGCGACTGCAGCGTCGATTCCCTTCTCCGCTTTCTCGAAAACCCTGTTCTTCAACTCGATCTCAATGGCGGAGCCGTTGACTGTCAGCGATCCCTCCACAAAAGCTTCTCCGTAACTCTGAACTCGAAGCGCCTTGGTCTCGCGTCCGGCTTATCTGCAAGGCTTCAGGTTTTCTTAATGAAACCCAGGCAGACTCTCGATGTAATCTGTATCTAAGGGCCTGCGCAAGATTAAGTTGGCAGTCTTGTGCTCGATGGTAACAGAATCTGGGAGCCTTCACTCGTCCTCGTACTCGGCCTTCAGCATTGAATGTCAACCCACAGTTGCTTCTCGGCCATGCAAAGCCGAGGACGAGAACGACGACGAGGACGAGTCCAAAATTCCAAGTTATTTTGCTCAGGCTCTAAGTTTGTAGGTATTTGTTTAGCGGGGTGGCACGGCGTGTGCTGGTGGCAGGCTTGGTCGAGCAGCACTGTGCGAGGACCCGCTCGCTACCGCTCGCGGTACTGTTCGACTCTGGGTCCGGGCGCTGACAGTACCGCGAGCGGTAGCGAGCGGGTCCTGAGGTGCGCAGAGGCAGCGTCACCCCGCTAACAAATACGTTTGTAGTTGCCGGAACTCACCGAACGGAGGGAATTACGATGGCCAGAATCCACCTTGCTGCTTGCTTGCTCACCTGGCTTGGAGCGATGACAGGCTGCGTCACTTCCGACACGCTTATCAAGCTGAATCCGGACGGTAGCGGCGTTGTCGTCCAAAAGACGCTGATGAGCACGGAAATGATCTCGCAGCTCACCGCTATGATGCAGGGGATGACCCAGCAAATGGCAGGCAGCCAGATAGGCCAAAAGGAGATGAAGATGCCGGAGCTCTTCAGCGACAAAGACGCTCGTGCTAAAGCTTCGAAAATGGGTGAAGGAGTCAGCTACATCTCAAGCCGGAAGATCAAGACGGGAGGAATGGAAGGCCAGGAAGCTACCTACGCCTTCAGCGACGTGACCAAATTGAAGCTGAGTGAAAAGCCAGAAGCGCCTTCCATGCCGGGCATGCAGGAAGGCTCAGTGAAAAGCTCAGAAACCACCTTTCGTTTCTCGAAGCTGCCAAATGGCCATTCGCTGCTGACGGCTGTTTTCTCCCCGCGCTCATCCAGGAAGGGTGC
>JAKEER010000250.1 GCA_022616615.1 Acidobacteriota bacterium
CTCCAGAACAAAGACACGTTCTATGGGACCTATCAAACCGTTAGCCGGGTATTGCGGTGCATAAAAAGTGGCTCTGTTAAACCACTTGGAAATTAAGCGATCAGAGACTGGTGCCCATTTTCCCGGAACAGCGATATTGTGGTCTTCGGCCGATTCTTGGTACTGTTAATGCTTAGGTGGGTGTCTGCTTAACTGCCTGGAGGAGAAAATGAGCTACTCGGCGGAAATTAGTCGTGCGTCGCCGTCCGTATTCCTTTTCATCATCGACCAATCCGGGTCAATGGATGAAAAAATGCCCGATGGCATCTCTAAGTCGAACTTTGTGGCAGATGTGCTCAACAAAACTCTCTATCACCTGATCATTCGCTGTACGAAGCTAGAGGGTGTGCGCAACTATTTTGACGTGGGTGTAATTGCTTATGGCGGTACGGGTGTTGGCGCTGGCTTTTCTGGAGCACTCAGCGGGAACGTTTTGCACCCGCTGTCGGCTATTGAGGCTAGTCCTCTTCGCGTTGAAGAGCGCACTAAACGAGTTCCAGACGGTGCTGGCGGGCTTGTCGATCAAGCGGTTAAGTTTCCCGTTTGGTTCAATCCGGTGAATGAAGGGGGAACGCCGATGTGCGAGGCAATGCGGCACGCCGCGGAAATGCTCGTTCAGTGGTGTGACTCGCATCAGGGTTCCTATCCTCCAACGGTTATTCATGTTACTGATGGTCAGTCCACCGACGGAGATCCAGAAGGCATTGCGGATGCCCTAAAGAAGATCTCGACCAGCGACGGACAGTGTCTGCTGTTCAACCTGCATATAGACGCCTCGGGAGGAGATGCCATTATCTTCCCTTCCTCGGAAAGCGGTCTGCCGGACGCGTATTCCAAGATGTTGTTCCGCATGTCGAGCGCGTTCCCACCACACCTGGTCAAGGCCGCTCACGACAAGAAATACAATGTTTCGAACGAAGCCCGCTTCTTCGGATACAAGGCGGGATACGAGGGGATTGTGGATTTCTTCGACATCGGAACGAGGGCAAGCAACCTGCGCTAGGCGTCACTTTGGAACAATTTCCTTGTCGAGCTCTGACTATCCCAAAGTCAGAGGCGGGTGACTGGAAGAACGAAGATACGTTTCGTGCAGATCGTCGCCGAGGTATTTTTGCCCTAAGTGACGGAGCATCCGAGTCGTTCTGTTCGTATCTGTGGGCTCGGCTGTTGGTGAGGGAGTACGTTTCCAAACCGTCGCCGAGCGCTGAGTGGATTGCTCGTCCTCGTCGTCTTTATCACGCGGGCTTTAACCGAGAGGAACTCTCGTGGAGTGCGCAAGGCGCATACGACAGGGGGAGCTTCGCGACCCTCCTGGGCATCAAGATGTCGCCGGATGCCTCCTATGCCACTGTCAATGTCGTTGGGGATTCCATCGCTGTTGTGGTTAAGGAAGGGGCCTTCGTGTCCGCTTTGCCGTATAACCGGCCAGAAGAGTTCGATGCGCGACCACTATTAATTCCGTCTAACCCGGTTAGTTGTGAAAGCGACAAGTCATGGCTAGGCCAGCTATCGTCGGAGGCAACCGTTGCGTTGAGTGATACGCGCCGGGCCACACTATTGTGCATGACTGACGCTCTTGGCAAATGGGTACTCGATGAGCCGCATAGCCGGACTCAGCGCTTACTCTCAGTTAGCACGAAGCCTCAACTGCGGAATCTGGTGCAGACAGAACGGGCCACAGGTGCCATGCGCACCGATGATTCAACGCTACTCCGAGTTGATCTGGGCGTCTGAATGCCGTTCCCCCCGCTCGACCAATACAACGAAGCCGTCCAGCATCCGCAGTTGGCCTTCTCCGATCCTGCGCTCAAAGCTGGCAAGGTGAAGTGCAATCCATTTTCAATTCCCATTGCACTGGGCGGCGGATTCGTAATTACCTACTCGGTTCAGTCTCAAGGCAAGCGATATGCTGTTCGCTGTTTTCACCGACAGGCCGGTGACCTGCAGAAGCAATACGCAGCGATTGGTTCTGCTCTAAAAAGCGCTAACCTTCCGTTTTTTGTAGGTTTTGAATATCAATCCAGAGGGATTCTGGTCAACGGAGAGCAATACCCCATAGTCAAGATGGATTGGATCGAAGGCGAGACCCTCGGCATGTTCATCGAACAAGCTTACAACAACAGGGCACAACTTACCCGCCTCGTGTCGCAGTTTCGCTCTTTAGAGGAGGCGCTAGCAAAGTACGGGATTGCACACGGCGACCTGCAAAACGGCAACGTAATCGTCGATACAGGAATCAAGCTAATCGACTATGACGGTGTTTACGTTCCACCGCTTCCCGAAGGTAAGGGATATGAGCTTGGGCACAAGCACTTTCAACATCCTAAGAGATTGGCTACAAACTTTGGTCCCAAGCTTGATCGATTCTCCTTCATTGTCATTGATCTGAGTCTTCGTGCTCTTATGGAGCAGCCAGGACTCTTCAAGACGTTTTCCACTGGCGAGAACATTCTTTTCTCGGCAAGTGATTTTTTAGATCCTTCCACCGCGCCAGTGTTTGGTGAGGTCCGAAGGATTTCGGGCCTTAAGCGTGACGTAGAAAACTTCGCTCGCGTTTGCCTGGCAGAGAGCAATATAGTTCCGTCTCTCCGCGACTTTCTGGCAGGTAGCGGCATACCGGCAATTGTGGTGCGGCCGCCTGCGGCCAAGCCCGACCCGACACTGCAGCAGCCCGCTTACATCGGCGCGTTTGATGTCGTCAATGCAAGCGACTTTACCGCTGTTCGCAGGCAGATCGGTAACAGGATCGAGTTGGTAGGGAAAATCGTCGAGGTTAAGACCGATCATACTCGACACGGGAAACCATACGTGTTCATTAATTTCGGACCGTGGAAGGGAAGGGTCGCCAAGATCACCATCTGGTCGGAAGGACTTTTAAAACTGCAACAGCGCCCGACTGAAAGCTGGGTTGGTCAATGGATTAGCGTCACGGGAGTGGTTGATCCCATCTATCGCAGCCGCAAGTACAAGTACGAGCACGTCGGCATCACAGTAGAGGGGAGTAACCAGCTGAGAATGATCGGCGAAGCCGACGCCAAGCGTCGACTGACCAGCGTCAACGGCTCTGGGCGGTCAACACATGGAGACAGTAATCGAGCCGTGCTAGACGAGATAAGAGGAGCGCGAGGCAGTGGGTCAAGCGCGCCTCGGTCGGCCTCTCAGTCTACACGGAGGCCAAGCCGGCACCAAACAAGTAATCAGCAGATTCTTGAGAAAATACAGCGAACATCGCCTACGCGCAGTCCAACATCGCCTCCCTCCCTCGGCCGGACCTCTGGGCCTTCGCACGGTGCCAGAACTGCTGCGACTTCGTCGTCAGGCGGCATCCCGTGGTGGGTCTGGGTTGTGGGAATCCTTGTTCTTCTTGTAGCGTTCGGATGACTCTAATGTGGCAATGGCGAAAGATTCTGCGGGCGGGTCCAGTTAAAGTGGTCTTGTCAAAGACAGGCTGGGGATGGTCGATCAACCTTGGGTTTTTCAGGTACGGCCACAGCACGCAAGGTGTACCTTATGTCTCTTTTGGGGTGCCGGGAACGGGCCTTTACTTCATCAAATATCTGGGGCCTCGATCAAGAGAAAACAGCGCGGTCCCTGAATCGTCTCGCAGCGAACTTGACCAAGTTGCAGACCACAGGGTCACAGCTGGAAGCCCGTCCTCGAAGGTGCCGACCCCAAATCAAGCCCTACTGGAGAAGATCAAAAAGATGTAAGCAAGGACTCCTGGGGATGAGTTCCGTGGCAACAGTAGACTCCAAGCACCTATCTTCGTTTGCGACGAAACTCCCAAGGCGGTATCGGATTCACGTCGCGCCATAGCCCCAAGCGATTCTTCCGCGCGTTTACCTCGGCTTGAGCATAGGCCGTTCGGTCATTAGGTGCCTGCTCACCCTGATACTGTTTGTAATGCCAGGCCAGCCCGGCTCTGACCTGCTCCAAGTTCACGTCGCGACCATTCCCCAGCACCGTACCGACGGTCCGGCCATAGCGGTCGGTTTTATCGTAAGCAACGGTGACGTTCTGGCCGAATACGAGCTCCGAGAGGTGTTGCTTCGAGACATTTCCGTATGCCTGGGATTTCTCTGGCGCATCAATCCC
>JAKEER010000251.1 GCA_022616615.1 Acidobacteriota bacterium
CTTCGCAATACCAATGAACGCCGGATTTTCGCCCCTGCGTTCGCTTCCGTCGCCAACGCTTTCAGCACTTCGGGAATCTCCAGCTATCACGCTCTTCAGATCGTCGGCCAAAAGCGCTTTTCAAAGGGCTACACCCTTCAGGTGGCTTATTCTCACGCCAAGTCAATCGACGAAGCGGGTACGAGCGAGGTGGCAGATAACTGGCCCTTGCAAAATCCTTCCAATCGCCGCGCCGACCGCGGGCTCGGCGACTTTGATATCCGGAATCGTTTGGTAGCCTCTGGGCTGTGGGAGCTTCCGATCTTGCGCGGGCAGAAGACGCTCATGGGCAAGGTGCTCGGTGGGTGGCAACTTGCGGGGATATTGAACGTGGAAGACGGCACGCCGTTCACGGTGGTTTCCGGAGTGGATCGTTCAATTCAGGGAATTGGGAGGGATCGGCCGGACCTGCTGGGTGATCCCAAACTATTGACGGACCGTCCCAAGGCGGACCGGTTAGCACGCTATTTCGATACATCGAAGTTTGCCCTCAACCGGGAAGGACAGTTCGGGAACGCCGGCCGAAATATCCTCATCGGGCCTGGTTCGGCAGAGGTCGATCTGGCCCTGCAGAAAACTTTTGCGATCATGGAACAGAAGACCCTGCACTTCCGCTGGGATGTTTTCAATGCGCTGAACCGGGCCAACTTCAGTAATCCCGGCACAAGCCTCTCCAGTTCGGGATCGTTCGGCAAAATCACGAGCGCGGGTCAAGGCCGGATCATGCAACTTTCACTCACGTTTAAGTTCTAAATTGAAGCAGGCAAGATTATTAGTACCTGAATCGCTGGCCGTCTGAAAATCCCCTCCTTGGAGGGGTGGCGCGCAGCGCCGGAGTGGGTTCTCGGTCATGAACACCCACCCCGAAGCCTTCGGCTTCTGCCCCTCCTAGGAGGGGATTCGATACCCATGGCCCATAGTCGTGAATCAGCGCTCCCATGCGGCCTTCGGGGAAAGACACTGGTTGTTGTGCAAAATTCAGGTAGTAAGTCCAAAAGCAAGAGGGCATTCACGTTTGTAGTACCGGCTTTAGCCCGGGCCGCCTGAAGGCGGGACTATGAACGGGGACGGAGTTATGTGCTCCTTTTTTGCGATGTATGCGAGCGATACGCACACACGGCAAACTACCTTTAGAGTGCGCCGGCACGACGGCGCTTTGGTCAAGCGCGACGCGTCGCGCTTGGGAAAGCGGCGACACGTCGCCGCACTCCAAATGTAGTGCGCCATGTGTGCGCCACCCGAGGAAATAGCCACAAGACTTAACAAAAGTAATGTTGGCCCAACTTCGTCACGACCAATGAAACTTTCAGCCTTCTGGGTTCAGCTCCCATTGACAGCAGTACGATGCGCAACATCCAAGATGCAAGAGTCAACGCCTTCAACACCAACGTGGCGCCCGCCGCCTCACCGAAGACAGTCAGGCGGGACAAATCCTGGCGGTGCGTTCGCCAATACCACGCGCCGTGGGCGGGCCGATCCGCCGCAATAAGGCATTCCTTCCGCGACAGCCGATGAAACATCGACAACGTTTGTTACAAACGGTTGGACTAAGCGCCTAAACAAAGGAGGCAGCACCATGCAGACAAGAAAACAACGCATCCTCTCAATGGCATGTCTGAGCGCCTTGCTCGGATTTGCGGGATTCTTTTCTCAACCCATCCACGCGCAGATAGAGACGACCGGACAAATTCAAGGTACCGTTTTGGATGCCCAGGGAGCGATTATGCCGCAGGTGGAGGTGAGCTTCCGCCATGAGTTAACGGGGCAGGAATTCGCGGTTCGATCGAACGAGGCAGGGCAGTACCGGGCACGCGGTTTGGCGCTTGGCAGGTATTCCATGACTGCTTCGGCCACAGGGTTCAAGCAATTCAACTCCTCCGGCATCGAGGTGAGCGCAAACCAGGTGGTACGCGTGGACATCCAGATGCAGATAGGCGAAATAACAGAAAGCGTGACTGTTTCGGCCAAAGGCTCATCCGTGAACATCACGACCAGTGCGCTGGACTCGCTGGTGGATTCAAAACTGATCAACGACCTGCCGCTCAATGGCCGGAATATCTTAGCCCTACTCACACTCTCGCCGGGCGTGACCGGGGCGCGGCTGGCCAACGCTGTCTCGTTTGACCAGCAGAGAATCAACGCCAACGGGAACCGGAGCTACTCGACCAACGTCATGCTCGACGGCGCCACATTGTATTACGCGCACCGGGGCCAAGCGCTAATGAATCCTCCGCCAGACGCGGTGCAGGAAGTGAAGGTGATCACCAGCGGCGTGGGCGCCGAGTTTTCCCGAGGGTCGGTGGCTGTCAGTTCGGTGACCAAGAGCGGCACCAACGAATTGCATGGCGCGCTGTGGGAGTTTTTCCGCAACGACGCGTTAGACGCGAGAAACTTTTTTGCCACGACCGTGCCCAAACTGCGTTACAACCAGTTTGGGGCAGCCGTGGGCGGACCCATCGTGCGGAACAAGGCTTTTTTCTTTGGATCTTATGAAGGCCTGGAGGAGCGGGGTGACGTGCTCATGTCCTCGGCTTTTCCACCGACCCAGGCGGAACGCAGCGGAGATTTTTCAAACACTCGCGGCAACCTTCCCCGAGATCCGGAGACGGGGCAGCCCTTCCCCAACGGAAGGATTCCGGTGAGCCGGTTTGACTCTGTGGCCCAGAAGCTATTAGCCCGCTTTCCGCTCCCCAACCAGGCGGACGGCCGATACATCAAGCAGGTATCGCGACCTGTTCACAACCGGACGGTTCTCGGAAAGGTGGATTATCATTTTGGCCCCGGCGATCGAACTGCGGCTCGATATTTCATTTCAGACCCTTCTTCGTCCAACCCATTTGGCCGGGGCAATATTGACGGTTATGGAGGGAATGTGACCCGCAACCGCGGCCAAAATTTCACCGCCTCCCACTCGCACGCCTTTTCCTCCCGGCTTTTGCTCAATGCTCGATTCGGTTTTACCCGGTTTTTCTATAGTGAAGTCCCCGAGAGTGACGAAACGCTGGCGGATTTTGGCGCGAAGTGGCCCCTCCCGCCACCCCCGAGTCCGAGTCCGGGTCCGCCGCAGATAAACATCGCGGGCAGAATGAATGCTTTTTCAGCACAGCGAGGCATTCGACTCGGCAGAACCCACGAAGGCGGGGGGGACTTGAGTTGGCTCAGCGGTAAGCACGAGATCAAGTTCGGTGGGTTATTGCAACGAATCGAGCAGAATTGGATCGGTACTAACAGGGCTCTTGGCCAGTTCACCTTCAACGGTACCTTCACGCGTAACGAAATGGCTGACTTCTTGCTGGGCAGCGCCGCCTCCCTGGTTCATACAGGTCCTTTGGTCAGTATCTCCCATTACTACTCCTACGGGTTTTACCTCCAGGATAATTGGCGTGCCAGCCGGCGGCTGACTCTGAATCTGGGACTGCGGTGGGAGGTCTATGAGCCCTGGCGCGAAAGAGACGGCAACAATGTAGCGTTCGTCCCCGGAGTGCGTTCCAGGTTCCTTCCCACGGCCCCGTTAGGTCTCGCGTATGATCGCGACCCCGAGTTCCCTTTTCAGCGAGACGCCGTGAATCCCGGCCCCCGCTTTGGCTTTGCCTACGACGTCTTCGGCCAGGGCAAAACGAGCATTCGGGGTGGTTACACGCTAAGCTACGATCCGTTGACAGCCCATCAGGGCGCTGCATTTGCCGCTCCGCCGCTTGTGATCATCGCCGATACAACGAACGTTGGTCCGCTGGTCGATCCACGCAGGTTTGAGCCGGTCGACTTCACCCAGCCGAAGGGCACCTTTCAATTCCCGGTGCGAATCGAAGAAATATCCTTCGTGGGCGCTCTGCGAACTCCTTATATGCAGAACATGAACCTTACGCTGGAGCAGCAGGTTGCTCCCGAGACGGTCGTTCGCGCGAGTTACGTGGCGTCCCTGGGGCGGAAATTGCCAATTACGGTCCAGGCCAATCCGGCCGTCTACATCCCTGGACAGTCCGACACGCGGAACACCGACCAGCGGAGAATCCATTCTCCGATCTTTGGATCGATCATCAGCAATGAGAACGGCGCCAATGCGGACTATCATTCTTTCCAGCTCGAAGCGATCAAGCGCTATGCTTCGGGCTTCTTGTTCAGTGTCGCCTATGCTTACGCCAAGGGGATTGACGAGGTGACCACGAGCGAGGTTGTAAACGGCGCGCTGACCTCGAATGTGTTCAGTCGCCGGCTGGACCGCGGTCTCGGGGATTTCGATATTCGCCAGCGACTCGTCGCCTCCTGGCTTTGGGAGTTGCCGTTATTTCGCCAGTCCAAGAGCGTCCCTGGAAGGTTATTGGGAGGCTGGCAGTTTGGAGGCATCGCCACACTCCAGGACGGTTCCCCCTTCACGGTCGTATCCGGAGTTGACCGCTCGCTTCAGGGTATTAACAGAGACCGTCCGGATCTGTTGGGTGATCCGCGGCTCCCCACGGGGCGGCCGAGGTCGGAACTGATTTCCAGCTATTTCGACACCGGCAAGTTTCGATTGAACGCCGAGGGCCAGTTCGGCAGCGCGGGTCGTAGTATTCTGATCGGACCGGGCACCGCCAACTTCGATCTATCGTTGCACAAGGCGATTGCGTTTTCCGAGAGCCGACGGCTCGTACTGCGCTGGGAAC
>JAKEER010000252.1 GCA_022616615.1 Acidobacteriota bacterium
AGTGGTGAATCAAACAATCGCCGCGCTGCACCTGGCAAGTGACCTCTTCACCTAGCTCTGTCTTACGCCCCTCCTTTATCCCTTGAGAAAAGCCCAGAACATGAGAGGCAGCGTGGGGCAGAACACCGTGTTTATGAGAGCCTTTCACATAGTGCAAAGCTCCGTTTTCCTCATCCATATCATCCAGAGGTATCCAGACAGTCAGAGCTTCGTTAGGAACCAAACAAAAGTAGTAACCATCTTGGTGCGGAGGTGTTGGCTTGCCAATTCCGGGAGGCTTGCTGAAATACTGCGCAAACTGGGGAATCACCGCATCCTGCAGCAGGACCTCCGCCAGCCCTACAAACTTCGGCCTCGACAAGAGGTCGGCAAAAAAGGGTTCGTACACCTCTAGATTGCCTATCTGTTTTAGTGTTTCCTGTATTTTGTAATCCTCGTACATGGCCTCTTTGTTCGACAGCGTTGGAACGATATCCTGGATGAAGCGCAACACATGCATTTCAAGTTCATCCATCTCTTGAGAACTCATAAATTCCTTGATATAAATGAAGCCATCCTGCTCAAACACTTTTTCAAGTGAATTGTAATTCCTCACCTTAACTCTCCCTCGCTCCAAGCTTTTTTGTGATTTTCCCGGTTTACCGTGCCTAGCATGGAATCCAGGAACGTGCGCATCGGAGCTAGCTGATCGATGACCAGTTCTCCATCCTCGTCGCGGATTTATTCTTTACTTCTGCGAATCTGCGAATTTTCTTCGATCTTGACTTGGCTGAATTCTCTTTGGGCATTTTGAAAGCCATGCACCAAGAGAACATGATCTACAGCGCAAGTGACCATTCGGGCTCCTTTATTTAATGCCATTTGTGCGTCCTCTGGTGTTCCCGTGGGTATTCCCCACCATTTACCTGTCTTGGCTACTGATGAGGCTATACGATCAATGGCCTGCTGCACTATCGGATGATCAAACTGCATCGCGACCCCGTAACTGATCGTCAGATCTGCTGGCCCTACAAAGAGTAAATCTACTCCTTCCACAGCGGCAATTTCCTCCACACTGTCCACTGCCTCACGATCTTCAATTTGAAGTGCCAGGAACGTTTCGTGATTTGCATGCTTCATGTAGTCCAATGGATTCACCAGCATATAGTCGGCGTCTGCGCCAGCTCCGTCAAACCCGCGTTTGCCGAGGGGAGGGAAGCGAGTCCATTCCACCCACTGGCGAGCCTCTTCAACACTTCGGCAATGGGGCACCATGATTCCATTGGCACCGAATTCCAAAACGCGCATTGGGCTTGAATAACCTGTTTTGAGAATTCGCACCATCAAATCGATTCCGGTGGACCGACAAGCCAACGATATGGGATCAATCACATCATAGCTAAGGGGCCGGTGCTCCATATCCAACCAGATGACGTCAAAACCCAATCGCCCTAGCAATTCGGCCAGCCATGGATCCGTCACACGGCCAATGACAGGTACGCGTACGAAATCCCCCGAACGCAATTTCTGAAGTAGTCTGCTTTTGATCATTCAAATCCCATTTAGCAACTGCAAAAGTCTCTGTAATCCAAATGTTATTGCAAGCTCTGTAGGAGAAGAAAAATGATTCGTGGAGCCCGTCCAAACAGCGCCCTTGATCGGCATCAATTACATTTCCCGAATGCCTCTGTCTACCCTCCCCACCTGTTATCATTTCAGCGAGGTTTCCACAATTCTCCAGAAATACTCCTTTTGAGGTTCCAATCATCATCCATCGCCTTGTCCACGCATCATAAGCAAGCTCTTATAGACAGCAAAGAGTGCTAAAGAATTGCAAAAGGTCAGAGTTCAGGCTTGTTGTGATCAATGTGCACGAACAGCGATCATGTCCAGAAGCAGGCTGCTGTTCTTTTCTGGCAACTCTTTAACTATGGCCTTGGAAGCAGCAGGTGGGCGCGAGGGATCATAGAATTCAGGTCTAATCCGATCTAGGGCCTGACTGGATTTCATCGAGTTGACGTAATAAGTGGCTTTGACCAGGTGCCTGAAATCGGAGTTCGCCCTTTTTAGCAGATTTCCCAGGACCGAAAAAGTCTTCCGTACCTCTCGCTCTTGGTCTTCCAAGGCCTTCACAAGCACACCCGAGACATAGACGGTCTTGCCACCGTGGATCATAGCCACGCGACTGAACACTGGGGATGCCGTCATTCCTGGAGGAGTCCAGTAGCTTACCCTCTCTCCTTGCGGCTGCAAGCGTTTGCCATGGCGCGCAGAAGCGATCAATTCAATCTCGATTGGCTGATTCGAGATCCATTCGACAAAGACTATCGGAGGTGTAAGAGTCCCCGCATACCGCGACTTAATCTCACCCTGGACTTCCTTTGCCCGAGCTATGGGCTGGAAGAACGCCTTGAACTGAACAACGTCGCGCCAGGTCAAACCCAGAAAAGCGAGAGTGGCTTGCAGACTGTCTAGTGTCTTTCGGGTCGCCGAGACCAAATCGCCTTCCGCTGCTTGTCCGGATACGTAAGCCTTGTCTCCTCTGGGCACAACCGAGACTTGGGCTAGGTCGAGATTTTCACTCATAGAAGAGAGGACAGGGTGATCATCCTTTGCTGACGGCATCACGGAGACTGTATCTATTGCGACAAGAGCTTCTGGGACGGGAAGAGGTGTGACGACATAAGTAGTTGCCGGAAAGGCAACGTGTTTGAGCTTTCTCGCCAGCATCCTCTTCACGGGCTGAACCAGTTGGAGGTTGGCCACGTAGACATTGACTCTCACCAAGTGCTGGATTCCGGTCCTCATCTCCTTCAGTATCGTCTCCAGCTTTCCGAAGACCTGGTCGACCTGTTTGTTGATTTCGTTAGACCCTTTCCTCAACTGGTCTTCCCCCGTCAAGAGCTGAGTAGTATGAAGCAAAGGGAAATCCTCCACGACAACAGCAAACGACGTGCTGGTCTCTTTGTTCTTCTCGACTGCTTCCAAGAAGCTGTTGTCGGCATCCAGCCGCTGCTGGCACACAGCAACCATCAGTATGAGTGACACGGTAGTCAGGGAAATTGCTCCGATGCTCATTTTCTCACCACTCTTGACTTTTCTGGTCTAATGACTGAGAAGATTGCCGCCTTGCAAGAAGGCGAGGAGGTCTGTCATACCGCGTTGGTCAATGCCCTTTTCCAAACCCTCCGGCATTAGAGAAACGTTCGATGCACGAATCTCTGAGATTCTTGAGCGAAGGACGGTTTGGTCTTCTCCCTCCCCGGATCTTAAGGTTACGGCTCCGCTGGTCTCTGCGATGATCAAACCGTCGTGGATTCTACCTTCCTTGTCGATCACGATGTAATTCCTGTAGGGAGACTCAACCGTCTTGCTTGGGTCTAGTATCGACTGAAGTAACTGTGCCTTCGTGTTGCTGCTCACTCCCGAAAGATCCGGTCCAACTTGGCCTCCAGCTTTCGGCCAGTGGCAACTGGCACAGTTTTTCTCGAAGATACGCCGGCCTTTGGCCGCATCTCCAGGTTGATCCAAAGTTGATCGGTAGGCCTCAACTATGGAAGTGCGTTCGTTGGATTGATCTTGAAAGGATTTGATCGCCCAGTTCCTGAGCCGTGTGTCGGGATGGTGTAGAAGCTTTTCTCGCCTTGAAGGCGTAAAAGCTCCAGATTCAATCAACCCACCTTCCAACGCGCTGAGCAGTTGTTCGGCGCGGTCGCGATGACTTAACAAGACGTCCAAAACGAGATCCCGGACCTCTGGCCCAAATCTCTTCCAATGTTTGATCAGTAAATCACCGACTTTGGGAGAATCGAATTCCGAAATGGACGTTATTGTCGTCCTGAGCAAAGTCGGGTCCAAGGGCAATGAAAAGAGCTTCTCGAAAGTTGACTTGACTCTCGGGAAGGACCCGCTACTGAGGAATTGTATAGCCCTTTCACGCTGGGCCGTCTCAACTGAGTTGTCGAGCGCTTCTCTCTCCGCTCTGGCCAGGAGCGTCGTCAGTTCAAAATGTCGCGCCAGTTCGCGAGCAGAAGCTTGGAGGCACTCAGATGGACTGGTCAGAGCCTCCCTCAGGAAGCGCTCGGCCAATGGGTTCCTGAGTCCCCTTACCTTGGCCAAGCTGAGCCCATTGGCCAAGCCAGAGAAAGCAGCCGCCATGAAGCTCTCTATTCGCATCTGCTTCATCTGTTGCATTAGTGCGAATAACCCCTGGACCTCACCTTCCGAGTTCCGAGCCCCGATAACAGATGAGAGCTCCCTCAAGAACTTGGTCATGCCTTCCTGATCTCCGGCTGAATGGCCTTGGACTTGAAACACCCGCCTTAGCAGCTCTAGTGAAGATCCTGCTGCAGAACTCATGACAGCTGTGCGAAACCAGCTGTCATCGATGTGATTGAATGCCACTGAGGCCAACGCCTTGATTGCGGCTTTGCTGGAGAACTGTCCCAGACTCAAGACGATCTGGAACCGAACAGCAGGTGAAGGGTCCTTGGACAGTATGATTAGTTCGCCCACGAGTTCGGGAAAGCCCTCGGCCAGTCTCACTGCATGCTTTCGGATCTCCGGGTGAGGGTCGCGCAACATGGTTCGAACCACCAATGCATCGAGGCTACTCAATCCCTCAAGAGCATAGAGCACGTGCAGCCGCCCTTGTGGAGAATCGATTTTGCACAATGCTGCTTTGAGCGCAGGAACAATCGTTTTGTCCTGTCGCTCAACGATCAAACGCTGGGCTGTCAGCCTCCACCAGACATTCCTGTGTGAGAGGTATTCGACCAACTCGGATGACGGCGTTTGCTCCAGATTCGGCGGGACCCTCCCCGTTGTTGCAGGGTTCTTGGGGACAATTCGATATATGCGCCCAAGTGTGTCCCCTGAGTAAAAGTTAATTCCCTTTTTTAGTTCCTCTGGGATAAAGTCGGGCCCCTCGATAATCTGTCGGTACATATCCACAATGTATAAATGCCCGTCCGGCCCGTTTGCGAAATTACACGGACGAAACCACGGATCAGTTGAAGCCAAGAACTCTTTGGCTTGTTCTGATTCGGCGCGGCTTGCGACAAATGTGACCCCGTCTCGGTGTAGCAGATCGCGGTGAATGAGGTTGCCACTGACATCGCCTGTAAACAGATTGCCTCTGTATTGCTCAGGAAACTGGTCACCGGCGTAAATGGTTCCACCTGAGGCAGCCGTGAAGTAACCACCTGCCCGCTCGACACGATCAACCGCGTTCTCTCTGTACCGCTGCTGCCGCATCTTAGTGCGGCGCTCGCGCCAGCCTTCAGGCTTCGTCAAAGCAAACACGCGAGCAGAGGGCCTGCCGTGATCCGAGATGTCCTGTGCCGGAGGCCCTGCAACCAGATAAGGATTTCGATTCAGGTAACGTCGCGGAATGACAACGTGCTGAACGTGGACAGTGTTCTGAGTAAAGAACCGGTTTCCCCAGTTATCCATCGCAACGCCAAACTGTGCGGAGCCGGACTCTGCCTCAAACTGACCTCGGTCGAGGCGGAAACGGAAGTCCGCACCAGACACGGACACTGCAGGGGAGTCGGGTTTGTCGAAAAACCGGATATCCCCAGGATGCCCCGAGTTTGCCGCATAGATCCAGTTGTCGACGCAGTAGCGAAGACTCGTAATTCTACCCTCTGAATTGGACAGCGCAAAACCGGTAAACACCACTTTACGGACATCTGCTCGACCGTCGCCGTCGGTATCTTTCAAGTAAAGGATGTCTGGCGCGGACGTAACGAGCAATCCGTCTTTCCACGGTAGCATGCTGGTTACTTGCAGCAGGCTGTCGGCAAAGACCACAGACTCATCAATCGTGCCATCGCCGTCAGTGTCCTTTAGAAGACGAACCCGGCTACGCGCAGGCTTCCCAGCTGGAGGATCTTGGGGATAGTCCCTCATCTCAGTCACGAAGACCCGACCGGATGCATCGAACACCATCTCGACGGGATCGACGACTTGTGGTTCGGTTGCGAAAAGTTCGATCCGAAAGTCCTCTTTGAGCTGAAAACTTGCCAAGGCGGCTTGAGGGGAAAGCGGACCCGGCTGACTCTTTGAAGAGCACCCCAAGAAAGAGCTTACAGCCAGAAGAACACGACAGATCGAGGCGGTCGGGAACTGTTGAATGGCTCGATACATTTCTTCTTTTGCTGAGCGACTCGACGGCGTGGCGCGGCTACAAAGCTGATCCTCCCTTCGCCTTCTGCCCACCTCCCCGCCAGCGTCGAGTTCCATTTAAGACAATCGATAGGGTTCCACAACTGCCACTATCGCCCTGCTTCATCCCGAAAGAATTTCCTTGGCCCGCATCTCCATGACAAACGTCACAGCTCGCCGCGTCATCAAACAGTAGAGTCACACGACCGGCATGATCTGGTTCCGTAGCAGACAACTCAATGCTGGTGGAACATCCGGCCAGTAAACCCGCAGTTTGGCTTTTGTTTTTCAGTCACGGGGCGTCCTCAGGCACAATGGCCTTCCGTAACGCTCTCATCATCATGGGCTCAGCAGCTTCAGGATCAACCCACATCCAGACATCATCCCACCCTTCTGCGACTGCCTTTGCAGTTGGGATATAACCTGGTGCACATTCACCGTAACCAATCACCATCACAAATGAATCTGGCCGCATTTCTTGTGCCCAAAGCTGGTATTGAACAAAAGTCTCGCCCGGCATCAGAACTAATCGTGCAGGTCCAAAGTCGATCACGGGAATGTCAATCTTATGTCCCTCTTCGATGTGCTTGAGTGAGCTTAATCCCATTGCTGCCAAGGCGCGCTTGGAATACGGGAGCGACCGATCGGTTAGGCGCTTATTGAGGTCGCTACGAGTGAAGCCCGGTGAATTGCGAGGCAACAACTGGAGTGGAACTGAATGAAAGTTAACCTTATCTAAGGCGTACCGCTTGGTCGCATTCCAAGCTGAAACCAGGCCCTGGTAGAGACGCTCCATCAAGGCTGCCCGATTCTGCGGGCATCCGTTATTGTACTTCCCAACTGTCACATCCCCGCTACAGCCAGTCACATAAATTTGGGAGACCGACCGATTCTCCTTGTGCATGCGAGCACGCGCCAATCCCACAAAATCGCTGGAGACCTGCCCCTTTCCGTAATGAGTCTGAGGATGCGTTGCATAACAGCTTAATGCAGCAATGGGATGTCCGCCGTCCCAAAAACTGATTGTCTTAAGCCAAGGATCAATTGTACCAACCGGAGCCTCCCGGATTTCGGGATCAGGCGTAGCACTGGAGCGTCGAAAAGATATGTTCCCACCTCGAGTTTCCACTCGTCTATTGGAAGCAACTTTGTCCACTCTGGCCTGGCCGATGCCGATACTCGAAACCCGGCGTGGCACCTTCAGACTCTCTCTTAGTGCGCTCGCGACGCGCTGAATACCTTGCTCCAGAAAATCCAGATCACATAACTTGCCTTCCAGTTGATTCGCCTTTACCAGCTTCTGCGCCTCCATGTCGAAAAGCGGCGCGTCATGTTGGTGGAGGCAAGTGACTAGTACTCGTTCGGGAATGGTATGGGCAAACTCGGCCAGCACGGTCCGCCATCGCGCGTATGCCTCATTACGTATCTCACACCAATCGATGGCCACAAGCACCATTGGCTGATCTGGCCCCAACAAAACAAAGCCATTGGCAAGCAGAGGATCTACAACTGTGAGAGCCGGGGTGTATATACCAGCGAGCAGAGGATGACCGAGGGGTGGGGTTACGTCGGCGCTGAAAGTGGCCAAGCGATAGGACACTGCCATGTCAGGGTGGGCTAAGCTATTCAAAGACAACATGCCATTCAACAACGTCGCCGATCCTAAGAATTCTCGTCTGGTGAGACCTCTTTTCATTGACACTTCCCAAGAACTTGCCATCAGGTGGTTATCTCGACTCCTATATCTGGCATACAGGAAGATTCGGTAAGTGCAACGTCCATCGTGGCGACGCTTGAATCTCTAACGACTAGCCTGTCTCCTCTTGGTTGGGAAGTCCCTCAATCGGACACTCAATCGTTCCAATCGCAGAGCGTGTGAATGCCTCAACGGACGCTTGCACTTCTTTAGGAGCCTTCACCCACTGGCGGTAAAACTCAAATGGACATTCTGCAACGCCCTTAACGCCATCACCCGAATTGAGGATGCCTGTGTAACCTCTATGAAGAAGCTTGAAGAGATGGTTTTGGGATTGTCCATTTGCCCTGAAATCACGAATCAGTGACTTCGAAATTGCGGCATATTGAATCCCATTCTCTTCTTCGCCGCATTCACCAAGCGTGCGCCCGTCAAACCCAATTATGGAAGAATGTCCGAAATAGGAATAGACACCGTCAAAACCTGAAGCGTTTGCTACGGCTACGTAAACGTTGTTCATCCAGGCCATGGCTCTGGCAACCAGGATCTGTTGCTCCTTGGCGGGATACATGTATCCTTGACAACGGACAATCAGTTCCGCCCCTTTCATGGCGCAATCCCGCCAGATCTCCGGGTAATTCCCATCATCGCAGATAATCAAGCTGATTTTCAGCCCCTTAGGCCCTTGGGAAACATAGGTGCAACTCCCCGGATACCAACCTTCGATGGGACACCAAGGAAGGATCTTCCTATATTTTTGGATAATCTGTCCTTGGTCGTTCATTAGAATCAGGGTGTTGTAGGGTGCCTTCTGGGGGTGTGCTTCATGCTGTTCCCCCGTCAAGGAAAATACCCCCCATGTCTTAGCCTTTCTGCAGGCTTCTGCGAAAATTTCAGTTTCTTCGCCCGGGATTGACGAGGCCGTTTCAAACATCTCACCTCTATCGTACATGATCCCATGGGTGCTGTATTCCGGGAAGACCACCAAGTCCATTCCTGGGAGACCAATCTTTAGTCCTTGAATCATTCCAGCGATCTTCTTGCAGTTTTCCAAAACTTCCCTTTTCTTATGCAGACGCGGCATTTTACAGTTAACGACTGCAATGCCAACGGTATCAGTGCTACTGGATATGTCTCCATGAATCACTTTCGCCTCCTTTACTGATTCCTTGGTTTTGCAGCGGCAGAGAAGCAGCACCGACGAAGTCGGTCGATTGAACTGTATAGCTCACTCGTAAAGCCATTCCACTGGCACACACTTTAGTTTCAAAGACAAGTTAGATTCAGACGCAGATGGGCTTGGGGTTTCCGCCTTAGCCACATAATAGGTAAAGATCACTCTCTGATCTAGGAAGGTAATGCTGGAGTAAGCGTAGGTGTACTGTGTGTCCTCCTCCAAGTTCTTGATGTGCTGCCAAGTTTTGCCTTCGTCTCGTGAGATTGCAGTCGTCAAAGGGCATCGTTTATCTGGGGCATTGTTCCAAACGACAAGCAAATCACCCGTGGAAGGGATGCGTTTAGCCTTAACAGGAGATCTGGGAGCGGCAGCCAGTTGCGTGGGGACGGGAGTAGACCAAGTCTCCCCCTGGTCATATGAATAGGCTTTGTGGATACGCTTGGTGCTGTTGCGGATGAGCATTAACACCGCACCATCTTTCAACTCCACTACCGTGGGCTCTTCAGCCGTAATCTTGCCATCACTTACACTAATGATCGTTCGGCTCGGCTTCCAGGTCTTGGCTTCATTGTCGGAAAAGTAAGGGCGTACGCGAATAAGTTTGTTAATGCGATAATCTTCCGTGTAATAGAGAGGATTCACTATCCTGCCGGACTTAAGCTGAATTGTGCAATCGTGCAGGTTCATCCAATAGGCAGGGACGGGATCCAAAGGGAGTGGTTTGGGCTCGCTCCACGTTTTCGCTTCATCGTTTGAGATGCGCCACATTATCTGACAATCCGCTGGAGAGTGGTTCGCCCAAAAAAGAAACAGAATCTTGCCGGATTTCAAGCGTAACAGTTCGGGCGACATGACGTTAGTTTTGGCGATGTTTTCTTGCAGAGTATGTTTGCTTCGCCAGGTTCTCCCTCCATCCGCGGAGATTTTCGCCGAGATACGAGACGGCGCCCAATCGCTGGAATTATTCGTATAAAAGTCACTCCAGGCCATCAGAAGACGACCATCCTTCAGTTGGAGAATAGAGGCCTCTGTATTACGTGCATTCTCGAGTCCTGCTGGACAGACTAGATATTCAAAAAAGTCACCCTTCGATTTATTGGATGTGGCTGACTTTGAACCTTGACCAAGATTCGTGAACGAAAAAGGCCTTGTCATACACAAGACAAACGCGGCGAGCACGACCATTCTAGATTTCATTGTTGCTACTGAGCAATTGGTGGCTGAAGACGAAGGTGCACGAGGAGATATTTGGCAGCAGATGCTCTGCAAAAAATCCTTATGAGCGTGACTTCAAAGACATTGGGAGGCGTTCTTAGCACCAAACAGCATTTCAGCAATGAGCTATAGGCCCAAGGAACTGCAGCTTGCCGACTCATCTCTAGGCCTTTCCCATCCGGGCATTCAGGCATTCAGATGGGAACAGGGCTAGGGCCCCCCTCCATTCGTTCAAAAGAGGAACTTGAGGACAAACTGGGATATGCGAGGATCTCTTGCGCTGGTAATAACGCCGAAAAAGTTACTCTCCGTGGACGAGCTAGGTGCATCGAATTGAGGGTGGTTAAAGGTGTTGAACGTCTCATAGCGAAACTCTGCAATCTTGTTCTCTCCTACTCGGAACCTCTTGAAGATACCCAGATCCCAGTTATTGATACCCGGACCCCGCAAAATGTTTCTACCCGCATTTCCGATGCGCGGATTAGTGGGGTCGGGTAACACGAACGCATTTCTATCCCAGTAACGACCGAGGGTCCGCTGACTGTCTGGAAGGTTTCCGTCGGCTGCGCGATCTGGGCGTGCCACACAGGAACCGGCGCAAATATTAACGCGCCCCAGCCTCATTGAAGGACTGTAAAGGAATCCACTTTGAAACGAGCTAATGCCAGCGACCGCCCAACCCCCTACGAACTGATCAAGCCAGCCCGAAATCTGACTGCCAAAGCGCTTACCTCGACCCAAAGGCAACTCATACTGATAGCTGACAACGAATCGCTGCCGCGCGTCGAAGGATGAGGGCCCCTTCGCCGTGGCCCACCTATTGAGCGGATCGGTCCATTCAGGCGACGCATTTAAGGTGGAGCCGGTATCCAACGCCTTCGACCAGGTGTAGCTGGCAAGATAAGAAAGCCCGTTGCTGTGACGCTGCTGGACTTTTACTCCCAGGCCGTGATACCAGGCATCTTGCCCATTAATGCTACCCATGATTCTGAAGAAGGACGGATAGGGAAGCCGAGGCTGAATCGGATCGGGAGAAGGTGCATTGGCAACATTGAGATTGTCGTATCCCAGCAAATGGTTTGTGCGCGATCCGAGATACTGTGCTTCTAGCACCAATGTTTGGGTCAGCTGGCGTTGTAAGCCCATTGTCCATTGATACGTCAACGGATAAGGGAAGGAACGGTCAAGACGTGTAAAGAGCGTCAGCGGAATACCACAGCATGCTGTGGATTCGGGGCCTCCTGCATTACCTTCCGGATTGTAGCTTGTCGGAATTTGCCGCCCGTCCGCCAAAGTGATAATGGGACTGGTACTATTGGCCACCCACTGGGGATACAGGAAGTTAGGAGCGAATTCGTTGTCCCACGATCCCAGAGCAGCCAGCGGGGCGCCGACAAACACGCCTGCTCCGACTCGAAGCACCGTCTTATCCCTCAGCCGGTAGGCCATTCCAATGCGCGGTTGGAAATTATTCTTATCGGCATCATAGGCCGTTTTCTGGGGATAAAACCCAATCTTGATATCGGGACGAATGTCTCGGTAGAAAGCCTCGATGGGACCCCGATTGTCAGTATGTTCCGAAAGCAGCATCATCCCCCTACCGTGGTCCCAGGTGGCAACATCATGAAACGGGGACTCGAAGGCTGGTTCTACATCCCATCGCAAACCGAAGTTTATCGTCAACTTAGGGGTGACCTTCCAGTCATCGTGGAAATAGGCTGCAAAGCTTTTGATATTAGATGCTCCTGGCTGTAACCTTACCGCTTTGAAGGTGTACGAAGGATGACCGAGAAGGAAGTCCGCGAAATTGTCCCCAGAATAGGCGTTATAGAAGCTGGTATTTCCTGGAACTACTTGCCAGAATATACTCTGATCGGTGTTGCGGGCACTTCCTCCAAACTTGAAAAAATGACTACCACGCTGCCAGCTGAGGTTGTTAACAAATTCATATAGGTGGGTGAATTGATGAGCCCCTCCTACGTCTCCCGGATCCAAATACCCGGTAATGCCAATACTAGGGATTCCTGTGGTGAAAGGAACAGAATCAGCCAACGTATTGATGATACCCACTGAACGGTAGATGTTCTCCCCAAAGGAGCGCGGGTTGGTGGTGAACTCAGAATATCTCATATAGTCAAAACCGAAGTCGTTGACCACAGCGGGGTTAAACACATGGTTATAATGCCCTCCCAACCTCCAGGCTTTTAGCTCGTTTATCTGCTGTCCGGCTTGGCTGGGAAACCTCCCCGGTTGGGAAAACAAATCGTCGTTCAGTACATAGCGAACATAAAGGTTGTCGCCACTTCGAATGTTGTAATCCCCGCGGAAACTGTAATTATCGCGGTTTGTGGGGACACTGCCACTCAGGAACCGCCAATTGGATACACCTCCGCTGGCGTAATTCGGGAGTGGCCAGTACTGAAGAAGCTTCTGGGAGATCGGATTAATCAGATCCGCTGGGATCTGCCATTTGTCACCCACTTTACGGAATTCCTCCCCAGACAAGGGATTTCTGATAGGTATAGAGAACAAACCGTTGCGTTCATCCCCCGTAGGCACCCGGCCGATGGTGGGGCTGCCTCCTGCTCTTTGTCGAAGCCCCTCATAGTTCGCAAAAAAGAGGACCTTGTCCTTAACAATCGGGCCACCGAGAGATCCACCAAATTGGTTCCGTTTCAACGGGGACTTCCCCGCTGCAAAAAACGGTCGAGCATCAAAAACATCATTGCGCAGGTAGTCATAAAGGGAGCCATGAAACTCATTGGTACCACTTTTGGTGACCACGTTGATCATAGCTCCGGGGCTGCGCCCAAAGCTCGCATCCGCTGCGCCGGTTTGTACCCTAAACTCCGAAATGGTCTCGACTGCGGGCATCACCGAAACGTTATTGAAAGTACCCTCTCTGTTCTCAAAACCATCGACTTGATAATTGCTGTCCTCGGGTCGAGCTCCCCCTCCTGAGGGAACGGGAGTGTCCCGAAAAGCTGAGAAAGAACGGTAATCCCGTGCGGCCCCAATGGTAAAAGGAGTCAGATATATCATTTGCATGAACTCGCGTGAGTTTAGAGGCAGCGTCGAAACCTGCTGGTTGGAGATAACTGTGCCGACATCGGTTTTTTCAGTTTCCAACAGCGGGGTCTGAGCCTCCACGTTGACCGTCTGCCCCACTTCTCCGATTTCCAGTTGGAAATCCGCTCGGATGGTTTGTTGAACTTCGAGTTTAATGTCGCGGACGATCTGAGTCTTGAAGCCCAGAAGCTGTGTCTGCAAGTTGTAGACGCCCACTGGCAGAAATGCTAATCGGTATTCTCCCGCATTGTTGGTGATGGCTGTGCGGGTTAACCCGGTAGCCTGATTGGTAGCAGTCACCTCCACACCGGGGACTACTGCTTTCGAAGGATCTGTCACTATCCCGGTGAAAGTGCCTGCAGCTGTCTGAGCATGGACGCTCATCGGCATAACTGATAGATGAATTGTCACGATGATGCACAAGAGTGTTAGCATACTCTTCATACCGTTTCCCCCCTTTAAGGTTTAGCTGGCGACAGCTTTAGCCCGTCGCTCGCTGCAGTTTGTTCTAAGGAGTTAAAGAGAATTAGAATCGATGATGAGTCTGCTTGTAAAATCGATCAAAGATTATTTTGATTTCATTGTGGTGTCAAGAAAAAAATGAACCATCCCCTCACAATCGGTGATTAAACAACCTAAGTCAATTAATATTAATATATTAAAGGTATACAATCAAAGGGCCTGTTCCGGGGCCACAGGGCGGCAACTGCAAAAATTTCTCTTGAGAAAATTAATCTTTCATCGATACAATGATGGTTTGTCCTGGAAAATGGGCAGCTAGCTAACTCCCAATTTCGGAGAAAAGAAATGCAATCAGTCAATCGGGAACAGGCTGGAATGGATGTCGACGAATTAATGGCTCGACGTCGGACCGGCTTCACTTTAGAGCAGTCGTTCTACACTGACCCGAAGATCTTCCGCGTTGATATGGACAAAGTGTTCAAAAGGTATTGGCTATATGCGGGACACGTCAGTCAGGTACGGCACCCTGGAGATTTCCTCACCTTCACAATCGGGACAGATTCGATAATCGTCATCCGAGGGAAGGATAGCCAACTCCATGGCATGTTTAATGTCTGTCGGCATCGAGGATCGCAAATCTGCTTGGAGCTGACGGGCCGTGTCCAGAAACTGGTCTGTCCCTATCACCAATGGACATACGACACCAACGGCACGCTAATTGGGGCCAAGCATATGCCAGAGGGCTTCAACAAATTGAGCTTTAGTTTGCATCCCGTCCACGTACGGGTTCTTGAAGGATTAATATTCGTCTGCCTCAATGAGAATCCGCCCGATTTCGACTCGGTGATAAAAGATATTGATTCTCAGCTCAAACCTCATGGTCTGGAGAAAGCCAAGATTTGCCATACGATCTGCTATGAAGTGAAGGCCAACTGGAAGCTGGTTATGGAGAACTACAAGGAATGCTATCACTGTCCCGGCGGTCACCCAGAGTTCTGTTCCGTGACTCTATCGCATCCTGTTATGGTCTCGGCGAAAGCCTGGGAGGAACAGCAAGCCCATCAAGCAGAGCGCTGGGAGTATTGGAATAGTATCGGGATAGAGACCAAGTTAGTGGATTTCAGCATTGACAGATTCCACCGTTGCTGCCGCTACGTACTAAAGAAGGGCTACCTGACCGAGAGCCTTGACGGCAAGCCCGTTGCCCCCGTCATGGGAGATCTGCCCCATCACGACATGGGAATACTCGGCGTGAACATCAATCCCATTTTTTCCCTCCAAGCCTGTAGCGATTATGCCGTCACATTAAACATGAAGCCTGTCGGTCCCAATCTAACTCTGTATGAGCTCAATTGGTTCGTGCGCGAGGACGCAGTAGAAGGAGTCAATTACGATATAGACCGCGTTACTGCATTTTGGCGGATCACGACTGAACAAGACATTCAGCTTTGCGAGAACAACCAACGGGGAGTGAACTCCAGCAGGTACGAACCAGGACCCTATAGCCCAGTCGAGCTGGACCAAGTCGAAAGATTTGTCCAGTGGTACCTTGTCGCTCTGGGGTATCCACGAAACAAAGTTAAGGGGTATTCACATTTCAGTGGATTCGAGGCTTATTCCTCAGACTGGGCTTAATTCAATGAAAGTTTTTTAGGATTTTTTTAGTGAATGGAATTGAAATGCAGTTCGAGATACAGCATCGCGTTCATGGTCCCCGGTTGAATTTTTTTCAGTGGTGCGGTCTCAACTTGTTCGCTATAGAAAATGAGAAGATTAGAGTAGTGGTTTGGCCGGAACACGGCGCCGATATCATTGAGTTCCGCCACAAAACAACCGACTTGGACGTTCTCTGGAAAAATCCGCGAGTATGGCCTCCCAACAAGAACTCGCTAGACCAGAATAATGACGAATTGAGTAGCTTTTACGACACTTTCCATGGTGGGTGGTTTATCTCGATGCCGACAGGTTTCTTCCCAACTACGTACTATGGAGCCCCTATCGGCGCTCACGGGGAAATGCAAAGCCTCCACTGGAAGGTGGGAACCATGGAAACCTCTGCCGAGCTTGTAACAATCAGGGTTATCGGACGGAGCGTACGCACACCTCTAAGGCTCGAGCGTGAATGGAGTCTGAAGTCAGGATCAATGATCCTGCAATGGAGGGAAGAATTATTTAATGAGAGTGAAATTCGATTACCGGTAGTATGGCTCCATCATCCGTCATTTGGGGGCCCCTTTATTCGTGGTTCAGAATTGCGCGTTCCCGCCCGCACATTGGTGGTACCTCACAGCGACGTTCCTGAGTTATCCCAGTTGACTCCGGGTTATGAAGGCCAATGGCCCCTTGCTCCCGAGCAGAATAGGAACTGCATGAGAGACTGTAGTAGAGTGCCTGATCGAGGAAGCCAGATTGAGCATGATGTCATGGCGACGGATCTCCAGATAGGCTGGAGCTGTCTCTGGAATAAATCTGAACAACTCGGGTTTGGAATGAGGTGGGACGAAGCGTTCTTTCCATGGGTTTGGTCTTGGGTGAGCACTTCAGGCTTCAAACAGTATCCAATTTGGGGACAAGGCCATACAATAACCGCGCAACCCAGCACGTCTCCAATTCAACCTTTCGAACGACTTGTCGAGACCAATCAACTGAAGTGGATTGAGCCCGGTGGAACCTTAGGTACTTCTCTTTCAACAGGCTTTTGTACAAAGCCGGATGAAGTGTTCCCGTTGCTGAAAATCTGACTCATGGGACTCGATATTTTGTTTGTGCTTTGAAATTTTTGAGTTCTGATATCTGGGTCAATTCCGCGTTCATTTCTCTGGTAGCCGGATACTCGGTTTCGCAACTAGGCTATCCAATTATTTCGAATTAGCCATGAACAATCACTGAAAGGAACACTTGTAGAGGATAGCTCTGAGAAATATGGTTAATGACCTTTCATTCAATCACCTCCGGCGATGATAACCGAATATATGCAGCGGGGTCTTTGCTTCGAGTGTTTGTGAAGAGGATCATAAGTATCAGCGATTGTGCATTGAGACCTTGGAGCTGTTCATGGGTGATAAGCCAGTAGCCCTAGTAACCGGTGCAGCGAAAGGCATTGGAGCAGCCACAGCAATTCAGTTTGCACGCTGTGGTTACGACCTGTCCCTGCTGGACTGCTCCGGTGACAAGCTGAAAGATGTGGCCAGTCAAATCCAAGCGACAGGTGGAACCCCATTAACGCATGTTTGCGATCTGTTCCACATAGAAGACGCCCAAAACTCTCTGCAGCAGACAATTGCCTATTTCGGCCGACTTGATGTTCTGGTCAACAACGCTGCGGTTGCAGTGTTCACGACAATGCGGTTGATCAGCCTGGAGGACTGGGAAAGGAGTCTCCGTGTGAATCTAACGACCCCTATGTTCTTGGCGAAATGGGCCGCTGAACAAATGGCACGCCAGGGAAAGGGAGTCATTATCAACGTCTCAAGCCTCGTGTCGCGGCAAGCTACGGGTTGTGTTCCTGCCTATCAGGCCAGCAAGGGAGGGCTCGATGCGATGACGTATGAACTGGCGGTTCTTTTTGGACCTTCTGGAATCCGAGTTGTCGCAATCAATCCTGGCGCCATAGACACGGAGATGAGTCGTCAGTTTGCCTCTGGTGACACAAGCAATGGTAGTGATGAAGAGGAAGCTCTCAGAAAATATAGTGAGGATATTATTTGCTTGGGTCGATGGGGTACGGCCGATGAAATCGCCCGTTCCATTGTATGGCTAGCAAGTGACGACGCGTCTTACATAACAGGAACCACCATCCTAGTCGACGGTGGGTGGCACCACAATCATTCACCTTACAGCATCAAGCGAATGGCCTTTCCGCTGCAGTTTCGGGGCCTTTCCCCGTGAGAATTCTCCGCTCAACATGCCTACAATCTTCTTATCTAGAACAAGGATAATCTTCTACGATTACATTGTTGGGCGATTGCCTCTAATGCGAAATATCACTGCATGCGCAATTCTGGATTTCTTGCTGGTGTGTTGCTTTGACTTTTCTATTTTCGCGCAGAAACCCATGCAAGAACGACATTTACTTGAGGCGCAATCACTTATCGACCAAGAAAAGTATTCCCAAGGCATTGATGAACTCAAGAAAGCCATCGTTCTAGACCCTTCGCTTAGCGGCGCCCACAACCAAGTAGGTTACTGCCACTGGAGACTAGGACAATTCAACGAGGCTCGGCTCGCCTTCAAGAGGGAGCTTAGACTCGAACCATTTGATTCATACTCGCATTATTACCTGGGGCTAATACTCTTGAATGAAGGGGACACATATAAAGCTATCGAACACTTTGAACAAGTGCTGACCACGAAGCCTATTCTCGACACACATCATCACTTGGGCTCGGCTTACCTTCGAGCAGACAAAGTGGATAAAGCTATAGTCCATCTTGAAAAGGCTGTTGAGTTTTTTCCTGAGAAGCCGGAGGCTCGATTCAATCTCGGGCGGGCATACGCGCTGGCAGGGCGAAAGCTAGACGCTGAACGCGAGTTTGACATCGTTCGCCACCTTCGAGCTCAGCAACAAAAGGCAATCCGGGACTTCACTCAGTGCGAATCGTTCCTTAAGCAAAACAAAATAGAAGAAGCACTAGCTTTCGCCCGAGAATTGATGCATTCCCAAGACCCCGATCTGCTGCTAAACCTCGGCATGTTACTAGGAAGAAATCGGCTCCATCGCGAAGCCTTGCAGCCTTTGGAGCGCGCCGTCAGCCTGCGTACATCTTTCTTTGAGGCGCATTACAACATCGGCCTTAGTCTGGCTTCTTCTAAGGACTTGACTCGCGCCGTCGACGCGCTAAGAAAGGCTGTTAGGCTGAGACCCGACTCTTACGACGCCCAGTCATTACTCGGCTTGGTAATGATTCAGCTGGGGAAAGACGAAGAGGCGATTTCTCCCTTGCGAAAGGCTGTTGAGCTTCGGCCGAATAGTCCGTCCCTCCTGGGATTGCTTGGCTTGAAGTACCTGGAACGACGCTATTATCAGGAGGCGACCGAGGTCCTGAGGAAAGCTGTGGACCTCCAGCCGGAGACCCCCCCATTCCGTTTATTATTGATTCAGGCATATCAGGCTTTGGGCAAGCCCGAAGAAGCATCCAAAGAGTCCGAGGTTCTCACTCGCTTGAAGTGGAAGGAACAGCAGAATCGCAGCAAGGAGAAAACTCATCAACCTTAGGCTCCTTCACCTCAAACCTCGAGTCAAATTCATGAATCTTGGATAATCTTGGATATTCAAGACTCTCTTAATGTGTGGGAAGGATGTGTGGGAAGGTCAATTCTTTGAGGAGACCGAGTGGATCGAGGCTCCCGACTTTGTGCGCCATTAATTTGCACTTGGTTCATTTCGTACCTGGTGACTTATCTACCCAATATCAGTTCTCTTTCCATCGGGGGACACCAGAACGGGAATTTCGCGTCGTTCCAGCCTTCTAGAGTACCCAATTCGAAAACCGCCGTTCCCAACGGGTATGAGTCTTCCGCCTCCTCAATCACGTTCGTAGATGTTACGAGTTCAGCAGGTCTAGGAGATTTCAGGTTGATATGTGGAGGCCCTGCCAAGGATTATATTCTTGAGTCAATGTCAGGTGGGGCTGCCTTTCTCGATTACGACAACGATGGCTGGCTGGACATCTTCCTGGTTAATGCGTCTACACTCGAAGATATGGGTGCGGGCCGATTTGGTCCACCAAGTCGGCTTTATCGCAATCGAGGAAATGGCACCTTCCAAGATGTCACGGAAAAATCAGGGGCTGGAATCCGAGGCTGGGGCATGGGCGTTTGCTCAGCAGACATAGATGGTGACGGTTGGGTCGATATTTATGTCACCAACTATGGTTACAATGTTCTTCTCATGAATCAATGTGACGGAAGCTTCCGGATTAATGACCGCGGAATCAAGACTGGTGGCTGGAGTGCCGGTGCGGGATTTGCAGATTATGATCGAGACGGCGACCTGGACCTTTATGTTGCACGTTATGTCGATTTCGATCTGAGTGAACCCCCTGCATTGCCTGGCGGCAACCTTCTGTGCAGATTCCGGGGCCGCGATGTCTATTGCGGCCCACGGGGGCTGAAGCCCTTACCTGATGTGTTTTACAGGCAAAACGAAGATGGAATATTTACTAATGCCACACAGGCCGTAGGAACGGACGCAGACCCCTATTATGGCCTTGGAGTGGTGTGGGGAGACTACAACAACGATGGTTGGCCGGACCTATATGTTGCCAACGATTCGACACCCAACCTGCTATTTCTGAATCGCAAGAACGGCACATTCTCAGAGGAAGGAGTTTTGGCTGGCGTCGCTTTCAGTGCCGATGGGCGGGAACAAGCGGGCATGGGGGTCGATTCAGGAGATTACAACAATGATGGCTGGCTCGATCTTTACGTGACCCATTTCTCGCACGACTACAACACTCTTTACTTAAACCATCGAAATGGATTTTTCTCTGATGTCAGTGGGACTACCGGGCATGCGCAGGCGACCTTCGCGTACACAGGCTGGGGAACAGGCTTTGGCGATTTTGACAACGATGGTTGGATAGACATTTTCGTTGCCAACGGTCATGTCTATCCCCAGATGGATGACAGCAATACTGGAACAAGCTATCGTCAGCGTCCCCAAGTTTTTCTAAATGATCGTGGAAAGAAGTTCGCGGAGATAGGAGAGCCAGCTGGGCTAACGAAAAAGGAGCTGGGGCGAGGCGTGGCATTCGGTGACTATGACAACGACGGCAAAATCGATATTCTCATTAACAATCTCGATGGACCCCCTACTCTGCTACACAATGAGAGCACAAATAAGAATCACTGGGTGCAGTTTCGGCTCGTCGGTGTTGGGAAAAACCGAAATGCCATCGGAGCGCGCGTCGAAATTCTCACTTCCCTCGGGACACAAATTAGGGAGATCAAAAGTGGGAGCAGTTACATGTCTCAAAATGATCATGCGACTCACTTCGGATTGGGCAGCTCCACAGAAATCCAAACAGTCAAGGTAAGATGGCCAGACGGGAGCTTAGAAAGCTTCACCGGTGCTAAAGCTGACCGGCTGTGGGTCCTCGGGAAGGGGACGGGGAAGGCAGAGCCATTATTGTTTCCCAAAAAGATGTGAACTCATCGTGCTGAACCAGGTTTTCCTGAGGGAAATCTGTCTGTAAAGGCCTTCGATAAAATGGGATTCTTCTATTTTTTTTCAGTGAGTTCCAATGTATGCATCCAGGTTTCAATCACGATTGACTTCATATATCTGCGTGCCGTCAAGTTCTCGCCGGTACGCAACAAGTCCACGACCCTTTCATGCTTGGCGTGAGACTGTGCTTGCTGTTCTTTGGAAAAGTAAGGCAGGAAGTTTCGCGCCCAAAAAGCAAATAGGGGGATTACAATGCGTGAAAGACATGAAGAGAGAAATTCGTTTCCAGAGCGCTCCCATATTGTATGATGGAATCTAAGATCTGCCATCATAAACTCAAGGGGATCACCTTCAGTAAGTATTTTTTCGAAGGATGTCAGTTGTTCATCCAAGACTCTGATGTCTTCCTTGTTATTGCGTTTGCCCAGTAGTTCAACCGCAAACCCTTCCATCTCTGCTCGAAGCACATACATCTGTTCCACCTGAACCTCACTGGGGTCTGTTACGCAACAACCAATGTTTTGTATACGAGTTGTCAATCCTTCCTTTTCCAAATGGTGAAGAGCCTCCCGAACCGATGATTGTGCCACCCCAAGTTCTTTTGCGACTCTTGTTTCGATAAGCCGCTGGCCTGGAAGTTTTTTTCCAGTAAAGATTTCTTGGCGTAATCGATCGGCAACCATTTTCCAAAGCGGTTCCGCTCTTACCACAGATGTTTCCGCCTTAGGACTGAATAATTCCAGGACTTCGATTTCCATAAACCTCCCATCCGTCAGTAGCTCTTGGCTTGGTCATTGAGGATGTTTTTCAATCGATTAGATATTATTTTCACGATTGACGAAGCCATAATCATCGGTCATTTTTCTGTAAATCGCAAGGCCAATAAAAACATTTGACATCATCCCCTTCTTTTTATAAAGATCATCGATGAAGGATTATCAATTCTACGAACTGGAACAGCCGAAAAGACCACGAGTGAGGTCGCATTTAGAGACCACCACTGGCGACAAAGCACCAAACATCAATCTGAATGGGCCTTAGGTGCATAATCCCTTTTTGTCTCAAATTGGCAAAAGAAAGGTCTGAGCTAAAAATGGGAGAAACAATTTAGATGACGATAACCGACTTGAAGTTCACAACAGTAAGTATCCCCTTTAGAGAACCTGAGATTTGGTCGGGTGGAGGGCGTCTAGGAATCACTAGTACGATCGTAGAAGTTTTCACTGACGAGGGGATTACTGGTATTGGGGAGGCTCTACCTGCTCCAACCCCTGAAGTAACTTTGGCAGCCTTAAGTAACATCAGAGCCCTTGTTTTGGGAGAGAATCCGTTTCACATAGAACGAATTGTGAACAAGATATACTCGCTAGGGGGCTTCTACTCCTTCGTCACAGTGGCCAACTTTGCTATTGGCGGGGTAGAGATGGCTCTGTGGGACATTGTGGGAAAGGCTTTGAGAGTTCCCACACACATTTTGTTTGGTGGTCCTCTGCGGAAGGAAGTTGCCTATATGTGCTTCATCCAGCGCAAAAGCCCAGATCTCATGGCTGAAGAAGCAACGCAGGCCGTTGAAAAGGGTTTCCGGACCATTTATACGAAGGTGGGCCTAGACTACGAGTCTGATATTGCTGTCGTGCAAGCCATACGAAAGGCTATCGGCCCCAAACCTCGCTTAAGAGTGGATGCTAATGAGGCATGGTCTCCAGGAACTGCTCTCCGGATTCTAAGGGAGATGGAGCCATACAACCTGGAATATGTCGAGCAACCCATAGCCATGCGGGATATCGACCAGTTGCGGGTCTTGCGCATGCGAACGAACGTCCCAATTGCAGCCAACCAATCCTCCTGGACTAACCGGGATCTGTACCAGGTTTTGGCGATGGGTGCTGCAGACGTGGTAATGACAGATCCCTTCCAGGCAGGGGGATTGCTTGCATTCAAAAAGGCGGCCGGCATTGCAGAGTCTGCCGGAGTACCGATCGTTTATCATTGTGTCGGTCCCCTTGCCATCAGCACTTACGCTGCAATGCAAGTTATAGCTTCAAGTACTAATTTCCTGCTCGATAACCAGACATACAACCACATGCTTAGCGACGATGTGGTTATAAATGTACCAAAGTTTAAACGGGGCCGGCTGGGTGTGCCTGAGACTCCGGGGATCGGGGTGGAACTGGATTATGACAAGGTGGCAAGATATGCAGAGCTGTATGAGAAACAAGGATACTACAGCGCATACGACACACAGGCAAACTCCTTCTCGAGAGAAAGCTCAAAGGAAGACAACAAGATTCTTTGGTTTCCATATCAATAAAGGGGAGAGAATCCTTCAACAGCACTTTGCTAGATATCGGCCTGCAAATTGAGTGCGCATGGCGTTACTCCAGCCAAGCGGATTTAGGATAAAAAGTTGTCCATGGTTTGAGGATTCAAGTGAGCACGACGATTCTTTCATCCATCAGCATCTCCGCTTCTGTACCTAGGAATGCGAACTAGGTAACTCGAAAAGATTTACCATAAAACCGAAAGTCTTTGAGCAAGGCAGACATCTTATTGACTCCACAGAATGTCCGCTCCTGACAAACGGGGATCTTGCTCTCGCGGTAGGATGATATTTCAAGACAGGTAGTCAACTGCGGAGTGGAGCGAAGAATTGAGTAAGAGGTCATTTCTTTGATGAAGGTTCAACCGAAATGGGTGATCTGTAGTCTAATTTTTCTTGCTACAGTGATCAGTTACATTGATCGCCAGGCGTTTGGCTTGGTTGCGCCTGTCGTTGCGAAGGAGTACGGCTTCTCGAACAAAGATATTTCTGTTATCGCTGGTGCGTTCCTTCTGGCTTACGCGATGGGTCAAATGTTTGCCGGGAAGGTGATTGATCTTTTGGGAGATCGCAAGGGGACTTTCCTTAGCCATACTCATCTGGTCTTCCGCTCAAGCTGCTGGCTCGAGGAATTGTTAGTTTCACTTTTTGTCGCTTCATTCTTGGAGTCGGCGAATCAGGAAATTTTCCTGGTGGCGTCAAAGTTTTAGCAAGATGCTTTTCAGCTGCAGAGCGTGCTTTAGCCGTGGGCGTTTTTTCAAGTGGCGGAAGCATTGGAGCTATAGTAGCCCCCCCTGCAATAGCCTTCATTATGGTGCATTATGGGTGGCGAACGGCGTTCATGTTAACTGGGCTGCTTGGCATGTTCTGGCTGATAGTTTGGCTCGTTGTATATCGCCCAGACAGAAACAATAGTCACGATTCTTCTCTAGTCCAGTCGGGAGATAAGAAGATTGAACGGGAAAATCGAGGTGAAACAGAAAAATGTTTCGAATCAAGATGGATCGACCTATTCAAGTATAGGCAGATTCTGGAACTGACCTTTGCTAGGTTTTTCGAGGAACCAACGGCATGGTTCTATCTGACATGGCTACCTAAGTACCTGGTTGAGTTCAGACATTTTCAGATTATCGAAATGGGCGTAAGTCTTATGGTTCCGTTCATTTTTTTTGGATTTTGGCTACCTATTGGGAGGGTGGCTGTCTAATCAACTCATAAAGCACAAGTTATCAGTATCGACTTCTCGCAAAGGCATCATGGTATTCAGCTGTCTCATGATGGTGCTCAGCGTTCCGGCACCCTTCGTGGAGAGTTCAGTGGCTTTTATGACGCTTGTAAGCGCTGCAACTATGGCTCACGGCATGTGGACTGCGAATGCCCTGACACTGCCGACGGATCTCGTCCCCCAGGCGTTTGTTGGATCCGTGTATGGTATTAGCGGTACCGGAGGAGGTCTCGGAGGCTTTATTTTCGTGCTAGTCACCGGCATTGTTGCAGACAAGACCCACTCATTTAATCCCATCTTTGTAGCAATTGGGTTGGTGCCCATAATTGCCGCATTGATTGTTCGTGTTTGTTTACCGCCTCAGCAGGCGCATGAAATCTGGAATCTGTAGGGAGGTAGTGGACAAATTCCGCGACTTCGGTTACCGTAGGCTGGATGAATGC
>JAKEER010000253.1 GCA_022616615.1 Acidobacteriota bacterium
AATCCCTGGCGCGTGTTCCTGATGACATCCAATGACGGAGGGTTGACCTGGTCTTTCACCGGAGAGATCGCGGGACCTAAGAATCGTTTGGATCTCCCTGAGTCCGTTCGGGTGGATGGGTTTGTCGCTTTTAATGAAACCTGCGTCCATGAGACGCCTTCCGGAAAACTCGTGGCTTTCATCCGCATCCATACGGGTTCCACCGAGTCCACACGGTCCCAGTGGACTGGAGACTCCAATCCAGCAGGGCATTTGCTAACGGCTACTTCTCAAGATGGAGGCCGGACCTGGGGCGAGCTGCGCCGGCGCCAGCTCTGGGGCTATCCTTTCTCTACTGTGGAAATGCCCGGAGGAAGGGTTCTCCTGGCCTATGGCTACCGCCAGGCCCCCTTTGGCGTACGGGCCCGGCTGTTAGATGCGGAGTGCACACGGATCGACGAGGCTGAGGAATTCATCGTGCGGGATGATGGGGCCATGCGCGATCTTGGTTATCCGCAAAGCGCCGTGTTGAAGGATGGAAGGGTTTTCATTGCCTATTACTTCAACAGCCGGAAAGACAACGGCAAGCAACGATACCTTGCAGCCACGATTCTGGAGGAGGCTTGATACTCATAGTGACATCCATGCATTATCCCTTCAAAAGCCGACAGTTCGTTGATCCCGAGCGCCATAACTTTCAGACCACTTGTCGTATTAGTGCCAACTGTGTCTGGAGTTCAGGAAGCAAAGCCTCTGTCTCGATGGTCTTCAAGAATGGAAACTGGCGAAGGATGTGCCCGTGAGACCGATAACAACCCATCGTCGGAAATTCCTTAGAAACGCCCTTGTGGCGGGAGCAACCGTGGGGCTCGCCGATTGGGCCGCTCCGTTTGGGGAATCCAGGCAAGATGACCGGTCTTTGCCGAGCAAGCTGGCGGGGTCGGAGCAGGAGCATGTCACCCAAATGCTTATTGACGGAGTTCGGAGTGTGGAATTGGCCAGGAGTATCCTCTCAGCAGAGGCTGGGTCCGCTCGACTGAAGGAGGCAAGCTCTTACGTCGTTGGAAAGTACGGGACTTGGGAAGATGCCCCAGTCCTTCTTCGGGCGATCGCGCACCCATCGCACCAGGTTCGTCGCACAGCGATTCTTGCATTCCAGAAAATACTCCGGCCCTACAACCAAAACGTACCGCTGCGCGTGCGTGACACTGAGGTCCTGTTGCCCCCGCAGTTTTTGCCCCAAACTGTGGGACGATGGGTTTCCGCGATCTGCCCTCTCCTGAAGGACGAGAGTCACCTGATGCGCGCTTCAGCGGCGGAAACGCTTGGTCTACTTAAGTCGTTGTCGTGTCTTCCTCAGCTTCGCGACCTAGTTGATACCGATCCCATGGAGCCAGTTCGTTATTTTGCGTCACAATCGATTCAGCTTTTGGCGGGAGAGGCGGTGGATTTCATTGACGTGAATGCCGCTGCTCAGGCGCATGTTCCTCTGGCTACTGTGACGAAAGCAAACAGCAGAGACATGGCACAGCAACTGGGACCGTTTCTTCGTGCCGCTTGGTTCAATCAACAAGCAAAGTTCACAATTCCTGAGGGGATTCCGGCACGTCACCAAACTATCGCCACCTTGTGGTGGAACCAGGTGAACCTTTGCCTTGAAGTCATCTGTGAGGATTTGGGAGCCCTCGACAACCGCGGCGACCAGTTCACTTTTTTTCTTCAGCCTGAGGGGGAGTCACGAGTTCATAGTTTTGAATGTAAAGCCGGAGGCGGTCAAGCTGTCTGGCTACTGCTGAACAACGGTCATCGAAGTGTCGTAGAGGCAGTTAGCGATGTTATCTTTTCAACAGAACGCGATAGTGGTAGCTGGAAGGCATCGCTCCAGATACCATTCCGCGCCCTGGGGCGAGAGGGAGCGCCCAAGAACGAGGTATGGAGAGCCAACATAGTCCGAGTCGAGTCGCATGGAGGCGGCAGACCGGAGGTGAGCAGTTGGACCTATTTCCATCGGGATGCACCGGGAATTCCACGCTTAGGCTCCCTGCAATTTGCTGCGAGGTCTCCCCGGATTGAACTCCATCCGAAGCCGGACAATCTTTTCGTGTTTCCGGTTGACGACTATTCTCCAGCGAAGGATCGGAACCGTGTTATCGAGGCTGCCAACGAGACACATTGGGGGAGAGTTGCCCCGCCCGAACACCTCGTCCATGGCGTGAACACCTTCTCTTTTTCTGTGGACTTCTCCGACGCAAGTCAACACCCCTTGCGCCTGCTTGTGACGGCCTATGAGGGCACAGAAGTGGTCGCTTCTGATTCCCAAGAGCTTGAGCCGCAGAGACTCAATATGACTCAGTCCCTAAGAATTCCTCACTCTTTGAAAGCTCGTGCACTTGATGTGGAGATAAGAGTTGAAGAACGTGACAGTGGACGCAAATTGCTTCGCAACTGGTTCCCGTCTGTGCCTGTAGTTTCACCGCCAAAACAAGTGTTGCATTACCCTCTTCACATCATTGAAGACAGGAACTACGAATGGCCGGCTAAGACAATAGATCGCGGCAGTTGGAAGATCCACGACCACGGGCCTATGCTGCTGACAGAATCTTACCCCATGTGTCTGGTTCAGGGCACAGATGGGCTTCTTTACGGTGGTACCTATCCTGGCGGGCGGCTTTTCTCATACGATCCAGAAGCAGGAGTTGTTCAGGACCTTGGATCGCCGAGTCCGCCTCATAATCACCTCCACGATCTGGTCGCAGCACCAGATGGCCTCATTTTCGGTGGTCTCTACAGGCCAGAAGGTCGCCTCTTCGTGTTTGACCCCAAGAGTAAAACGACAACGGATCTCGGGGTTCCGGTACCAGGTGGATTCTCCGCTACGTGCAAGGTAACAGCTTGGGCAAAAGGAAGAGTGTACGGTTGCCAGAGGGGTCATCTATTCTTTGCCGAACCTAGTATGGACAAGGTGGTCAACAAAGGAAACTTTCTGCTTAATGGCAGATGCTATCAGCCCTCAACCATTCTTTCAGATTCAAACGGCAAGCTCCTTGGAGTCGCGGGAGGTCATCTCTTTCGCTACTTACCTGCCGCGGATCAGGTGCTGATCTCGGACATTGAATTCAAGCCGCAAGAGCAGAAGACACCTCAGGGAGGCTGGCTTCTCCAGGGTCCGGAAGGCCGAGTATATGCGCTGTTCCACGACGGTCGCCTGCTGCGCTGGGAGCCGGATGCTGACCGTCTTGTTCTCGTGACGCGCTATACAGAAGTGAAGCCGGGTCCCGGTGTTTCACTGGTTCTTACAGAAACGAAGGAGCTAATTGTTGGCCGCAGCGGAATTCTCAAGGAGAATGAAAACGTCCTTTTGGTGTATGGACCGCGACGAACGCAACCTGTCAGTCTCGGCAATCCCATTCCCGGTCATCTTTACCTGACAGCGTTGACACTAGGACGAGACAATGTGGTTTACGGTGTAAGTGCGCGGAGGGCTTACTCCCTGGAAAGGACACCCATACACATTTACTCATTGCGTCCGTGATCTGGTATGGCTCCAGCGAGGAAGACCACTGTAGGAACGAAATGGAGGCGCCGCTATGAGACAGGGTTCCGTCAAAGTCAGAATCAGCGCGTTTAGCCAACCGCTGGCGTAAGCCAGTGGTGGAGGTACTGGGCCCCTGCTTGCTTCCGATGCCGCAGCCAGCGCGCTATAGGCGCGCTGGCTGCGGCATCGGGAAAGGTCACAGTGGAAGCTTGGCCCACCGGCTGACACCGGTGGTTGGGTCAAAGCGATGACTTTGACAGCGCCCTGCGCTATGGGACTTGTTTGATCGTTTCTCTGCTAGACGCTCAAAGTAGGAGAAAACTTTGCCATGAAGAGATTGTTAGTCTTTTTGTCCGTTTCGGGGGTGCTGTTTTGGCCGAGGAGCGCTTCTGTCCCATTGGGACAACAGCTTGAGCACAAAGACAGTTCACTCAGGTCCTCGAAGAATCCCAAGTTTTCTTCAATTGAGTACTATCGGAACCTCTATAGGGAGACCAAGGCAACCCTTCAACTCCCTGACAACAAGGCTCAGATCCCGGAATGGCGTGAGAAGGTGGCGGCGCGACTCTATGCCGCACTAGGGTTGCCGAATTGCCAGCCGGCAGATCTGGACCCTCGGGCAACCCCTCTAGGCGATCGGCAAGGTTACAGAGTGGAACGGATAGTCTACTCAAGCGAACCGTATGCTGACGTTCCTGGTCTCTTGCTGATTCCTGATGGGGTATCTGCTAAGAATCCCGCCCCTGCTGTGCTCTGTCTGCACGGCAACGTGCCGGGAGCCAAGGATGAATTGGCCGGTGAAACGAGCCTTAATCCCTCAGCCGCTGAAGGGTTGGCAATGTATCGCGACGACTATGCAAGGGAGTTTGCCAAGCGAGGGTTCGTCACCTTCGCCATTGATCTGCGAGACTCAGGTGAACGCAGGCACTGGGAGAAGTACACGGGCCCGCCCGGATGGGACTGGCGCGAAATCAGCGGACTCATGGCAATTCCTTTGGGGCGAACCTACCTTGGCCTTTGCGTCTTTGACGCAATGAGGGCGCTCGATTATCTGGAAAGCCGGCCTGAAGTCAAGAAGAACACAATCGGCTGTGTTGGATTCTCCGCTGGCGCAACGTTGACTGCTTGGCTGGCCACCTTGGACCGTCGAGTAAAGGTTGCCGGGATTTCTGGCACCTCCACGGCTTCTCGAGAGAGGCTCGGTCCAACGGCTCATAAGAGACAGCCTTCGGGAATGCTCCCCGGGATCTATGTCGACCTCGATTGGGACCTATGCATTGCGGCTATGGTGCCCACGCCGTTGGTCATGGTTTCTGAGTACTTGCATGGTCCCGACCAGGCAAAATCTTCAAACGAGAGAATACGCCAGGCCTATGAGCGATTCGGTGTTGCCGACAAACTGAAAATCGAATACGTGCCACGCCCACACGTCTGGCATGGTGAGATCGTGATTCCCTGGGTCGAGGAACGCCTTCGCAGTCTCGCAAAGAATCGATAGCCCGGCAAGTTACACCAGTAAGTTGTCTTCTAATGAGGGGATCGAATCTGCTGGACCATTGCCCCAGCCGAGGGGAGTAGCACTAACTGGCCAAGGGCTGTCGCCCTTGATATCCCGGGTGGAACGCGCGCTCCGTCGCGCGTTGAGCTAGCGTGCGCAGGAGCGCCCGCTCCACCAAAACGAGAACAAAGTTCTCGTTGCGACGCATATAACCGGCTGAGCCTGCCGCTCTACAAGGTTGTCTTCTGTGGGAAGCATGCTAGGAACGCTTCTGCTTACCGGGGATCTGCAGATCAGGCTCCCAACCGGTTTTCCAAGGCGATGGCTGAAAGAGCCCAACTTGTTAGCCGGTTATGTACGTTACAACGAGAATTTTGTTCTCGTTTCCGCGAGGTCTGAAAGCCCGAAGCGCCAGCGAGGGTCAGTCGCAATTACCCTCGCTTGCGCTTCGGG
>JAKEER010000254.1 GCA_022616615.1 Acidobacteriota bacterium
AAGTTCCATATTCACCACACATGCTATCAGCTGCACCGTCGAAATCAAGCAATTCCTTTCCGGATCACCCCCTACCGCGAAAGCGGTTTAGTCCAACTAACTTAGATAACTACTCTTAACTATTTCAGAGAGGTACTCAGTCTGCTGCAAGCGGACTCTTTTTGCAGGTCCCATCGCCTCTTAGTACTAGTACACTTATCTTAGGCAAAATCAACACTCTAGGTGATTGTAACCAGGCCCTGCGCGCCCTAAACTCTCGCACAAAGGAGTCTGAGATGACCGCGAACGCCGTGTCAGATAATTCCGAGATTGTCGTCAGTGGTAAAGACATGTTCGGCGCTCCCTTCAGCGAAAAAGCCCACCTGCTCTATCTCGATCAGTCTGAGTTTTCCTTTTCCCTCTTTCGGCCTGTAGCGGAACACCAACCGCTTCGTGTGGACTTCCAGCCGGAAGAAAACCCATCCAATCAGTGTATCGAAGGACTCGTTGTCAGCGTCAAGAGCCGACTGGACGGCATGCAGACAGTTGAAGTCAAAGTGCTCAACGGCACGAACGGCACGGCATAAGACGTCTCTGTCGCGAAACTCATTCGGCCAATTAGGAAGGGAATTTCAAGATAAGCGCGCTCCCTCCTCCTTCCTCCAAGGACATTCGAAAACAAATCTATTTCGGTCCGATCTCCAACGGTACCGCTTTGATGGTCTTCTTCAAACTCTTGTTCATCGTCTTGCCGTTGTTCACCATCTTGCGGCTGGCCGCTTCTGCTGCATCAAAGGGCAACTGTGTCTTGTCATCAAATAACGCCCCCGCAAGATTCGCAGACCGGAAATGCACGTCAAGAGCTCGCAGAGCAAGAGTCGGCCCTCGTTCTCCGACCAACCCTTCCTGGAGATTGGCGCCTCTCAGATCGGCCTTTTGAAAGTCGGCACCGAGCAGCGTGGCGCCTGACAGGTCGGCGCCTTGCAGCAGACTGCCACGGAAGCTGGCGTTCATCAGATTCGCGCCGCGCAAGTTGGCCTGGTTTAAGTTGGCGTTGCTGAGGTCAGCAGCCACCAGGTTTGCTTCGCTCAAGTCGGCGCCTTCCATCCGTGCGCGACGAAACCTGGCCTGGCTTAGCTCTGCTTTGTGGAATCTTGCGCGCGCCAGAGAGGCGTCGCTGAGGTCTGCTTGCACGAGCTTTGCGTGTTCCAGATTGGCCTGCTCGAGCCAGACACCTGTTAATTCGGATTGATCGAACCAACCCCCACTTAGATCGACTCCGCTCAGATTCGTGCGGTTCAGCTTCGACCAAGCCAAATCGGCGCCGCGGAGCAAAACCTGCCGCAAATCCACGCCATTCAAATCCACTTTGAAAAATCTTGCGTTGGAAAAGTTTGCCGATCGCAAGTTCGTGCCGCGGAGATTCAGGTGGTGAAGTGCCGCGCCGCGAAAGTCGGACCCAGAGAGATCAGTCTTTTCGAGAATGACATTGAGGAGCTTCGCTTCGGCTAGTGTGGCTCCGCTAAGATCGGCGCCAGTCAGGTTCGCGTCGGCCAGATTCGCCTCCGACAGATCGGCGCCTCGCAGAACCGCTCCGTTGAGTCGGGCCCCAGCCAGGTCTGCGGCCCGTAGCCGGGCGCCCGAAAGATCCTTTCCCCGAAGATCAAATCCTTTCAAGTCGGCGCCAGCCAAATCACCGCATGGAGCCAATAGTCGCGGATTGGTTCCCTTCTGTCCTGCCGCATTGCGGCATTCGCCTTCAGATTGCTCATAGCGATACTCGATCTGATCGGGAGAATTCACCTGGACAATTACCGGCTGCGCCGTTCCGTCTTGTGATCCGAAACCTGGCCGCTCGCTGTTCCAGCAGAGAGTGGTAAGCGAAAACGGCAGCAGAAAGCGCCGCACTTTCGGTGAGAAGAGCTGTGGCGACATGGCAGCCAAACCAAAGGTCATCTGATGGAGAAATCATAACGCGCCCAGCAGCCAAAAGCCACTGGAAGGCCGTCAAAATCCCGAAAGTGAATGAATTGGTTCTAGCCCTGTGACACGCGGGCTATACTCACTGGCCCTCCGCAGTTCGATAGGTCGATCCGTCAGGTATTCAGAAAGGGGTTTGGCGGGGTCCTGGCAGGAATGCACTCTGCGGTTGCGAGGCAGTACAAAACCGCATAATCTAACCCCTGAGTCGCGATCAATTAGGGCGGAGCCCCGCACTTGAGCCGTGCGTCTGGCCGCGCTGCAGTGGATCATTCCTTCGAGGTTCCGCTTCTGAAAGTTTGCCTTCAAGACCCATTCCTGGCTTTTGCAAGATTATGTACACCCTGTAAGTGAGGAGGCTGCTATGAAAGACAAAGCTCGACGCAAGTTTCTCAAACAATCTATTGGCTTAGGCGCAGCCGGAGCAGCGCTGCTGGCACGGCCCATTTCTGCGGCTGCATATTCGCGAGTTCTCGGAGCTAACGACCGCATCCGCGTGGCGCTCATCGGCTGTGGCGGCATGGGCCGTTCCGACCTGCGCGACTTTTTGAAAGTGAAAGACGTTGAATGTGTGGCGCTGTGCGACGTGGATGATTCGCAGGTTGCCGAAGGCATGAAAAAGATTGTCGAGCCAACCTCTCAGACTCCCGGCTTGACTACGCGCGACTTTCGCAAGGTGCTGGACATGAAGGAACTCGAGGCGGTGATTGTCGCCACTCCAGACCACTGGCATGCACTGCCCATGGTGATGGCTTGCCAGGCGGGGAAAGACGTCTATGTGGAAAAACCGCTGTCGGTCAGCATCGGCGAAGGCCGCGTAATGGTTGACGTGGCGCGGAAGCATGACCGCGTGGTGCAGATGGGCACTCAGCAGCGCAGCGCTCCACATTACGCCGACGCGGTCGACTACGTCAAAAGCGGAAAGCTGGGTCGGGTGCGCCTTGTACGTGCCTGGGCATATCTTGACTGGAAGGGTGAGACTCCCGTGCAGCCCGATGCTCCGGTTCCAGCGGGTGTGGATTACGACATGTGGCTGGGACCCGCCAGAAAACGGCCCTTCAACCTGAACCGCTTTCACTTTACCTTCCGTTGGTACTGGGATTATTCCGGCGGCCTGATGACCGACTGGGGCGCTCATATGATCGATATCGCCAATTGGGCTATGGGTATCAAAGCGCCCAGCTCAGCAGTCTCGATTGGCGGTAAGTTCGGATATCCCAACGACGCGATGGAAACGCCAGACACACAGCAGGTGATGTGGGCATTTCCAGGATTCAGCATGATCTGGGAGCATGCACTTGGCGTCGGACGCGGTCCGGAAGCGCGCGAGCATGGCGTGCAGTTCCATGGTGAGCAAGGCGTTCTGGTGGTCGAGCGTGGCGGCTGGGAGGTCTATCCGGAAACGGACCGCATCGACAAACCCGGCAGGATCTACAAGTCAGCCGGCGTCCCGCGCCGCTCCGCTTCCGGCGACATGCATCTGCTGCATGTTCAGAATTTCATCGACTGCATGCGTTCGCGCAAGCGGCCGAACTCCGACCTAGAGATCGGGCATAATTCGATGATCGCTTGCCATCTCGGAAACATCGCGCAGCGCCTGGGTCGCCAGGTGAAGTGGGACGTCGAAAAAGAGATGATCATTGGCGACAAGGAAGCGCAGAGCCACGTTTTGCGCGAGTATCGCGCTCCGTGGAAGCTGGTGACATAAGAGCAGCCAAGCCCGGAAACGAAACCCGCCCGAGGTGGATCAAGAAGATGGGTTGAGGAATGGCTGCAGTTGTGGAGAAGTCCACGGAATTCGCCGTCGCCGAGTTTCAGCAAGGCCACGATCAGGACAGAAATCTTCAACTTCTGTTCGAACGCTTCTATGCGCAGGTGTGCCGTTTTTTCCAGCGCAAGGGATTGCCGCTGGAAGACTGCCAGGAACTAACCCAAGAGGTTTTCTTTTCTGTCTATAAGGGACTGCTGGAGTTGCGCCAAGCTGAGCAGTTTCAAAGCTGGCTCTTCACAGAGTGGAGAAGGAGTACCAAAGCACCCGCATTACGCCGTCGAAATAGCGCACTACGGTGGCGAGATCCTTTGGCGGGGAGAAGGCTTGCCGCAGGACCGCTTCAGCAACTTTTTCATCCGCGTGCATCAGTCCTTTCTGAATGAAGGTGTTTATGAGGTGAAGCTTTATGGCAGTTCGGCCGAGGGCTTGAACCCCGTGGCCAAGTATCTTCTTAAGATCCGGATGATTCCTTAATGAGGCTTCCCTGCCAACGTTCTCAACATCTGATAAGCAAAGTGCGATCGAGGAGAGAATAAGACTGCCCGCCTCCTCACGTCGGCCCCTACGGGGTCGTGAAAAGTCTTCGGAGGGCTTCCAGCACGAGCCCGTCATCTTCTGGAAACACCGTGCGCAGGTCGAGCAGCAGGCAATTGTTTTCCAGGCGGGAGAGAACAGGCGGGGCGCCGCTTCTCAACCGCGCCTCCATTCTTGAGGGTGAAAGGTCGCGGTCAGACAGAGCTAGAAGCCGGGTGGGAATGCCTCGATCCGGCGTGCAACCGCCTCCAATCATTGACTGGCCGTCAATAATCCGGAGTTCAGCTGAACCAGGCAGCGTGAGCTGGCTGGCAATGGCTTGCGCACGCTGACCAATGCGGGCGGACGGCGCATGAAGCATCTGCCCCAAAGGAATGTCTTCTGCCTCGCGCTGCTTCAGGTAGGAGATCAGGGTCGACTCCAGCACCGACAGGGTGAGTTTGTCTACGCGTAGAGCGCGAAAAAGCGGGTTACGGCGGATCTTCTGAACCAGGTCTGCCTCCCCAGCCAGAATGCCTGCCTGCGGGCCGCCGAGCAATTTGTCTCCGCTGAAGCAGACGAGTGGAACACCCGATTTCAAGCTGGCCCGTGGGTCGGGTTCGTCGTCAATGCCGAAGCTCTGCAAATCCATCAGGCAGCCGCTGCCCAAGTCTTCCACTAACGGGATTGGTTTTTCGCACGCGAACTGGATGAGTTCTTCCAAAGCGGGCCGAGACGAAAACCCAACGATGCGGAAGTTGCTCGGATGCACGCGGAGGATGAGCCGCGTCCTTTCCGTGACGGCCTCAGCGTAGTCGGACAGCCGTGTCTTGTTCGTCGTTCCAACCTCTTTCAGCACCGCGCCGCTCTTGCGCAGAATGTCAGGAATACGGAACGAGTCTCCAATCTCAATCAACTCACCACGCGAGATGAGTACTTCGGCGCCTTCAGCCAGCGTGTTCAAGGCTAGAAAGAGCGCAGCGGCGCAGTTATTCACCACGACGGCCTGTTCGCAGCTCAGCAGTTCCTTGAGCAGCCGGTCGGCAAACACGTCCCGCCGACCGCGAGTGCCCCGATCCAGATCGAACTCCAGGTTGGAATAGTTGCCAGCAACAGAAGCCAAATGTTCTAAAGCCCTCCGTCCAAGCGGCGCTCGGCCAAAGTTTGTGTGGAGCAGGACACCCGTGCAGTTGATCACCTTTCTCAAAGCAGGGGTTGTCCAGCGCTCAAACTCGCTTTGCAGCGCCTCGAGGATGCTTGCTGTAAAGCTCGCCGTGTCAGAATCTTGTGCTATTCCACTGCTTAAACTCTGCCGAAGAGAATTTAGAACCTTACGCAACAGACTCACCACAAAGGGACGGCTGGTCTGCAGAATGAGGTTCGCGACGGCGGGTTCCTCCAGGAGCCTGTCCACAGGCGGGATGTTGCGCAAGAGATTGTTCTGGGTTAGCTGCATATGAATAAGTGCAGAAGTAAGAAGACCGCACGGGGGGTTGAATCAGCACGCCTCATCTCCCGGCCCCTTGGGGCTGTGAAAAAATTGAATCGGGACAATCCTGATCTATCCCGGTTCTGAATCCACAGCCGAAAACGCGCGCGGAGCGCGCGTTCCTGGAGATTGGACATTTTGCTTCCCCTCCTCGGCTGACCTCGGCTGAGGAGGGGCGGACGCTGGCACGGGACGGCGGTCCCACGCCAGCGCCGGGGTGGTGCGACCAGCCCATGCGGAAACCTCCAATCGGACGTTTCGTGCCGCAAGAGGCTCTTCCTCGATACGAACGCTTGAATGACGGGTCTCGGTGGATCCCTCAGACCACCCCCGTGCCGCTGCGCGACCGCCGTCGCTGCGCGGCACATCCCCTCCTGATCTCAGGAGGGGAGCCGGAAAAACGTCCAATTCGCAGAAACGCGCGCGTTCCACCTGTATGGAGCGGGCGCGTGGGACCGCTGTCCCCCTGCGCACGCTTCTTGCCGAACGAGCCGATATTCAATTTTGTCACAGCTTCTCTCTACCCAAGCGGGGCGAGGAGGAGCGAACATGCGCAACTTGTGCCGCTAATCAATGGTCCGACTAATAATTCCCTGCAGGCTTTTCACATTGACCCTGTTCGACGCGCAACGATAATATCGCAACAGATTTGGTCAGGTAAACGGATTAGAGTGTCATGGATGTAGACCAGGAGCTGACGATTCTTGAAGATGGCATCCGCCGCCTCAAGATCGAGTATGAGATCTTCTTCAACGGTGGGGCGAAAAGGTTGCCTTATGACCTGCGCTGGCGTGTGGAGTCGCTCATCAAGAAGTACAGCGACTTCGGCAAGATGAGCTCTGCGCAGCGATTCCGGTACAACACGCTCGTTGCCAAGTTCCAGTCGTACAGCGATCTCTGGCGCCGAATGGTGAAGAGCAAAGAAGAGGGACGCCCGGCGTGTATCACCGTACCAGCCGCCGACGCGGAGGCAAGCATCGAAATCCAAGGACAGGCTTCAGGCGACAGGATGATTTGCCAATTGGTTTGTAGCGATCCGGAAGCTGAAGAAGAAAAGCTGCAGAATCTATTCAAGAGTCTTGTCGAGGCCAAGCGCGAGTGCGGCGAAAAACCGGAGACTCTCCAGTTTCAGACCTTCAAGAAGTTCCTGGCCGAAAAGACTGCCAAGTTGAAAGATCAGTTCAAGTGTGAGTCTGTTTGTTATGTCATCTCCGTGGAAGCAGGCAAAGTGAAGTTGACAGCCAAGGGCAAGATTTGAAGAATTTCATCCCGCTCGTTGCCGGTGTTCAGCCTGACACGGCACTTCTGGCCGGTGGCCGTTGATCCCCTAAAAGCCTCCTTACGAATCCTAGAACTGTGCTCTGTTTAGTCAAAGTGGTTTCTCGGCAGATGCTATCAGTGGCGCTGCTGTTTTCGGCGGCGACGCGTGCAGTGACGGCTTCTCCCGAGGATCGTTTGCACGTTGCACAAGAACGTCAGGCCGGTGCGGTTCCAGTAGTGAAGCCAGCAGCATTCGCTATCGCCGAAAAGGCTTGCCTGTGGATGCCCGAGTCGTTTCGGCGAGTCATGGCCCGCAACATGGCTGGCATCAGCCAAGGAATAGCCGAAGTTGCCACAGAGAAGCTTCTGCCCCAGTCAGAAAGGCTCCGCCTGGAAGAGAGGGTCTTGCACAGCATGGATCTCGCGGTGCAGAGGCTCCGGTCACAACCAAAGTTTTCAGACGCTGCCAAAGACCTCGGCGCTCTCGCACAGATGATGCTCCTGCTGAACCTGCCGGCAGCGGAAGAAGTCGGCAGCAAGGCGGTTCTCGCGCTCGAGGAAGTCATTGGCCGCAACAGTTCGGCATTTCGCATCGTGGTGTATGATAATTCGGAAATAGAGAGCGGCCGCGATGCTGCCCGAAGCCTGTTGGAGGCAATACGCCGGCGCCGCTTTGCCCTTTCCGAGCGCTTTCAGGGAGTCCACGCACCCAAAGCGCTTACAGCTTCGCCACGCGCGCTCGACCCGAGGTCACCGCTATACGGGATTGCTGCGCTGGTCTACTCACACGCCGTCAATGACACGGCAAGAACGTGGTGGTGGATCTGGAAATCGGCCAATGGAGATATGTCGGGCCGGCCGTTGCTGGAGCTGGAGCGGTGAATGGCGCCCGCTGCGCATGAAAATGGGAACCCCCCCCGTTGGATAAGGGTTTGGATAAGGAGGGGAGCGGCGGCGCGGCCCCGCCGCTGCGGGGGTGGTTCGATCCGTCGCCTACGAAGCACAACCCATCAACCACCCGTGCCGTGGCTCTTGGCCGGGGCATCCCTCGTCAGTTGAGGGGAGCCTATTTCAAGGGAGTTGTTCATTGCCGCTCGGCGGCGCCACGTTCGATGAAAATATTCCCCCTTAACAAAACTTAACAAAGGGGCGGCGCGGAGCGCCAGCGGTCGCGGAGCGCCAGCGGTCGCGGAGCGCCAGCGGTCGCGGAGCGCCAGGGGTTTTCCGTTCGGCTTTGCCGAACCTATCAAGACAACCCCCTGAAGGCTCCGCGACCGCCGTCGCTTCGCCTTCTTTCCCCCTTTTATAAGGGGGATTTTCAGGGAGCCTTTTGATACCGGCTTTGCCGCGCCACGACGGATGAAAATGGCATTCCCCTCTCAGGAGAGGTCAGGAGAGGAGAGGGCCTTCAGGCCCTGGAGTGGGTTGTAACTTCGAAGCGACCACCCACCCCGGCTGCCTTTGGCAGCCACCCCTCCTAGGAGGGGATTTTCTTAGGAGTGAAAAACCGCGATGTTGAAACGGGCCTTAATCAGCGTCTCAAAGAAAGATGGAATCATTGAATTTGCGAAGGGTTTGGCGGATCTGCAGATTGATATTGTCTCGACCGGTGGGACAGCGCGCGCGCTTCGAGAGGCCGGGGTCGTCGTGCAAGACATTTCCGTGCTGACTGGATTTCCTGAGATTCTCGACGGCCGGGTCAAGACGTTGCATCCGAAAGTGCATGGGGGGCTGCTGGGCATTCGGAGTAATCCAAGCCACCAGCAGCAGATGGCCGAACAGGACATTGCCCCAATTGACCTTGTGGTAGTGAACCTCTATCCATTTGAAGAAACCGCTGCACGGCCAGGAATCGAGTTCGAAGAGGTCATTGAGAACATTGATATTGGCGGGCCCTCGATGATCCGCTCTGCCGCCAAGAATTTCCGGGACGTAGGGGTCATTGTCGATCCCGCCGATTATGGCTGGGTGTTGGAAGAGCTGAAGCAAAGCCATTCCGGCCTGTCGCTCGAGTCCCGATTCAAGCTGGCGCGCAAAGCCTTTCACCTGACGGCAGGTTACGATGCGGCCATCGCTTCCCATCTCTTCAAGCTTCGGCTTGACGCCGGGAACTTCCATTTGACGGAGGGGTTTCCTCAGAAATTGCTTCTATCTATGGATAAGGTGAGCGACCTCCGGTACGGCGAGAATCCCCATCAGCGGGCAGCATTCTATCGGGAGATGGCCGCTGGCAATGCCGTGCTAGCTGACGCTGTCCAATTGCAAGGTAAGGAGCTGTCTTTTAACAACCTGACCGACTTGAATGCCGCATTCCAGCTCTCCAGCGAGTTTGAAAGACCTTGCGCGGTTATTGTCAAACACACCAATCCTTGCGGCGCTGCCGTTTCCGCGCACTCGCTGGCTGAAGCTTACGTGAAGGCTCGCGAATGCGATCCGCTCTCCGCCTTTGGCTCAGTGCTTGGGTTCAACCGAACCCTGGACAAGGAAACGGCCCGTGAGATTGCGCTCACTTTCGTCGAGGCGGTGATTGCCCCGGATTTTGCGCCTGAAGCGCTCAGCCTGCTGGCATCGAAAAAGAACTTGCGCCTGTTAAAGTATCAAGATAGCGCGAAGCCGTTTCATTCGCTGGACTACAAGCGCGTAGAGGGGGGATTGTTGGTTCAGGAGGCCGATCGCCAGCGAGTCTCAGTCAGTGAGTGGAAGGTTGTGACCGAGCGAAGCCCCAGCGCGGAAGAAGCTGCAGCTTTGCTGTTTGCCTGGAAGGTGGTGAAACACGTCAAGTCAAATGCCATTGTTTACGCCAATGGCGGTCAGACCGTGGGGATTGGCGCCGGACAAATGAGCCGCGTCGATGCCGCGCAGATTGGCATCTCAAAGGCGAAGCTGCCCATCCAAGGCTGTGTTCTGGCTTCCGACGCCTTCTTCCCTTTTCGGGATAGTATTGATGTGGCTGCTAAGGCTGGCATCCGCGCCGTGATCCAGCCCGGCGGATCCGTGAGGGACGACGAAGTGATCCAGGCGGCAAACGAACACGGAATCGCGATGGTTTTCACTGGTGTGCGGCATTTCAAGCACTGAATAGAGCTCCTACTCTCTGCCCCTATTGCTTCCTCTGTTAGAATTTGGTGATCGAGCGACGGTGGAACCTGCAGAGAGGATCCCCGATGAGGCCTGGGTAGTTCGCGGAGGACACAATCGTCCTTCCGACATCGCGCGAGGAACCGCTACACACCCGGGCGGGCTGACCGGAGTCTCGGTAGAGAGTGCGACAGGTGTTTCAGTCGCTCAGCTTGCGGCTGCAATCCCTCATGGACAAGTGGGTGTTACTACAGCGGGAGAAGTTCGAAAATCGGGTGGCGACGTAATTCGTACCTCTGGAAGGAGTCCTTCCCACGCAACGTTGACAGGTCTCACTCCCGAAGAGGTAAGCCGTCTCCTTACTCCGACGATACCCAAACCAATATGAGGCAACTTATGGACAAAGCAAGGGTTTTCGCAGACTTTCACAATTCGGATATACATGGCCGCCTTCGGTTGAACTGCGTAGGAACCGTGGAAGACCTCAACCAACAACAAGTGACCCTAGAAGACGGTCTGTCGCTGACCCTCTATAGTGAGGATTTGGAGGTGGATGGATTGGTGCGCTATTCTCAAGAGGAGCACCTCTGGGTGGCCGTGATTGATTGGAACGCGATCAGCAGGGTGGATTCGAAGGCTCTTTCCACTGACCCATCGCTAAGACAGAGGCGGATGGCTTAATTGCGGGAAGGGTCTTTGGATCTCTTCAAGGTGCTTTGGCCGGCCGATCGCAGTGTCGATGACGTTTCCACCGGCGCCGAAGCAAGGCGCTCCGCGGAGCTCCGACGCGGCCGGCCCGGTTTTCGGTTTGACTGCCTGGAAGCAGCATGGGATAATTCCTCGCAATTCTTGATAAGGACTGGTTTTCATGAGACTTTCATTTGTGTGGTTTAAAGGTTTATCCTCCCGTTTCGCTTTGCTTCTCGCGTTCCTGGTTGTCTACCCAGGTGGAATGCCAGCGGCGCAGAAGAAGTCTGCCGACTTGCAAACTGACGCCAGACCGGCGGCCGCGGTGGAAAAGTCCTCAGCGAAACAGCGGGCCGAGGCTTATTACCATTTCAGCCTCGCCCGCAATTTCGAAGAAAGTGGTGACTTTCTAAAAGCAGTCGATGAGTACAAGAAAGCCATCCAGCAGGATCCGCAGTCTTCCAGCCTCTACATCGAGCTCGCCAATGCCTACCTGCGCCACCGCCAGCTGAACAATGCCATCCGCGAAGCGGAGAATGCGGTCAGGGTCGATCCCGAAAGCCTTGAGGCTCACCGGCTGCTGGGCAGCATCTATTACAACATCGTCCGCAATGAAGATACCGGCCGCGCGCCGGCTTCCAGCGAATATCTTAAGAAAGCGATTCAGGAATACGAGAAGATATGCACCCTTGATGCTTCCGATACGAACTCGCTGGTTGTCTTAAGCCTGCTGTATCGTTACGACGGTCAGAGCGACAAGGCTGTCGAGACGGCCAAGCGCCTGCTGGACAAAGCCCCCTCCTCAGAAGCCGGGCTCGCCAATCTCGCCCAGATCTACTCCGAACAAGGCAACACGCAAGAAGCCATCAACGTGTTCAAGAAGGCGCTCGAAGTCAATCCGAACTCGCCTCGAATCCTGGAGCAGTTAGCCATCGCCTATGACCAGATTAAGGATTACAAGAGCACCATCCAGGCTTACCGCCAAGCTATAGCCCTTGACGAGGACAGCTTGGAGTTGCGGAAAGGACTGGCGCAGGCGCTACTTGATGACAAGCAAGACGCAGAAGCTGAGAAGGAGTTCTTGAAGATTCTGGAGGCTGACCCGGACGAAGGCCTCGCTTACTTCCGCTTGGCGCAGATCTATCGTAACCGCCGAGAATTCGACAAGGCTCTGGCTAACTACAACAAGGCTAATTCGATCCTCGTCGGCAGCCTCGAGATTAGTTTTCACATTGCCACCCTATATGAGGAGCTGGGCAAGTATGAAAAGGCGGAAGAACGGTTTCAGCAGCTCTTGAAGTTGACTGAAAAGCCGGCAGGCAACTATTCGGCTTCCGAAAAACAGAACCGCGGAGCGTTCCTGACGCACGCGGGTTATGTGTCGCAACAGTTGGAAAAATATCCGCAAGCCATTGCGTACTTCACCGAGCTAAAGACAATGAACCCGGAGAACGCGACCCGGGCCGAAAGCTACATCATCGACACCTACCGCGCAGCAAAACAGTTGGACAAGGCGCTGGCGGCTTCTGAAAGCGCGGTGAAGGCCCATCCGGAAGACAAGGACCTAAAGCTGCTCCATGCCGATGTTCTTAGTGAGTCGGGCAAGCCTGCTCAGGCCATTGAACTGCTGCAGAAGATGCTGAGCGGGACCGATGATGATGCGAAGATTTATTCCGCGATGATCCAAGTGTATCAGCGGGACAAGAAGTTCAAAGAAGCCGAGAAGACTCTGCTGACGGCGGAGAAATTTTTCAAGAACAAGGAAGCGTTCCACTTCATGTTGGGGTCGATGTACGAGCGCCAGAAAGATTACGAGAAAGCAGAGAAGACTTTCAAAAAAGTGATCGAGTTGAACCCCAAACACGCTGCCGCGCTCAATTACCTGGGCTATATGCTGGCGGATCGTGGAGTCCGTCTTGAGGAGTCGTTGGATCTCATCAAGAAAGCGGTGGACTTGGATCCCAATAACGGCGCCTATCTCGACAGCCTGGGTTGGGTTTACTTCAAACTGAATCGGGTAGACGAGGCAGAAACGTATCTCAAGAAAGCGTTGGATCGAGTGCGAAAAGATCCGACGATTCACGAGCACCTGGGAGACGTTTACTACCGAAAAGGCCAGTATGTGGAGGCTCGCGCGGCGTGGGAGCTTTCGCTCGCCAACAGTCAAGATGAGGAAGAAACTCGGAAGGTGCAGAAGAAGATTGAGGAATTGAAGGTCAAGCTAGCTTCGTTGGAAAAGAAGTAAGAACAAAACCAGGCTTGCTTACTGCTCTCACATAGTGAATACACAGCTCACTGATGACGCGCGAAGGCGGGAACAAACATGCCCTCTGGAACATTAACTGGATATGCGCTAAAGATAGTGGGGCTGCCAGCTGAACATACCTACGTGGAAAGTACTCAGGGCCATGTGTGGCCGTGCTGGGGACGTTCTAATGGTGGTCGTTCAATATGCGCTGGCATCGGGAACACTGATCAGGCCGATTGCCTTTCGCAACCTAACTCTGAGGCTGGTATCATTTACGGTGTAACAGGCGTTTGTCACCAGACGGCTAATCGCATTCTCTACCCTTCTGGTCAGACGGTCTCCAGTGCCTACGGTTACAGAGGCTCGCTTTTTGCTTGGGGGACAGACGGGCTGGATCTTGCCACTCTTCAGCACTGCTCACCGCCAAGCCTGCCATGGCAAGGACTCCACACCTGCCTTACTGCTCACGTCCATCCTTAGATCGTGGGGCCTCGTCATGAGTTCAGAAGAGGAGTTTAATAGACGTATGGCGGCAATTCATGGAACCGGCAACCCGGTCCTTGATCGTGCTGATACAGGAGGAAATGCTATGAACATCAGACATGCAGAGTTTCAAACGATGGCAGATGTCTTCCTGGGCGAGGGTTGTGACCGGGCGAAACTTGAACAAGTTGAAAAACTACAAACCGCTCTCCATCAGCAACAGGCTGCGCTCTACCAACGTTACAGCCAGGAGGAACTAGGTGCAGAGGAATATGTCACCTTGTTTAACACGCTCCTGGATAACACGTTCACAGAATGCGAGGAGATCCTGGGGGCTCAGGATTTTCTGAAGCTGTTCGGCGCCCCTCGGCATGAGCTAGGGGGAGGCATCGACAGAGAAGCTTTTCTTCGTTCCCACCAGTCAAGGATGCACCGACACTGAACGAACTCAGTCAGCGCTGTGGGGTATACCCGAAGATCTCGTTGCCTAACCAGCCGGGTGTCGGAGCCCTGCGCTTCGTTCCCGTGGCTAAATCGGGAGTAGTTGTCAAAGCTCAATCTTTTGGATTGGGCTTTTTTTATGCCCGTGAAGTTCCATCAGATTGTTCTGCGCAGCTACGCCAAGATCAACCTCGGACTGCACATCCTGGGAAAGCGGCCCGACGGGTATCATGAGGTGCGCACCGTGCTGCATACCGTTGCCCTGCACGACCGCTTGACCCTCCAGCGAGCGCGAACAACAGGAATTCGATTCCGCTCAAACGTCCCGGAGATAGACTCCTTGGACAATCTCGTGGTGCGCGCCATCAAAGTGTTCCAACGAGAGACCGGGATTCCGGGCGGGGTCAGTGTTTCGCTGGAGAAAGCGATTCCGCTGCGCGCTGGCCTGGGTGGTGGAAGCAGCAACGCCGCCACCACGTTGCTCGGACTGGTAAAGCTGTTCGGATTGGATTGCTCCAACTCAGATTTGATGAACTGGGCAGGACCGTTAGGCTCCGACGTCCCCTTCTTTCTGGTGGGTGGAAGAGCGCTGGGAATCGGAAGAGGTTCTGAAGTTTATCCGCTGGAAGAACTGCCGAAAAGGCACGTCCTGTTGGCCATCCCGGCCAGTGGCGTATCCACGGCAGATGCCTATGCTCGCTTGAGTTTACAATTGACAAACACCCATCGTGAAAGTATGATTCCGCGTTTCTGTTCAGGTTGCTGGACCAGTCTGGCGCAGCAGAATGCGCCGGAGAACAACTTCGAGGCGGGTTTTTTTGAAGATTTTCCCCATCTGCGAAAGGTGAAGAGCGGCTGGCTGGCATCCGGTGCTGTAACAGCCGGCTTGACTGGCAGCGGATCGGCCTTGTTTGGAGTTTTTGCGCGAAAGCGGGAAATGGAAAGCGCAGCTTCCATGGTGGCTGGCCTTGACCTCCGGCTCATTCAAACTCGCACGCTGAGACGAACGGAGTACCACTCAGAGATCGTCGAGTCGCTGCAGTGAATCGTTGGGGCGTCGTCAAGCGGTAAGACACAGGTCTTTGGAACCTGCATTCGGAGGTTCGAATCCTCCCGCCCCAGCCAAAGCCGGACCAGCTCTCAGCGCGAAATCCGAGCTTCTGGCCTCTGACACCTTGGACTTCACACTTCGTTTGGCGGAGTGATCAGGAAGTTGAAAGACGATCTGAAAATATTCACCGGAACAGCTCATCGGGCGCTGGCGGAGGAAATCTGCAACTCCCTAGGACTACCGCTCGGGAATTCCTCTGTAACACGATTCAGTGACGGCGAGGTCTATTTTCAGATTCTCGAAAACGTTCGTGGGGAGGATGTTTTTGCTATTCAACCCACCTGCCGCCCGGTGGACTCGACCCTGGTCGAATTGCTGTTGATGATCGATGCCTTCAAACGATCCTCGGCCAGGAGAATTACCGCGGTACTTCCCTACTTCGGTTATGCTCGGCAAGACCGGAAAGACAAGCCTCGCGTTCCGATCTCCGCGAAACTGGTGGCCAACGTTCTGTCGACGGCGGGTGCGAACCGTGTGTTGACCATGGATCTGCACGTGCCGCAGATTCAGGGCTTCTTCGACATCCCCGTAGATCATCTTTTTGCAGCCCCCGTGCTGGTCGATTATTTTCAAAAGCTGAACCTGCGGGACTTGATCGTGGTGTCGCCAGATGCCGGCGGCGTTGAGCGAGCCCGGGCCTACGCCAAGAAGCTCAATACGAACCTGGCGATCATTGATAAGCGGCGGGTGGACGCAAACGTCGCCGAGATCGTGCATATCGTGGGCGAAGTCGAAGGCCGGACGGTGTTGATTGTGGATGACATGATCGACACGGCCGGAACGCTTGTGAAATCGGCGGAAGCGCTGCTGCAGCAGGGCGCCAAGAAAGTTTACGCTTGTTGCAGCCATCCGGTTTTTTCGGGCCCGGCCGTTCAGCGCATCAGGGAGTCCTGTCTCGAAGAAGTCGTCGTGACGAATTCGATTCCCTTGGCCAAGGACGCCAAAAAGGCCGAAAACATTCGCGTTCTCAGCGTTGCTGAACTGCTGGGAAAGGCGATCCGATCGATCCATGAAGAGAGTTCCGTGAGTTCATTGTTTATTTGAAAACCTGATGATAGGTGCAGGCCAGGCTCAGAGCTTGATCTTGACACTGAAAGTAAAGGAGCGAAGCGTATGCCACAGTTGAATGTTGCCGCAGAAGCCCGTGAGAAGCGGGGAAAAAATGCAGCTCGCCGGTTGAGAATCTCGGGGAAGATTCCAGCCATCCTGTACGGAAACCATGAGGGCGCGGTCGCTCTCGCGGTGAGCCCCAAGGAATTGTCCGCCATCCTGCATTCGGCAACGGGACACAACACCATCTTCACACTCACGTTCCAAGGGGGCAGAAGTGCCAGCGTGATGCTCAAGGACTGGCAGTTCGAGCCGATCAAGGGCCACTTGTTGCATGCCGATCTCGTGCGTATCGCCATGGACAAGGTGCTGCAAGTGAAGGTGCCGATTACCACGGTTGGCGAGGCAAAGGGCGTCAAGCTGGAGGGCGGCATCTTCGAGTTTGTCATGAGAGAAGTGGAGGTGGAGTGCCTGCCGGCAGACATTCCGGAAAACATCACCATCGACGTTTCCGATCTTGCAATTGGGTCGAACGTACGGGTATCCGATTTGTCTGTTGACCCGAAAATCAAGATGCTGTCTGAGGCCGAACTGGTGGTTGCCCACGTGATCGCGCCCAAGGAAGAAAAAGTTGAAGAACCTGTGGCCGGGGCTGTAGCCGCCGAGCCCGAAGTGATCAAGAAGGGCAAAGTCGCCACTGAAGAGGAAGGCGAAGCCGGCAAGGGTGAAGAAAAGAAAGAGAAGGAGAAGGAGAAGAAGTAACCCCGTGCACTTCAAGGCATCTCCTTTCCCCAATGAGTTCCCGAAAGCTGGTCGTGGGTCTGGGAAATCCGGGTTCGCAGTATCGACACACGCCGCATAATCTGGGTTTTGAGGTTCTGGACCGCCTGGCTTTGCAGAGCCAGGCAACATGGGTCCCGGGAAAATGCCAGGTCCTGCTAACGGTCGCCAAACACGAACAGGCCGAGCTTGTTCTCGTGAAACCGCAAACCTGGATGAATCTTTCCGGCCGCGCCGTAACGTCTGCGTTGGAGTATTATGGTTTTGCCCCGGGTGAATTCCTGATTGTCTGCGACGATCTGGCGTTGCCCTTCGGCAAGATTCGAATTCGCGCCAAAGGCAGAGCGGGAGGGCATAACGGATTGAGGTCGATTATCGAGTCGGCAGGGACCAACGAGTTTGCCCGAGTCCGGTTGGGGGTTTTTCCGGGGGCTGAGATTCCCGACGCAGCCGAGTATCTGCTGAGCCCCATCGGCGAGAATTTTCGCGAGTTGGCGGAGTCCATGGTTGAGCAGGCAAGTAACGCTGTCTGCATGATCGCATTGCGGGGATTGTTGCCAGCCATGAACCATTTCAACAACCTCTCCGTGCCGGAAAAAACCGAGGAGATTTAGAGGAGCTGTCAATTCATGCGCAATTACGAAATCATGTTTATCCTGAAACCTGGCTCCACAGACGAGGAGACCGACAAGCTGATCGCCGCGATGGAAGGCGTCGTGAGGTCGCACAAAGGCGAGATGATCGGCGTGGAGAAGATGGGCAAGAAGAAACTTGCCTACCGTATCGAGAAGTCTGACGAGGGATACTACGTCCTTTTCAAGCTCGACGCTGACGGCGAGTGCGTCAAAGAATTCGAGCGCCGCTTGCGCGTGGTAGATACGGTCATTCGCTATATCACGGTGCGTGTAGACGAGGATCTGAAGCGGGTCGACAAGATCAAAGCGGCCCGTCTGAAGAAGGTGAAGAAGAAAGCCTCCCGCAAAATGGGGGAAGTTGCTCCTTCGGCTATCTGATGATGCCGCCGTTGGCGGCGCCACAGTAGATGAAAACGTGATCACTTGTGCTCGTCCTCGTCGTCGTTCTCGTCGCCGGCTCTTTGGGAAGGTAGAAGCCGGGTTCGAGCACGAGGACGACGACGAGGACGATTTTCAACGGAGACTCAGACATGGCTTTTATGCGAAAACCCACGACGCCTGGCGGACCGAAACGGCAGTTTGTGCGGCGGAAAAAGGTCTGCAAGTTCTGCGTGGACAAGATTGACTACATCGACTACAAGGATACCCGCCTCTTATTCCAGTTTATTCCTGAGCGAGGAAAGATTCTGCCGCGGCGCATCTCCGGAGTTTGTGCGCCGCACCAGCGGAAGCTGATGGAAGCGCTGAAGCGCGCCCGCAACATTGCCTTGCTGCCTTTTACCTCTAACTAGTTTTCTATGCTGGATTCTGGAGTGGATTGTTTTATGGAAATTATCCTTCGAGAAAGAATTGATAAACTGGGCGTTCGCGGCGATGTCGTTAACGTCAGTGCCGGATATGCCCGCAACTACCTTTTACCGAAACAGCTCGCCGTGCTGGCGACACCAGCCAACATCAAGCAGATCGAACAGGAAAGGTCAGCCGCGGTTCGGCGCGAGGCCCTGGAAAGAAAAGATGCTGAAGCCCTGGCCCGGCAGCTTTCCCAGGTCACGCTTCAAGTGAACCGCAAGGTCGGCGAGAACGAGGTTCTCTACGGCTCCGTCACTTCCATGGACATCGCCGAGCTGTTAGCGGCTAAAGGGTTCACGATCGACCGGCGAAAACTTGATTTGCCTGAAGCCATCAAGTCGCTCGGCCAACACGATGTCCCCATCAAGCTGCATCGGGAAGTCATTGCCTTCATCAAGGTGGAGGTTCTCAAGGAAGAATAAGCCTCCTGGGCTTATTCTTCTCTCTCCCTGTCGCGCCCCTGTCGCTTCACCAGGTCCTTGACCTGGGTTGGATCTAGGTTTTTCTCTATCCCACCTCAATCGCTAACCGTCTCCGCCCATGCCGGCCGATGTCACCCTGGAAAAGGGGCTGCCTCACAACCTGGAAGCAGAGCGCAGTGTGCTGGGCGCCATTCTGCTGGACAATGGCCTTCTAAACCAGGCCATTGAGCTGCTTAGAGCCGAAGATTTCTACGCCGGGAGCCACCGGTTGATCTTTGAGCAAATGCTCAAGCTTTCCGAAAAAGGCCAGGCCGTCGATTACGTCACGCTTGCCGAAGAACTGAACCGCGCCAGCCAGTTAGAAAACGCCGGAGGGAGGTCGTTTATTTCTTCACTGATCGACGGCGTTCCCCGGCTGGCCAACATCGAGTTCTACGCCCGCATCATCCAGGAGAAGGCAACCCTCCGCAACCTGATCCGGTGCTCGAACAAGATCATCGACGACTGCTACGAGCAGGAGCAGGATGCCGGCACCATTCTCGACGCTGCCGAAAAGTCGATCTTCGACTTGGCCGAGCTCAAGATTCGCAGCGGCTTTGTTCCTCTGACAGAGATTGCAAAAGAGACGCTCAAGAAGATTGAGATGGCCTCGAAGTTCAAGAACATGGTGACCGGAATTCCCACCGGCTACACCAAGCTGGATGAAATGACCTCCGGTCTTCAACCTTCAGACCTCATCATTGTGGCCGCGCGGCCCTCGATGGGCAAGACAGCCTTCAGCCTGAACATGGCCACACACGCGGCGATTAAGGCGGAGAAGAGTGTCGGCATTTTCAGCCTGGAGATGTCCAGCCACCAGCTGATGCTGCGCATGCTCTGCTCGGAAGCTGAAATAGACGCACACAAACTGCGCACGGGGTTTCTCTCCAAGGATGACTGGAACAAGATCCCCAGGAAGCTTGGGGAATTGTCGCGAGCCAAGATGTTTATCGACGACACGGCCGGAATCACTCTCCTGGAGTTGCGGGCCAAGTGCCGGCGGCTGAAAGCAGAGCGTGGATTGGATCTGGTCGTGGTGGACTACCTGCAATTGATGTCGGGTGGCAAATCGCGTTTTGAAAACCGCCAGCAGGAAATCTCCAGCATCTCTCGCGGCCTGAAAGGTCTCGCCAAAGAGCTGAATATTCCCGTCATCGCCCTTTCCCAGCTGAGCCGCGCGCCTGAGCAGCGCACCGGCGATCACCGCCCGCAACTGTCAGACCTGCGCGAGTCAGGTTCTATCGAACAAGACGCCGACGTCGTGGCCTTCATCTTTCGTGAAGAGTTTTACAAAAAGGATGACGACGAGAAGAAAGGGATCGCTGAGATCATCATCGCCAAACAACGCAACGGCCCTATCGGCTCGGTGGAGCTTGCCTTTCGCAGGGAATATACCCGCTTTGACAACTGGGCCCGGGAGCGAGGTTAACAAGCAACGGCCCTACCTCCCCCTGCCTCAGGAATGAGGTTCCTTCTCCGCGCCAAACTCCACACGGTCGTAAATCTGCGAAAACGCAAGCGTGCAGCCGATCGTCGCGAGCCTAACCTCTCGTTCTACTTCTCTAATGGTCCAGATATTGTCTTGCTTCACGAAATGGTCGGCGGCTATTTCATCCTGGGCTATTAGCAGATACTCCGAGAAAGAATCAAGCGAGCGATAGTACTCGAATTTTTCTCCCCGATCGTAAGCCTCAGTAGATGGCGAAAAAACTTCAACAATCAACAGCGGGTTAACCAAACTGTCTCTATTCTTGAGATTGGACATTCTGGCTCCCCTCCTCGGCTGAGGACGGCTGAGGAGGGGCGCGCGTTGGCGCAGCCTGCGCCGGGGTGGTGCGACCGGTCTTTGCGGAAACCTCCAATCGAGCGTGCACGGGTTGGTTGAACGAAGTCGCCTTGCCCAAAATTTCTGACTACTTCTTCAGCAGAAACGCCTTTGCCTTCCGAAGCTCGGGTCTGGCGCCGTCGGCGTGTTTGCAAAGCGCCACGAGCTTCTCATAGTAGGCGCTCGCTTTCTTCAGATCTCCCGAAAGCTCGGCTGCCAGCGCCGCACCGTAAAGCCCGCTGAAACGGTTCGGCGAATCGCGGAGCGAGGTTTCGAATTCGCGAAATGCCTGCTCCGGTTGATTCAGTTCGATGAGCATGTCCCCCAGCATCTCGCGAGCAGGCATGATCGAGCCCGGCGTGACCGGATGCTTCTCCGTCGAATCCTCGAGATCGGCCGCCGAGCGCATGAGCATTAAAGCGTCCTCGTTCTTTCCTTCCGCAGACGCGAGCCAGGCACCCGCCACTCGGCGCTGAACTTCGACTTGATCGGCCCAATAGCTGTCTTTGGCTTCGACGAGTGCGTTCTGGATGGAGGCGAGCCTTTCGACGCCCTTGCGAGCGGCGGCGGGATCACGGCTCCGAGCAGCCCCGACAGCGCACGCGAAATATGTGTTAGCCTCGGCGTAGCGGAAGCGGTCCCATGGGAAAGCAATTGGGTGTACCTTGAGCGCAGCCGCTTCGGACCAGCGGCGTCTTTCCAGCGCATAGCGGGCAGGGACCGCGGCGAAGGCGTAGGCCGCCGCAAAACTCTCCAGGTCGAGCTTGGTGATTGTGCTGAGCTCATCAAAGACACGCTTCGCCTTCTGGTCCTGGGCGCCTTGCAGGTAGGCATACGCCAGGTAGTCCATGGCGTGAAGCTGATCGAACGAGGCGGCGCCTGGGTGAGACTTAGCGACGTGGTTCTTCGCAGCGGCCGCAGAAGCAAGGTTTGACTGAATCGATTCCTGCCACAGCCCGAGCCGGGTGAAGATATGAGAGGGCATATGGAGCGCGTGAGGAGACGAAGGGGCAATCTTCGCGTAGCTCCGGGCGGCGGGCAGCGCCAGATCCGCAAGCTCCGGGTAGTCGAAACTATGGATAATGTAGTGAGCCACGCCAGGATGCTCCGGCTCCTCGGGCAAAACCTTGTTGAGAATCTCAGCGGCTTTCTTCTGATTTCCGTAACTCTTGTCGGTTGGAAGCGCTGTTCCGAGGAGCGAGAGCGCATAGAAAACAGCCGCCTCGCGATCCTTCGCATAGCGCAGGTACACCTGTTCCATCGCCTTCTCGTAAGCGAGACTGCGAGTGCGGTGATCGAGCTTGTCCGAACCTTTGTAGAAAGCCTCGATCGCCGCAATGTAGTCGCTTTCACGTTGAGTCTTGGCGCCCACCGCCTTGACTTTTTCGACGACGGCCCACCCCTTCTTCAATTCCGTGGAATCTGGAGGCGCCCAGAGAGGATGGTAAAGGCTCATCGCGATCCCCCAGTAGCCTATGGCGCAGTTGGGGTCAGTCATGATGACTTCGGAAAACGCCTTTTCCGCCTCTTCGTACCAGAATGAGTGCAGCATGGCCACGGCGCGATTGAATTGCTTCTGAGCCGCGGCGCTGCAGGACACGGGAAAGTTGACCTGTCCGAGTTTTTCTGGGCTATCGTGTCGATGTTGGTGCGCCTCTTGCGCTCTCACCACAGAAGCGAAGAGAGCCCCCATGAGGGTTGCAAACAGAAACAGTTTGCTCAGTTTCATCACAGACCTCCATTGCTTCAATGCTTCATTCATTAATCTCTCCTACATTTATTTCATCGCGGCACGCGCGAGCGCGGCCTAACACCTGAATAAGTCTAGCAAGGCTTTCCCTTCAATTGGAATTGCAGTTCAGCGGCGGTAATCAGGGTGATCAAGTTGTGTTCGCGCGTGGCGGCAGCTATCGCGTAGACACGCCCCGCAAGAAATTCATGCCTGGCTTCCGCAGAGCTCTCAAAGGCGAGATAGTCCACTTCTGTCAGCATTGAGGAAGACTCGGGAGCGCGGTTCTTTGCCGCGGACTTGTTTCTTGAGCGTTCTTGTTGTCTGGAGATTATGCCGGATAACTTCGCTGACTGCCAAATCCAAACCGTGGCATCATCGCCAGAACTCTGCCTTCAATGCCAGCACGAGCTGAATTGTTCGCGGTTGGAAGCTGGGGGGTGGAAGCTGCGGGGAAGCTGGGTCGAAGCTGGGAGGTCAGGCCTTTGCAATTGACAGGATTCGCCTGCGAGCTTCTTGAGACGTTGTGGCCTTTATTTTTCGCGAAGAATTCTACAAAAAGGATGACGACGAGAAGAAAGGGATCGCTGAGATCATCATTGTCAAACAGCACAACGGTCCCCTCAGCTCGGTCGAGCTTGCCTTCATCAAAGAATACACCCGCTTTGAGAATTTGTCCGAGGAGAGGTCCTAGAGCGTTCTAGAGTCTAATCCAAACCAGCGATGGAATCAGATGCAAGGATCTGACCCATCTGCCCCCATCCCCGACCGGACCCCACCCCCGACCGCACCGCTAGACAGGAACAATTGTCATGCCCATATTCTTCTTAAGCTCGAGACGATACAGTGTCGGCTTGCTCAGGAAGATAATTGCCCCTCTCTCGTCGGTGTCGATTCTAAAATTGGAGGCATTCGCAGAAAACGAAAATGGCCAATGCGCTAGTGGGCGGTGGTCCCGAGGATCGAACAGCGTGAGCTGATATGGGCCATCAGGTTCTAGTGCAATGATGGCTGTGCCCTTAGTTATGTCATAGTTGCTGATCCTTACCAACTCAGGGACTAGAAACGCAGGCACAACAAATGTTCTTCCGTCAGACCGTCGGATAGCCGACAGCTTTTCAAAAATCAGTTGGAATTCTCCCGGCCGACAGACTGGTGCCTTCTCGATCCGGTTTTGCTCTAAGGGTAGCGCGCTTGGGACCTCTTGACGGCTCAACGGGCCTTCTTCCCAGTCCGATGCAATCAACCAGACGCTTCCGCGCTCAAAGGAGAACTCTCGGGACCTAAACTCTAATGTCAAGATTTCGGGCTTTATCATTTGTACGGTCTGGGCCGTGCGCACCACCTTAGAAGTATCATAGCACGGAGTTGAGCGCACAGTGTTGCCGATGATCCTCGCGGCAGTTCGGCAGTACCGCGAATCCAGACAGACAAGTGATTCACAGCTCGTTATGACCTGGGATCACTAGTACCGCAGTTGTCACTGGCCGTCATCGATCCACCAATACATACGTCACCTGCTGGCGTATCTATAAATAGTACGTTGCAGAGCGCATAGGGAGGAAAGTTACTGAAGCCGCCGGGGAGTTTAAACGAGGTCACCGTATCGCATAAGTCGCCCTGAGGTCTGCAACGATGGTAGGTTGCTGCTCCGAGCGACGTGGCACATGGCCCATCCCGCGGATCGCAATAGTAGTAGGCCTGAATGAATCTGCTGTTGCCTACAGCAGATGTATTGGTATTGATGAATCCAAACCCGGCCATCGGACACCAAGAGTGATGTTGTGTACTACCGGTGATGGTTCCATCCGTGAAGTCACTGTCTCCCAGAATCAGTTCCGCGTCGGAGATCGCAGTCTCCACTTGGTTAGTAACATATGAACTCGCATTACGACCATTCGCCAGTGTGAGAGTCACAATGGCGTCCGATTGGTGGCAAGTGCACCCCGAACTTCCATCCGTTACGCCAGTGGCAATAACCTGTGAATAGGCACTGGCCACGGTCAGCGTCGTGTAAGCGCTTCCCGTTGGGCCCATGCCTTGCGCATAGACGCGCGGTAAAGAGAAAAGGCGTTCCATGAATCCGGCAGTCTTCTTGTTCATCGTTGGGAGAGGAAACAGTTTGATCTTTCTCTTTTCTCTTTGGATGTTTGAAAACAACTGGCCAGCTCCTAAGGCCGTCAAGCGGCCATTCAAATCAGAAATAGCCCGTTTCAAACGATCCTGCTTGCGCTGATATTTGTCGCCTGTGCCGAGGTTCCCAGCTTCCATGTCTAGGACGCTGAGGTCTTGGCGGTATTGCTGGATCACCTGTTTCAGAATTGTTCGATCTGACTCTGTAAGCAGCACGCTGGCAACTACCGCCTGCGCTTGGCTACGTTGAAGATCTGAGCTGTCTGCGTCTGCACTGGCAATGAGGAAAAACAGTCTATAAGCAGTTTCGTCTGGAATCAGCTCCGGATGCTGCGACCCATCCACTTCCTGCGGGGCTGCACGCAATTCCTTTAGTTGTGGCGCTCTCGATAACAGAACAGCTACAAGCAGAAACGCAACCGAGACGAGGAGTACTAGTGAACGTCTGAAGAACAGTGTGTGGAAACAACGCAGAGGACAAGCCATGTGGGTAACTCCTTTCAAAACTGGTGCTTCATTAAGCTAAACACAACAGAGATTGCTTCGTTGGTTACCGAGCAAGAGCAGACCACCAAGCGACCATGACCCGAGGAACACCTCAACCGACGGGAGGTTTTGACTCAAGTCTAGCAAAACGCTCGCCAGCAGTTTACCGCCCACAAATACCTTGCGGAATTTGTGCGGAGAACGCCATTTATAGTTGGCAGCCAAAATCAACGCCACTAGGGTGACAAGGGCGCTCCCTGAGAAAACTCCTTTTCCTTCTCCCACAACAAACACCCCGGAAATTGACAAATCCGATAAGTTTTATACCGTGCAGCAGTTCAGAAGTCATTCAACTAGTGCAGTCGCGTTATTGAACTAGTTCAACAGCATTCTTGAACTACTTCACCCGGGCAGGTTGATTTCGGAAGGATCATCCATCTGAGGAGTTCGGCTCTGGATGCCACAACTTGTCACGGTCTGGCACGATAAGCCAGCCCTTCTTGCGGCTGAGGACACCCTCGCCTTCGCTTTGATCCAGCAGCTTGCAGAGGTAAGAGGGAGAAATGGCCAGGAGCTGGGCTATCTCGTCTTGCTTCAGAGGCAGATGCAACCGAGTACCCTCCCCAGTCTCGACGGTTTCGACAACTTTCATTGACCGATAAATCAAGTGTTCGAGCCGTTCGCGGGCAGTCTGGTGCGCCAAGCCAGCCGAATGGGCGAGTTGCTCGAAGATCTCGAGGCTCAGGGTTCGATGCAGAAAAAGGGAAAACTCGGGGTTGCTGTGGATCAGACCCATGAACTGAGTAACAGGAATGCGTCGAAGATAACAGCGCGTTAACGTAACCACCGCTGCCGGGGAGGGCCGATCCAGAAACACCGCCGGCGCTCCGAGCAACCATCCAGGAAATCGAAGGCCTAGGATGGTTTCATTTCCCTCGACGTTGCGTTGGACCAGTTTCACGACCCCGGCTTCGATCAAGAATATTTCCCGAGTTGACGCTCCCTGCTCAAGTAATTCATCCCCAGTCTGCAAACTGGAATTTTGACGAGAATAACTCTAACCACAGCTTCCAGCCTTCGATGTGAAATCCGGCGGAGTGCCTGAACCCCTTCCGGGGATCGCGTTCACATTTCGTCGCTGCTCCACTTGCGGAACTCTGCATTTTCTCCAGATAATTATTTGGCACGCGATCCATGGAATCATGTTGGCTCACAATCAATCAGCATGCAATGGTTTTTCTGAAAACTTTGCATGCACTCCTAGCTTAGCAAAGCTAGCTAAGCTAGATGAATCATTGAGCCGTTTATCTTGCTTTGGCGATGAAGTAAGATACCCGTCGTCAGAACGAGTCCAGCCCGCCGTGTTGCGCTGGGATGAATCCCTTCAAGCGCCGGCATCTCCGCAATGAGATTTCCTGATTCTCTCCAAGGCAGGCGTCCCACCTGGGTTGAAGTTGACCTGAATCAGCTCGAGTCTAATTTCCTCGCGCTGCGAAGATTCCTCCCACGTTCTGTCAAAATTATAGCCGTGGTCAAGGCTGATGCTTACGGTCATGGAGCGGTGCCCGTTGGCCAGCGTCTGGAGCGGCTGGGCGCTGATGCGCTGGCCGTTGCCCTTCCGGAAGAGGCTTTGGTTTTGCGGAGGGCGGGCGTGAAAAGCCCGCTTCTGCTGCTCAACGGCTTTTGGCCCGGACAGGAAGACGAGATCATTCAGCACCAGCTTACTCCCGTGGTGTTTCGCCAGGATATGCTGGACAGTCTGGAGAAGGCCGCCGCACGCGCGAAGCGGCAGGTGGTCTATCATCTTGAAGTCAACACGGGAATCTCGCGCCTCGGGGTAGAGTGGGAAGAGGCGTCTTCGTTTCTCGCAAGAAACGCAGGCACTGTTTGGGCCCGCTGCGAAGGCGTCTTTACTCATTTCAGCCTTGCCGAGAGCATTCAAGACGGTTCAACAGAGACGCAATTGGAACGCTTCACGAGGTTTCTTGAAGCAGCAGAGCAGGGTGGGTTGCGAACGCAGTGGCGCCATGCTGCGAACAGCGCAGGAATTCTGAATTTCAGGCAAAGCTGGATGGATAGCGTCCGGCCTGGTCTCGCCGTCTTCGGTGTTAATCCCCTGCCCTCGCCGCAAAATGCCCTAGCTTTGTCGCCCGTGCTGAGGTTCAAGAGTCAGGTGATGCAGGTGAGGGTGATTCGGAGCGGTTGTTCCATTGGATATGGAAATGCCTTCACGGCGACCCGGGACAGCATCATCGCGACGTTGTCGGTGGGTTACGCGGACGGCCTGATGCGGGCGCTCTCCAATTGCGGGCACGTCTTGATCCGCGGACGGCGCGCTCCGATTGCCGGCAAGATCAGCATGGATTTGACGCTCGTCGATGCCACGGAAGTCCCTTCCGTTGAAGTTGGCGATGAAGCCGTGCTGATCGGCAAGCAGGGCAACTTCGAAATTCGCGTTGAGGAGCTGGCCGGTCTGGTACAGACCATTCCCTACGAGATCCTGACGCGCATTGGCCCCAGAGTACCCCGACTGTATCTCGGTCAGGACACCGTGATGAATAGCCGCCCGTCGCATTGAGAGCTCATAAAAAGTAAAACCATTTGTCATTGTTCATTGGTCATTTGTGATTTGTTATCCGGGAATCTGTGTTGATTGAGCATTCGTTGCTCAGCAATGAAAAATGGCTAATGACAAATGAACGATGACAAATGTCGCTCCACGGTCGTAGCTCCTGAGCGAACTTGGTCTCTTGCTACAGCTTCGAGAACTCTAATTCTATGACCAAGCCTAGAACCTCCTATATCTGCCAGAGCTGCGGCTATGCAGTCAGCAAGTGGATGGGCAAGTGTCCGGATTGCGGCGCGTGGAACTCGATTGCCGAAGAGCCGGTGCGCAGCTCTGGCAGCAGCGACAGGCCAGGAGCTGGAATCAGCGGCAGTTCTGCCGCCACAGCCTTTCATGAAGTGTCCAGCCAGGAGCACGTTCGGTTTTCTTCGGGCCTTCTCGAATTTGACCGAGTCCTCGGAGGTGGGATTGTCCCGGGCTCGCTGGTTTTGTTGGGTGGAGACCCGGGAATTGGCAAGTCGACCTTGTTGCTGCAAGCAGCGGAGTTGATGCAGCGAGACGGGAAACGCCTGCTTTACGTCTCGGGAGAGGAATCAGAAAAGCAGATCAAGATGCGCGGCGACCGGCTGGGCATCCGCCCCAGCCACCTCTTTCTGCTCACTGAAACGTGCTTGGAGAGAATCCTCGAGACCATCGATGCCGTGCAGCCCGCGGTGATCATTCTCGACTCGGTCCAGACGGTCTTCTCCGAAAAACTCGGTTCGGCGCCCGGTTCCATCAGCCAGGTACGCGAAGTGGCGACGCAGTTCTTGCTGCTCAGCAAGCAGCGCTCGATTTCCGCCTTCCTCATCGGCCACATCACTAAAGACGGCGCTTTGGCCGGGCCCAAGTCGCTTGAACACATCGTTGACACCGTGTTATATTTTGAGGGCGAAAGGTATCATAGCCATCGAATCGTTCGAACCGTGAAGAACCGGTTTGGTGCGGCCAATGAATTGGGCGTGTTCGAAATGACGAACGAAGGACTGATACCCGTCGATAACCCCTCCAAGCTTTTCCTTGCCGAAAGACCTGCCGGGGCTGCCGGATCCGTCGTTATTGGTTGCGTGGAAGGCTCGAGACCAATTCTGGTCGAATTGCAGGCGCTCGTCAGCGGCACTAACTACGCCAGCCCACGCCGCATGGCTGCCGGCGTCGACCCCAACCGGGTGTCTCTGCTTCTCGCGATGCTAGACAAGCGGCTGGGATTACACCTCGGTGGCAGCGATGTCTATGTGAATGTCGCCGGCGGACTAACGGTTGATGAGCCTGCGGCCGATCTAGGAATTGTGGCCTCTATCGTTTCCAGTTATCGCAATCGCGCCATTGCGCCAGACCGGGTGATCTTCGGCGAAGTCGGGTTGACTGGAGAAGTCCGCTCCACCAGCCAGACGCCGCTGAGAATTCGCGAAGCGGCCTCCATGGGCTTTAAGCAGTGCATCTTGCCTCACAACAGCCTGCCTAAGCCGGAGCATCAACCCGACATCGAACTGATCCCAGTGCGTTCTGTCCAGGAGTCGATGGAAGTGCTGTTTGACTAAGCGCCTCTGCTCAATCGTGAGCCGAGGAAATCCTTTTCTTATCGGTTGTGCCAGTGATGCAGTGAAAGCAGGATGTCCTGTTGGCAAGCTCTGCTCTGTCCTGGCTTGCTTTTCAGAGGGGGGTGGGATTGCTTGTTTGAGATGGCAGTCGTCCGGCTCATTTTTGCAATTGTTTTGACGGTTACGGCTTATTACTTTCAACCTTTTGGACTCCCCAAGCTCCTTTCTGCGGTTTACGGTGTCATCGCCTCCGCAGCCATCATTGTTTTTGAGGCCAGGCTTCGGAAGGTTTCGCTCAAGCGCCTGATCGGCGCAGCAATTGGGTCCACTCTGGGATTCTGCGCTGCCACTATGATTAGCAGCATGCTGGCGAAGACGTCCATTGAGCCCAGTACACTTTCCTTTCTGCAAATCAGCCTCTTTCTCTTGATGGGGTACGTCGGACTGGTTTCGGGCGCGAACAAGGGAGACCTGCTCAATCTCGCTGCCCTGGGTGGTCTTTTTGGCGGTGACCCTCCGGCCAAAAGGAGTTACAAGATTCTGGACACCAGCGTCATCATCGACGGACGCGTGGCTGACATCTGCGAGACTGGCTTTGTCGATGGCATCCTTGTGATTCCCCAGTTTGTCTTGCGTGAGCTGCAGCAGGTGGCTGACTCGGCCGATTCGATGAAACGCAATCGCGGCCGCCGTGGCTTGGACATTCTGCAACGCATCCAGAAGATGGCCGGACTCACCGTGCAGATCGTCGAGACCGATTATCCCAACATCCGCGAAGTGGATCTGAAGCTGATCGAACTGGCAAAAGAGATTGACGGCAAGATCGTCACCAATGATTTCAATCTCAACAAAGTGGCCCAGCTTCAGGGCGTTGAAGTGCTGAACATTAACGAACTGGCGAATTCGCTCAAACCCGTCGTGCTTCCGGGAGAAGTGATGAAGGTGTTCATCCTGAAGGAGGGCAAGGAATACAACCAGGGAGTAGCTTACCTGGACGACGGTACCATGGTCGTCGTTGACAACGCCCGCAAGATGATCGGCAAGACCATCGACACTTCAGTGACCAGCGTGCTCCAGACCACGGCCGGAAAGATGATCTTTGGCCGCTATGAAGACCGTTCGCATGGCCGGGTGGAAGGTGTCAATCAGCCGGCCAGTCAGCCTGCAAACCAGCCATGAAAGCCGTTGCCATCATTCCCGCGGCCGGCATGGGAACCCGGATGAGATCGACCAGCCCGAAACAGTTCCTTTCACTGGCCGGCGTTCCTATTCTCGTGCACACCCTGCGCAAGTTTGCACGCTGCCAGTCCGTGAGCATGGCCATCGTCCCCATGCGCAAGTCAGATATTAGTTCGTTCGAACCGGTACTCGATAAGGAAGGGCTGCTTGGCTTCGCCAGGCTCGTGCCCGGAGGAGTTCACCGGCAAGATTCCGTATATAGCGGGTTTCAGGAGGTCGATCCGCAAACGGACATCGTGGTGGTGCACGATGCCGTGCGGCCGTTTGTTGAGCTGGAATCAATCGATAAGGTCATCGCCGAAGCCCATTCCTCTGGATCAGCCATTCTGGCGATTCCTTGCACCGATACCGTGAAGCAGATTGAGAAGACGCAGGTCGTGGCGACGCTGCCACGCGACAAGATCGTGCTGGTGCAGACACCCAGGCCTTTCGGTATAGCCTTTTGAAGGAAGGGCTCGAGAGGGCTCAAGTTGAGAATTTCTATGCCACCGACGAGTCCTGCCTAGTTGAAAGATTGGGCTATCCAGTCACCGTTTTACGCGGCAGCGAAGCTAACATGAAGATTACAAAACCGGCCGATCTTCCACTGGCGGAACTGCTCATCCGGCAGGAACAGGCCGAGTCCGCTGCAAAGTCCTGATCCTTGCGCAAAGGCAGCGCTTTGGAGTGCGTTGAAGTCGGGGCAGTGCACGCCAGGGCAGCTTTTGCATCGAGTTCGCAACGCACGTCATTCGCTGCTCATGCGGTCCGGTCCATCACTCGTTACTGAGCATTACGCAATATAGTGACACTTCTGCGTGCTTTGTCTGAGGCGGTCACAGTCGCTAGAATCGGCTCTCCTCTCCCCAACGCGGGGCAACGCGGGAGAGGGGCCGGGGGGTGAGGGGGATCCCTGTAGGCCGAGTCAGTTCCCTAAACCCAGTGCTGGATAAGGGTCTTGGAACACTTGCCAGAACATTCCACCGTGTGCTCGCCCCCCTCATACCTAGCCCCTCTCCAGCGATGGGGAGAGGGGAACCGAAGTCTGTTTCGTTTGTGGGGGACGAGAGTCTGGTCACTATATTCTGCAATCCTCAATAGGAAGACGGATTGTCCTGCGTTCGGCTAAAATCCCAGGCAGCGCCTTTGTTAGGCTAGTTCACAGACTCCGGCGAGATGCACGACAATCCCCAGGCGCTTCCCGCCGCCCCTTTGATGAGGGGGAATTACAACCCATGTCCTCCAACATTCGCGTTCGATTCGCTCCCAGCCCCACCGGGCATTTACACGTCGGCAACGTTCGCACGGCCATTTTCAATTGGCTGTTCGTGCGGAAGGCGGGCGGTCAATTCGTCATCCGCATTGAAGACACGGACATCGTCCGATCGGAAGAACGTTTCGAAGGGCTCATCTACGAAGACTTGCGCTGGCTGGGCTTGCAGTGGGAGGAAGCTCCCGATGTCGGCGGCCCGTACAGCCCGTACCGCCAGAGTGACCGCCTGAACCTCTATCGAGAAAAGGCACTGAAACTCGTTGGGAACCAGCATGCTTACCACTGCTTTTGCAGCGAAGCCGAACTGGAAAGGCAAGCGGAAAAAGCCAAGCGGGCCGGAGTTACCTGGAAATACCCAGGCACCTGCCAGACTCTAGCGGGTGAAGAAGTGCGACAGAAGCTGGATCGAGGCGACGCTTCAGTGATCCGCCTGAAGGTTCGCCAAGGCCCCATTCGGTTCCGGGATCTGGTTCATGGCGACATGGAGTTTTCGAGCGACGTCATCAGCGAGCCGATCTTGATTCGCTCGAACGGCTCGCCCACCTACAACTACGCTGTGGTGGTCGACGACGCTTTGATGCAGATCACGCACGTCATTCGCGGAGACGACCATCTTTCCAACACACCAAAGCAGGTGTTGATTTACGAAGCCTTCGGCTGGACTCTGCCCTTGTTCGCGCATCTCTCGACGATTTTGGGCAGCGATCACACGCGCTTGAGCAAGCGGCACGGTGCGACGTCGGTCAAGAACCTGCAAGACATGGGCATGCTTCCGGAAGCGCTGCTTAATTACCTGGCCCTGCTGGGCTGGGCGCCGAGCGAGGGCCAGAGCGAAATCCTCCCGCTCGACGCGCTCATCCAGTCCTTCGAACTTGAGCGAGTCTCGAAAAGCGCTGCGGTATTCGACCTAAACAAGCTCTACTGGATCAACCGTCACTACCTAAAAGAAGCCGATCGCAGCAGAGTGCTGAATCTAGCCATCCCTTTTCTCCGGCAAGCCGGACTCTTGGCCGAAGTCAACGACGCGATTCGTGAGTGGGCAGGCCAGATCATCGAAGCCGTGTTGCCGGGGGTTGACCATCTCAGTCAGATTCCGGATAAAGCTGCGTTCATCTTCAGCTTCGATCCGGGCCAAGCGCTGAAGGCTGAAGCAGTTCGGCAGGTGCTATCTGAAGGCAAAGCGGGAGAAGTGCTTCGCGCGCTCAACGACGAGCTGGCGAAGCCAGGACAGGAGATCCCTCGCGATTGGAAGGAAATCATCGCCGCGGTGAAAAACCGAACCGGGCAAAAGGGGAAACAGCTTTTTCACCCAATCCGCGTCGCTCTAACCGGCAGTGATTCCGGCCCGGAACTGGACAAGCTGCTACCCATCTTCGAAAGAGGAAGCCGTCTTGCCTTGCCGCGGAGGATTCTCTGTTGCCAAGAAAGAGTGGCCCGCTTCGCTGCAGCGGTAGACGCTAACAGCTGAGGACTTCAGGATCCGCGTTTATCCGCGTCAATCAGCGGCCAAGCCTCGCATGGACATCCTCTTCGGTATTCATCCTGTTTTTGAATGCTTAAAGGCCAAAGCGCGACCGATCGAACGGCTCGTCTTGGCTCAAGGAGCTTCCAGCCGCAGCCTCCAGGAAATCATCGACTTGGCCCGTCGAAGTGGCGTCCCCATCCGTTTCGAACCCAAGGCTGCCCTAGACCGTCAAACCGCTGGCGGCACTCATCAGGGAGTTCTGGCAGTTTGCCCCGCCCGAGCGACCTTGGATCTCGACGATCTCATGGTTGGATTGAGTGCCTCACCCCTGCTAGTCGCTCTCGACTCCATCGAAGACCCGCGGAATCTGGGTGCGATTCTACGCACCTGCGCCGCTGCCGGTGTTGAAGGCGTGTTGTTGCCCAAAGACCACTCAGCTGGGCTTTCAGAAACCGTGGCCAAGACAGCCGCCGGAGCTCTCGACCATCTGAAGATTGCCAAGGTCACAAACCTCGTCAGTGCGTTGAAGACGCTGAAGGAGAAGGGCATCTGGATCGTTGGCGTTGAAACCGGGCAAGCCAAGCAATATCACGAACTGGAGTGCACCATGCCGCTTGCCTTTATCGTGGGCAACGAAGATTCCGGCCTGCGCCGGCTGGTTCGCCAAACCTGCGATTTTCTGGTCTCCATCCCAACGCCCGGCCCAATCCATTCTTTGAATGTCTCTGTCGCCGCCGGCATCGTCCTGTTCGAAGCGCTGCGGCAACGCGGCGTGTGGAGGCAGAGGTGAGGTTTTCTATTGCGAACCTTTGCGGCTTCGACGCTGGCCTGAGAGGCTTGGGTGGGAGCCGTAAAGAAGCTCCCCCTTCGCTATGACAAAGGTTACGGGAATTTTGGGATTGTTGATATCCTTGCCCCCGTCAGACTGCCACTTGGATTCCCAGAGGGAATAGAACGGCTCGAGAGCTTGGGGACTTAGGCGGTAGATGGCCTGGATCTCAATGTGCCGGTATACCACAAAGATCCAGTCTACCTTTTTATATTTGGCGATGATGTGTGGATTCATGTGATGGTGAGTCGAAAAACTCCTGGTCAACTCGACGTTGACTGATTTGAGTTCGTACTCCTTGCCATCTTGATCCACAGCGTCATTTCCTTCTCGACTAGGCAGCACCTGAAGGCCAAGGATTAACAAGACCTGGAGTAACTTTCCACCGTTATCCTGAAATATGTCACGGATGCCATGCCGCATGGCGAGCTCCTGATACTGGCGAATCGCGGGAAAGAGAGATTCCAATTCTGACAGGTCGGGATGACTTCTTAGCATTTGTCATCCTGTTCGAGCAATGAAGATGGCTGAAGTTTGAGTGCCGCCGCAATTCGTTCTATGTTATCAATCGAGATGTTGCGCTCGCCTCGTTCCACAGAGCTCACGTAGGTTCGATGCAGCCCCGCTAGTTCTGCAAGCTCTTCCTGCGAAATGCCGAGCTGCAACCGCCGATGGCGTAATTTGCGAGCGAACACCTTTCGTAGGTTCGTTGCCTTTGGCTTCTGCACAAGCGTGAGAATGTCGCATTGACTTCTTTACGTCTACAGACTATAAGTTTCATCTATGATCGAAACGAAGCCTAACGGACGACCTGCCTACGAGACGGACTATGGCGCTGCCTACTGCGGAGACTCCCGTGATTTGCTGAAACAATTGCACGACGAGTCCATTAGTCTCGTCATCACCAGCCCGCCGTTCGCTCTTCAACGAAAGAAAGACTATGGAAACAAGGATCAGCACGAATATGTTGACTGGCTGGCGGAGTTTGGGGAGATCGTCTATAGCAAACTGCGGAATGACGGAAGTTTTGTGCTGGATCTTGGCGGAGCGTATCAGAAGGCCGTTCCGGTAAGGAGTCTATATAACTTTAGGGTTCTAATCAGATTCTGCGATGACCTGGGCTTTCATCTGGCCGAAGAGTTTTTTTGGTACAACCCTTCAAGGCTGCCCAGCCCAATAGAATGGGTCAACAAGCGAAAGCTCCGAGCAAAAGATTCTGTCAATACTATTTGGTGGTTTAGCAAGACCGCGTGGCCAAAGGCAGACATCAGCAGAGTTCTTGTGCCTTACAGTGAGCGCATGAAGAAGTTAATTGAGGACCCAGAAAAGTTTTATAGGCCCATGGTGCGGCCCTCCGGGCACGATATCGGCAGCAGTTTTGGGAAAGACAATGGCGGTGCGATTCCGTCCAACTTGCTTCAACTACCAAACAGCGAATCGAATGGGCTATACCTAGAGGGTTGTAAGAGCGTAGGCACACAGGGGCATCCTGCTCGATTTCCCGCTCGGTTGCCAGAGTTCTTTATTCAATTTCTGACAGACCCAGGTGACCTGGTGGTCGACATCTTTGCGGGTTCAAATACGACTGGGCAGATGGCAGAATCACATTCGAGACGCTGGCTTGCCTTCGATGAACGACTGGATTACCTTGCAACATCGGCGTTTCGCTTTCTGCCAGCAAACAACACTAATGTCGAGATGAATGAGATTTACAAGCGCATCATGGCAAATGAATCAGTCGATCTCCGAGAATACCTTGTACAGCAGCGGCTTCAACTGTTCGAAACCCCGCGAACCACTTCAGTGGGTTACCACAAACTTGGTGTCTCATCCGAACAGAGGCAACGGAAGGCCCCTCGCCGGTGAGGACTTTTTTCGAAGAACGCTTTATGAACACTGTCCCTCGCCTAACAACAGCAGACGAGTTATTTCAAATGCATGGCCACGGCCTGCGATATGAGCTCGTGAGGGGACAACTGAGGACAGGTATCCTTAGGGGAAGCAAACATGGGAGTTTGGCAGTCAAGCTCGCTTCGTCGCTCTTCCAGCATGTCGAAGCCCACGCGTTGGGCGAGGTTTTTGGTCCCGACACCGGTTTCAAGATTGCTGACTCACCCGACACCGTACGGGCGCCAGACGTCGCATTTGTTCGTCAGGAGCGAATTCCTGCCGGAGAACTCACCGAGAAGTTCTGGCCGGGAGCACCCGACTTGGTGGCTGAAGTCATCTCGCCGAGTGATACTCTCTATGAATTGGACGAAAAGATCGAAGAGTACCTGGCCTCCGGGGTCGCCGTCGTCTGGGTCGTAAATCCCAAGAAGCGCACTGTGACGGTCTATCGACCTGGAGCCGGCCCTGGAGTGCTTAGCGAAGGTGATCAGCTCGACGGTAGTCCTGTTCTTCCCGCCTTTCAATACCCTGTAGCCAAACTCTTTGAAGTGAAGCACCGTTAAACTCCTCTCTTGACGGTTTGCTTCTGGATGGCTCTGAACTAGTTTGGCAGACACGCTGGTCAGCCCCTACGACACCCGCCCGCTCATTGAGGTTGTGAAAGCACAGTCCGCGACAATTGTGAGAGCCGGGGTTCCTGCCAAACCTCTAATAGCAAGCTCCGATCCAGAAGGCTCGGCAGGAGCCTCGCCCTCCCGAGTCGTTTCACGCTTCCCTACGGCCAATGCAGGTGGCGACGCAAGAACTCGAAGGTGCCTTTGCCGTTGATGGTGTGGGGACCATCGAAGAATTCGATTTCCGTCCGATCGGGTATCTTCATGCGAGTGGCGTAGAAGCGTCTGACTTTGGCGTATTCGTAGGCCACCCATTCGTCGGGCGCCACGCCGTCGGCATGGCCCCGTTCCACCATGAAGGGACGCGGCGCCATCAGCATGGCAAGTTCGGCATAGTTGGCTACGTTCGCCAGGTTGAACTCGATCATGTCGTATTCCTGAGTGACCAGGTAACTGTAACCGGCATCAACGCTGGTGTTCTTCCAAATCCATTCATTGAAATCCGCCGAGCAGATAGATAGCGCGTAGTCGTCTAGC
>JAKEER010000255.1 GCA_022616615.1 Acidobacteriota bacterium
CGCACGCTTCGTCTCGAGTCAGTGCGTTCCGCCAGCGAAACGCTTGCTTGGTTACGGCTCTACACAGACCGCGCTCACAACAACCGAAAAGCCGTGCGAAAAGACCGGAGAAAATGTCCAGTCTCCAGAGTCCCGCGAAAGCGGGAATGCAATTCATTCAGCGGGCGACTGGATTCCCGCTTTCGTGGGAATGACGAATCGGACTGGCACTCGGCGAAAACAACGGTAGACGGCGGATGATTCTTGACCGTTCTGTGAACTGGGTCACCACCAAGTGGGACTAGAGAATAGCTTTATTAAGGGGGCTTTTATGCGACGCCGCTTTATCCTGGTGCTGGGCACCCTGGTACTCGCTTTAGCACGGCCGACTGCAGCCCAACAACAAGCCCCGCCCGCCTCGTCTGGCCAGCAGGCCGGCGCGCCACAGGCGGGGGCCGACAAGCCTGGGGCGATCAAAGGCCGCGTTGTTGCGGCCGATACGGGCTCCGGGCTTCGCAGGGTTCGCGTGATGCTGCAAGGTTCAGAATCCAGGCCCGGAACGAATCCGCAGACATCCCAGACGAACGAAAATGGAGAATACGAGATTAAGGAGGTGAAGCCGGGCAGGTACACCCTCATGGTGATGAGGAACGGTTATGTGCCCCAAACCTACGGACAGAAATCGGCTGACCCGATGTCGCGTGGACAGGGCACTCAGCTCACGATCCGTGCCGGAGAAACGCTGGGTCAGGTGAACCTCCAGATGATTCGAGGCGGCGCGGTCGAAGGTCAAATTACCGATCAGAACAACGAGCCTCTTTCGCGGGTCATGGTTCAGCTAACTCGCTACCGAACCTTTCAAGGGAAGCGCAACTTGATGCCTGTGAGCATGGCTAACACTGATGATCGTGGGCATTTTCGGTTGTTTGAGATCCCGCCGGGCAGCTATTACTTGAGCGCCACCTACCGGTCTTTTGGCTTTCCCGATGGAGGAGGCGCCTTCCCGCCAACTTACTACCCCGGAGCGCTCAGTCCTCAGGAAGCTACCAAAATCCAGGTGAACCCCGCCGGAGAGATCACAGGGATCAATCTGGCCTTGACGGAGATGGTCAGCTTTACTATCAGCGGCAAGGTTCTTGGAAGCGACGGTAAGCCGGCTTCTGGCGCAAGGCTCATGAGCATGCGACATCCACCTGAGGCTGACTTCGGCATGATGTTTGGAGGCGGTGGCGTAGATCCGGATGGAAATTTCAAGCTGAGCAACATGCTGCCAGGTAAATATCGGCTTACAGCCAGCACCGGCCGAGAAGGGAAAACAGAATCTGGGAGCGTGATTGTCGAGGTGGGAAATGAAGACTTGCAAAACATTTCCGTGGGGCTTGGAAACGGCGCTGAAGTCGCAGGCAAGATTATTGTCGAAGGCCAGGCAACTCAGCCCATCGAACCTCGGCAGATCCGAGTGACGCTGGTCCCTGACGCTGGCCCGATGATGGGGTTCTTCGGAGGCGGTCCGCAGGTAACCAGTGACGACCTTACGTTCCGTCAAAATGTCTCCGAGGGCTCATCCCGTTTTAACGTGAACCTGCCGTCTGGCAACTTCTACCTCAAATCCATCCGGATGGAAGGCCGTGACGTCACCGATCAAGCCATCGATTTCAAGAACAACGACCGTTACCACGGTGTCGAGGTTTTGATTTCCTCGCAAGGGGGCCAACTGAGCGGAGTTGTCCGAAAGGAGGAGGGTGGAGAAGCGCTGAAAGGCGCAACGGTCGTGTTTTTTGCTGCGGACCCCGAGCGGCAGGGTAAAACCCGGTTTACCAAGACAGCCCAGACCGATCAGCAGGGCTCATTTGTCGCCAGAGGGCTCGTGCCCGGCGAGTATGTCGTATGCGCGCTATTGAACCACGAGGCGGGCGCTGAGAGCGATGTTTCTTATTTAAGGGAGATCGAAAAATTGGGGAAACGGGTGGAGTTAACGGCGGGTGCAGCAAAGACGGAGAACCTCGTGGCAGTGGCAGGACCCGCTGCTGAGTGATCCAAGGGCGCGCTTCGGGTTTCACGGCCTCCTGCCTTTGACTGGCAATCGTCGTCGTGCTCGTCCTCGATGAAAAGCCGAGTACGACGAGACTCTGATTCTTCGTTGAGCCGTGGGTTCCGCCGAACCTCTGCGTCCCCGCTGGCCACTCTCAACTCCTATCTCATAAAACCGTCTTTAGAATCGCCGCCACGTGCTCGGCAGCCACTCGGTTGCCCTCCAAGTTGAGATGAACTTTATCGGTAGTGTGCTTGTTGGGATCGATCCAGCCTGCAGTGTCCACATATTAACAGGTGCAAAGTAGAGTAGCAGGACACTGTGCGGGGCCTAATCAGCGCCCCCTCACCCCCCGATCCGCTCTCCCCGAGCGGGGGCGAGGGGAGAGGACAGGCAAGAGTCATGTCCTCCAACCACTGCTCGGACTAATAACTCGTTTTTACTGAACATCGCGAATTAGTGTGACAAGTCCCGTGTGTGCCTATTCGCTGCGGCCACAGGCTGGATTCGGCTGCCCTCGCCCCAACGCGGGAGGAGGGGGTGGGGCTGAGGAGGAATCCGATAGAGTGGATCAGCACGCGGAACTCAGCGCTGGATGAGGGTTTGGATCGTCTGCAGGCTAAACCAACCGTGTGCTCGCCCCCTCACCCCATGAAGTCTTCTCAAGCCTTCATCCTCTTCCCGCGTTGGGGCGAGGGGAGCCGAAGTCGATTGAGTTTCTCGAGAGACAACGAGTTTCGTCACTATATTCTGCGATCCTCAATAGATCGCGCAGCTCGCGCACCTGGCTCTCAATCACCCCAGCATGGGCACCGTTAAACGGGGATGCACTCCGAAACTTGTGTTACTGTCTCAGGCATGTCGCATACCGACCTGCTTCCGAGCCTTTCGCCAGGCGCCCGCATTCTGTTTATTCGCCTGCGCTCGCTGGGAGACACCGTCCTCTCCACACCGCTCTATGCGGCCTTGAAGGCCTGGCGGCCCGATCTTAGCATCGCGGTCCTTGTGGAATCTCCGAACGGCGAGGTGCTGGGGCATAATCCAAATGTCGATCAGGTCATCTCGATCCACGACGGAGCCGGCGCAGCTGGACGCTTTCTTTCGCGAGCTGCCGCGCTCAGAACCATCCAAGCGGCAGGGTTTGACTGCTGCATCAATCTGCATGGCGGTTCTACCAGCGCGTGGTTTGCCGCGCTCTGTGGCAGCCGCCATCGGGTGGGCTTGAAAAGCTTTCGCCACGCCTTCGCCTACACACATCAGTTGGACGTGCCCGCGCGAACGTCCGGCGGTGCGAAGTGGCACACCGTGGAGTATCAGGTGGAATGGCTGCGTAGATTGGGACTGCCTGAAACAGAGATTCCACCTTTGAGTGTAGTCCCGGCTCCAGAACTGGAGGCTCCGGTCAAGAATCAGCTGCTTGAACTCGGGCTGAGACCTGATGCCAGGTATGTAGTCATCCAACCTACGTCCAAGTTCTTCACGAAGGAGTGGACGGCGGAGGGATTCGCGGAAGTGGCTAGCTACCTCGTAACGAAGCATGGTGTTCAGGTGCTCCTGTCAGGAGGCCCTGGCGAAGAACCGAAGCTGAGGTCCGTGGCGCGATACTGCAAGGAGAGAGTTCTTGTCGTGGGCGGCCTTTCCATTGCGGAACTTCTCTGGGTCTTCCGCGGTGCCTGCCTCTTTATTGGAAACGACAGCGGGCCAACCCATCTGGCCGCGGCGCTTCGCATTCCAATTGTGGTTTTGTTCGGATCCTCCGACGCTGAGGTCTGGTCTCCCTGGAAAGTACCCTTCCAGCGGGTTCAAAACCCATTCGACTGCAATCCCTGCCCAGGTTACCGCTGCCTGGTTTACGACGAGCCCAGATGCATTCTCAGCATTACCTCTGCTCAGGTGAAGTTCGCCGTGGATGCTGCTTTGCAGCCTTCGGCTGGTCAAACCACCGTCGAAACGACCAAACACATCTCGGGGCCGCATTTCTTCACACCTCCCTGATCGGTCTCACCTCGTTTTCGCTTCGTAACTTGGGCCGCCCTCGCGAATCGTCCGAAGCTCGCCAATTCTTCGTTGTGTCGCAGCAACAAAAGCGGCAACTTCCTGGGGAGAATACCCTGCCGCCCGAAAAGCTGCCTCCAGTTGAGACTGGGACAGTTGATTCAAGTAGTATGCGATCCACTCGACATGAGGCAGAGGAATGTCCTCACCCACATCTTCCATTTCCGACCGATCGAGATAGTATGGCAAGTAGACGGCGGTCAAGAAGAAGGGACGATTGTCCAACACGAAATCAACTCCTTTACCGGAGACACGCTTGATGAATTTGGACTGGGCATAATCGCTCAGATCGCCCTTGGATCGCGTGAAATTGCTGCCGGTGCGTCCAAAGGTTCCCCCTAAATCGTTCACCAGGTATCGGAGTTCGACGCCCGCGTCATAAATGGCATTGTTGCTGGGCTTCAGGTCCCAATTGTTCATCAGCGCCATCAACACGCGTAATCCATCCAGCTCTCGAGTGCCGACAAAGGGATTCTTTTTCCATTTCCAATCGCCGAGTTTTTTCTGGGCTGGGTTTTTCCTTTCCAGGCGCGCCGCACGGATGACGCCTCCTGGGGAGACCAGATCCTGACCTCGGCTGAGCTCTTTAAGACCTCTGACCACCATCTCTGGAACCAAATAGGCCTCGTCGGCGAAGTAGCCCAAAGCCCACACCAGACGGGTTGCAGCTGTTTCGGGCCGGGCTTCTTCACCCAGCTTAACCCGCCAAACCACTCCTTTGGCATCTTGCACTTCGAACTTCGGGTTTGTTCCGCTTTTCACTTCCTCAACAAACATAAACGGACCTTGAGGTTGGCGATCCTTTGAGCCGGGCCCGAAGAAAAGATCCCTCGATGCGACGTTCTCTGGAAGCCTCCAGAGCACGGCAGGTGGGTTGCGGCGAACTTTCTTCTCGCTTGCGTCATTCTTGCTCGCTGCCTCTATCCAGTAGCAGTTTCCTACCAAAAGCAAGATTGCATACGCGGCAGATCTAAACATGGTGACTCCTTCCGTATACATACATATCTGTAGACGAATCAAAAAACCATACTGCGCAGACCGGTTCTTCATCAGATGCTAGACGCACGATCTATGCCAATCTGCCGACTTTTCCGCAGAAAAAGGCAGGGTTTTGTTGGCCATCAGAGTGGGCAATTTTGAACGGACAAATCCGCGAATTCTCTTCAAAATGCTCGCAAGTATTTAACGATGTATTACTAAGGAGGCTACTATGGATTGGCCGATTATCGTGATTCTCGTGACCGCGCTCATGGCGGTGGGCATCGGCGCCTGGATCTACACGCAAAGGCGATGCACCCAGCAATTGCGCGGGCGCTTCGGCAAGGAGTATGACCGGACCATTGAAGAAGAAGGTGGCCGCGGGAAGGCTGAAAAGGTCCTCAAAGAACGTGAGCAGCGAGTGGAGTTTTTACGGCTGCGACCGCTGACGCCAGAGGATCAAGAACGATTTCAGAAGGAGTGGCAGTCCATTCAAGCTCGATTCGTCGATGATCCCAAGACAGCAGTGACCGAGGCGGACTGGCTCGTTCACAGAGTAATGCGCGCGCGCGGATATCCGACCGGCGATTTCGAGCAGGAAGCCGCGGATGTTTCAGTGGATCATCCCGAGGTTGTCAGTAATTATCGTGCCGCGCATGCGATAGCCGTGCGGGCCAGAGAGGAGCAAGGCACGACAACCGAAACGCTGCGTCAGGGGCTGGTCTTTTACCGCCGGCTCTTTGATGACTTGTTGGAAGTTCAAGAACCGGTGCTGGCGGAGGTGAGACGATGAGAACTGATTCTAGGGCCACAGCCGCCTCCCCTGGCCGAGCCGTTCCGCGCGACACGAAGCCAGTGCCCGTGGACTCAAAGAAAATGCCTGCCGACCGATCTGTGCCAACCATAGCGCCCGAGGTTGAGGCACCGGCCAGCCCGAGCGTAGCCGAACCCATCTCGCTGCTGTCGCAGGAAGCAGCCAGTGAGTTTCGTTCTCGCTGGGACACGATTCAAAGTGGATTCGTCGACGACCCTCGGCGCACTGTGCAAGAGGCAGCCGAGCTGGTTGAGGAAGCCATGGCCAGGTTGGCCGAATTCTTTGCAGAGAAGCGAGAACACGTCAAACGTGAGGAGAACATGGCAACCGAGGATCTTCGTCAGACACTCCGTCACTACCGTTTGTTGCTCAACCGTCTGTTCTGAGACTGGGTTGCAACAGCGACTGAATGCGCGTCTCTTTTGCACTCGGTGAGAGAGACGCGCTGCTGGATGGCCAGAAGTCGCCCCGAAGAAGCGTGCGTTTGGCGCAGCCCACCCTGGGGAGCGCGGGCGTCCCGCCCTCCTCGGAAGCGGCCGGAGGCCGCTCCAATGGCCTGCGGCCACAATTGCGGGCGGGACGCCTGGCGGGACGCCCGCGCTCCCCCACGGTCGCACCACCCCGGCGCTGGCGTGGGACCGCCGTCCCGTGCCATCGTCCGCCCCTCCTCAGCCGAGGAGGGGAATCAATCGTTGCGATCCCGCTACTGATGTGGCTTTTCCGCGACCATTCGAAACCATCCCAGCCGCGGACGGTGGCCGTGACTTCCCCTCCTTATCCAAGGAAGGGAGCTTAGTGCCGAGTTTCGCGAAAAAAACTAGCTGCTAGACTTGCCGGCCGCGGAGGCTTCTGAAAGCGTGCGTTCCGATTCGTTTTTCTGCGCGGTTTGACTTCGCTCTCGCACGACATATACCGAGCAGGGCGCATGACTCACGACAGACTGAGCCACGCTGCCGAGCAGCCAACGCTTAATTCCTGTGCGCCCATGCGAGCCTACGACAATGAGATCGGCGCCCCATTCTTGGGCTGCATCAATGATCACCGACTTTGGATCGCCCGTACGAACGAGTTTCTCCGCCTCGAGGCCACTGGAACAGAGCCAATTGGCGAAGCGAGTCGTCAACTCATCGGCGACACGCACCAACTGATCGCGCTCGGCCTCGATGGTTTGCGCGGAGAAAATGGCCACTTCCGGAGTCGCAGTTACAACTTGGTCGACAACCGAGAGCACCCGTACCTTTGAACCAGACGGCCAAGGATGAGAGCCTATCGCGTCGACCGTGCGCGCGGAATGCTCCGATCCGTCAATGGCAAGCAAGATCTTCACAGTTCACTCCCCCAGCCTTTAGTATCTGCTAGCGTATTTTGGAAGGCTGTTCAATATTGGACTCCTCTATCCTCATCCTCTATCCTCTATCCTCGATTCTCCCAGGGAACCCTACCTTGACGCAATGAATCAAAACCCATAGGCTGACGTTCAACACTGACCGGGAAAGGAATCCTGTTGTGAAACTGCTTATTCAACCGGGTGATGGCTCCACGCCTCTCGTGGAGGCGATCAACCGGGCCGTCAAGAGTATTGAGATCGTGATTTTCCGGTTCAACCGGCGTGAGATTGAGGCGGCGCTGAAAGCTGCCGCGGCGCGAGGAGTATTCGTTCATGCTTTAGTCACTTACAGAAATCGAGGCGGCGAGAAGAATTTGCGAAAACTCGAAATGCGGCTCTTGGAAGCTGGTGTCACTGTAGCGCGTACTTCCAATGATCTGCTTCGCTATCATGACAAGTTCATGATCGTTGACCGGCAAACGCTTTTTCTGCTCGCATTTAACTTTACAGCTCTGGATATTGATCACAGCCGGACCTTTGGCTTGACTTTGGAAGACCCTCACTTCGTCGATGAAGCAGCGGGTCTCTTCGAAGCGGATTATATGCGTCAGCCCTTCAATTCGCGCCTGGACGCCCTTGTGGTGAGCCCGATCAATGCCCGAAAACAGCTCGCCGGCTTTATTGAGAGAGCCCGCCAGGAATTGTTGATCTATGATCCGAAGATTTCCGACCCGCAGATGATTCGCCTGCTGAAGCAGCAGAGCTCGAAAGGACTGGATTTACGCGTGATCGGCCGCATCGCAAAGCCTGGCGCCAGTCTGCCGGTTCGCAAACTCGGCATGCGTCTTCATTGCCGCGCGATGGTTCGCGATCGCCAGGATGTCTTTATCGGCAGCCAGAGCCTGCGAGCAGCCGAACTGGATGAGCGGCGCGAGGTCGGCATCATTGTTTCCGACGCCGCAGTAGCAGACAAGTTGCGGTCGACTTTCGAGGCCGATTGGGTTTCTGTCCAGCCCAAGGCAGCTCCAGAACAAGCAGAGAACCGCCTCGCTTCGTCGAAAGTTGTGAAAAAAGCCGTTAAGGCTCTGGTGAAAGAGATGCCGCCTTTGTCGAAAGTCGTCAAGGAAGCCGTTCAACAGGCAGTGGAAACCCCAGGAAGCACGCTCAATTCGGAGGAAGTGAAGGAGACGGTGAAGGAAGCTGTGAGGGAGGCGGTCAAAGAAGGAGTAAAGCAGGCCGTCAAGGATGCGGTGGAAGAAAGAGATGAGCCTGTGTGAGCCAGCTAGCTACGCTAGTTTCTGTCACGAAACTCTAAGAGCCTTACTGGTTGCCACTCTCGCGAGATTTCGGCTCCCTCTCACCAACGCGTTGTGTGAGGTGTTTCCTGGGAGCGCGGGCGTCCCGCCCGCATCCGTGGCCGCAGGCCGCCAACGCGGCCTCGGGCCGCGCGTGGAGATTTCCCCATTCTGAGCCGGCCGAAACTCATTTTGGGTCAGAGCTGGGAATGATCACTAGCCCGACCGTAAGGGCGGGCGTCACCCCGCGGCCAGGATGCCCTCCCTTACGGTCGGGCTACTGATCTAGCAAGCCTCCGGCTTGCCCAGCCAGACCTTTGGTCTGGCCAACGCGGCCTCTGGCCGCGCTGAGGCGGGCGGGACGCCCGCGCTCCCAGGGCGCCTATCGCGCCACGGGAACGGAACTCAGGCTCTGGCGTTGGCGCGCATCTCTACCCTCACGCTCTTCGCCTTCCGGCAGCTGGCCTAGCTGCACGCGAACCCTGTGGCTGCCGCCATCGTCAGCCAATGGAATCCACTTTTCAGCCAACGGAGCTCCGTCCAATTCGAGCGACACTACGCCACTGCTGACGTTCTCAGGGTTTTCGACAGCAATTTCGTATTGGGCGCTCCGGTAACGATAGCGCAGACTGTAATGCGTCCAATGCGTAGGAATTGCTGGATCGATCATCAGCCTGTCGCCTTGAACCTTGAACCCGAGCACGTCCTCCAGCCACACGCGATACATCCAGCCGCTGGAACCGGTATACCAGGTCCAGCCGCACCGGCCGACTTGCCCGTCCAGTTTGTAAATGTCTGCGGCAATCACGTATGGCTCTCCTTTGTATCTTTCGACCTCTTCCGCTACGCGCGTCCGCTCCACGGGATTCATCATCTCGAGCAGTTGCGCCGCCCGCGTTCCCTGCTTCAAGCGGGCAAATGCTTGGGCCAGCCACAACGCGGCATGGGTGTACTGTCCGCCATTTTCGCGGACGCCTGGCGGGTACCCCATGATGTAGCCTGGATGCTGGCTGGAATGATCGAAAGCCGGGTCGAACAAGAGAATCAGTTTGTCAGCTTCGTGGACCAGATACTTTTCAGCGGCGTGCAATCCTTCAGCTGCCCTTTCCGGACGCGCTGCCTCCGAAATGACAGCCCAGGATTGGGGCAGGGAATCAATGCGCGCTTCCTGATTGGACCGCGAACCCAAGGGCGTGCCGTCGTCGAAATAGGCGCGCCGGTACCATTCTCCGTCCCAGGCATGTTCTTCAACAGCTTCAGTCAACTGCTCGATCGCCCGACGATACGTCTCCGCTTGAGCGCTGTCGATTTTGGCTTCGCAAGCTTCGAGCAGGCTTTCAAGCGTTTCGATGAGAAACCAGGCCAACCAAACACTCTCGCCTCTTCCGTCGCTGCCCACCCGATTCATTCCATCATTCCAGTCGCCGGAACCTATGAGCGGAAGCCCATGCGGTCCTTTCCGGGATAGAGCTTTCTCAATGGCCCGATGGCAATGTTCGAGCAGCGGTTTCTCCTCGGCCGCGGGTTTCGGCGCAAAATACGCTTCGTGTTCGCCCGCTTCCAAAGAGCGGCCTTGCAGGAAGGGGACTTCCTCATCGAGGATGGCCGCATCGCCCGTGACACGCACATACTGCGCCGTCACATAGGGCAGCCACAGTAAATCGTCTGAACACAGCGTCCGAACTCCCACGCCAGACGGAGGATGCCACCAGTGCTGCACATCCCCTTCGACAAACTGCCTCGCCGCTGCGCAGAGAATGTGTTCTCGCGCCACGGCCGGAAAGGCGTACAACAAAGCCAGGACATCCTGGAGTTGGTCACGGAAGCCAAAGGCTCCACCGGATTGATAGAATGCGGTGCGCCCCCAGATGCGGCAGCTCAGGGTTTGATATAGAAGCCAGCGATTGAGCAGAAAATTCACGGAGGAAACCGGCGTGACAACCTCCACCTGTCCGAGAAGCTCGTCCCACCGGCGGCAGGTTGCAGCCAAAGCCTCTTCCACAGCCTCGGCAGTCTGGAAACGCAGTGCCAAAGCCCGGGCTTCTTCAATATCGGTCGCCTGCCCGAGCAGAAAAACAATTTCGCGTTGCTCGTCCGGCGCCAGCTCGACAGCCACCTGCAAGGCCGCGCACGGATCCAACCCCGTTCCAACGCGGCCTGACAGCGTTTTCCGTTTCAGCGCGCGAGGCCGGCCCCCAGCGCCGTTCCTGCCCAGAAATTCGGCTCGATCGGCGGTGAAGCTGCTCGCCGCAGGCGCCAAGGTCGCAAAGGCTAGAGTGGCGTTGTAGTCAGGCCGGCGTGCATTGCGCGCCAGCAGCGAATGGCTGGGGGAATCCCACTGCGTGACGACGTGCAGCTGATTCTCTTCGCGGTCTGCACCGAGCGTCCACTCTGCAAAGGCCGTTACGCTCAGACGGCGGCGGCGGGTTGAACGGTTCCGCAGGCGCAAGCGTGCAATGCGCAGGGGCAAGCCCTGTTGAGCCGGAACAAAGACCACGAGCTCCTGCTCAATGGCGTGGCTGTTGTGCTCAAACACGGTGTAGCCTTGGCCATGACGGGCCCGGTAAGCGTCCAGCTCACGAATCGGCAAGGGCGTGGGTGTCCAGCAGATCCCGCTTTCCTCGTCTCTCAGGTAGAGAGCTTCTCCGACAGCATTGCCAATCGGGTCGTTCAGCCAGGGAGTCAACCGGTTCATTTGGCTGTTACCACACCACACAGTGCCGAAACCGGACTCCGTGACCAAAGCGCCGAATTGTGGATTGGCCATGACATTGCACCAAGGCGCCGGGGTCTGGTCTTCCGGGCCAAGATAGATGGCATACTCTCGTCCGTCCGCTGTGAACCCGCCCAGGCCGTTGAAGTAAGGGAGCTCCAGGAAGGGCAACGGACTGGAAGGCTCCTCTCTGCTCCTGCGGGTCTCGAGATCATTCGGGAGTTCAAAGCGTCTGGCCGGGCGGCTCATTTGCTGGGCCAGCGAGCCCCGCGCTGCCACTAAGGCGGCGCGGGCAGAAGCCAGCAGCAGGGTTAGGTCTTCGGGAGGGAGCTGGTCCACAGAGCGGAGGAAGATGCCGCCCGGCCGGTCGATGCCGGTGAGCAAGGAGTGCGCCTGAATGAGTTTCGCAAGCTTGTTCTGCAAGGGCGGCGCGTAACTCCCCGATTCCTCGTTCAGGATGATGAGATCTACTTTCAACCCTCGCACTCTCCAGTAGGTGTGCGCCAGCAACGCCTCGCGAACCACGCCAAGATCATTTGCGTCACTCACGGTCACCACCAGCAGCGGCAGGTCGCCGGAAATACCGTAAGGCCACAGACCTGACTGGCCTCGTTGATTGCGGCGCAACCGTTCTGGAGGCGGACGCAGGAGGTCGTTCGGATAGAGCATACAGGCCGCCAGTTCCTGAAAGCGCTGCGCGTCCTCCGCGCGAATCCCCAAGTAACGAAACTCCAGTTGGGCGTGGGTCCAGGCGAGTTCGAGGGCGCGTGCTGTGGCAGAAAGTTCGCCGTATTTCTCAATGAGAACCGAGAGACGTTCGCGGGTCTCGGCAGCCAGCGTTATGAAAGCGACAGTCGCGCGCTGGCCCGGCTCCACTGCCAAGCGGTAACGCAGGCTGAAAAGCGGATCGAGCACGAAACCCGCAGAGCACGACAGTGCCCGCCTCAAAGCGCTCGGGTTGTCGAGTCCATTACCTCGACCCACAAAGCGAGCGCGATCCGTTTCGAATTCAAAGATAGTGAGATCCGGTTTCTCAGTCGCAATGACATGACCCGCCCAGATGGCAGGATCTTCCGGAGAGCGGGACCGTCGCCACGCCAGGAGGGCATTCTTTTCAGGCCAGGCTTCCGTTTGAACAAACAATTTGCTGAATGCCGGGTGAGCGCGGTCGCTGTCGTGTGGCGCCAGAGCCAGCTCTGCATAGCTCGTGATTTCCAAATGGCGAGTCTGCGATGAGGAGTTAGAAAAGGTGAGCCGGCGGATCTCGGCATCGTCTTCGGGCGAAACAAAGACTTCCATCAGGGTTTCAACCCTGGAGTCGCGCCGGCGGAACTCCACTCGGTCTGAACTGAACGTCGCCGAATAGCGCCGTTCCGGCCGGTCCATAGGATGAAACGTCACGGACCAGATTTGGCTGCTGGTTAAATCCCGAACGTAGACAAACGATCCGCAGGCATCTCGGGTGGTGTCGGGCCGCCAGCGTGTAATATCGAAGTCGCGCCAACGGCTATAGCCGCCGCCGGCGTTTGTAATCATGGCTGCATAGTCGCCGTTGCAGAGCAGGTGTGCCCTGGGAATAATGGTGTCTTCCGTGTTGACACGAACCGTCGGAAGCTCGCTGGAGCTGACCTCAATCCGCCGGGCCGCCGGCCGATCAGGGTTGGGACTCAGAAACGTCTCCGACAACATGGGAGGAATCCGCTCAAACAGAAGAGGTTCGGCCGCTCGCACACGCGGATCGGCGTGGAACCGCTTCTGCATCACCGCACCCTGCAGCGCGTTCACCAGCGCCATCAGGCTCATCCCCTGGTGATGTGCCATGTAGGCGTAAACGATTACGCCCCGTTCGCTGGGGCTGCGCTGCCGCGCATAGTCGATGGCTTCGTAAAAGCCCTTGTTCCCGTGCATCCCGTAACGCTCCAGCCGCCGCAGGTTGCGAACCACCTCTTTAGGCGCCACTGGAAGCGCGAGCATGGTTGCGTAGGGCGCCACAACGACGTCGTCTTCAATCTCGTGCTTCAATCCCAGGCCGGGTACGCCGAAAGCCCGGTACTGGTAGGTTTGATGGGAGTCCAGAGCGCTGAAGGCCGATTCAGAAATGCCCCAGGGGACGCCGCGTTGATGACCGTATTCAATCTGCCGGGCTACGGCCGCCTGGCATGCTTGATCCAACAGGGAATTTTCGTAAGTGCGATTGAACAACACGGGCATCATGTATTCGAACATTGAACCGCTCCAGGAGAGCAGCACCTTTTGCCCCGCTGAAGAGGCGTAAGGCCTTCCCAGGGCGAGCCAATGCTTCAAAGGCACATCTCCTCGCGCAATGGCCACAATGCTGGTGAGCCGAGCTTCACTAGCCAGTAGATCGTAGTAGGACGAATCGTAAGCCCCTGTGCTCACGTTGTAGCCAATATTGAAGAGCCGCCGATGGGGATCATAGAGATAGTGCAGATTCATCTCTTCTCCGAGCCGGCCCAGGCGGGACCTCAATACGCGAATGCTTTGCAACAGCACTCGAGCCTGTTCCTTCGCTTTGAGCAGCTCACTTTTGGCCTTCCTCATAAGAGGCCGAAGGCTTTCAGGAAAGCGATCCGGATAGGCAACAGCCTGAAACAAAGCGGCCATCGGTCCGGAATCCATTTCGGCTAACTCCCGCACTGAAGGAGCCCTCGCAAGTCCCATGGGCGCCGTCTCAGCCGCGACCTTCCAGTGCAGGGCGTCGCTTAAGGGACCTGCGCTCTCCAGCCAGGGAAGAAACTCTTCCGCGGTTGCCCGCCACGCATAGATTCCTCTTTCCAGGCGCAGGCTCCAGTACATCAGTTCGGTCTGGTCGTTGCGGACAGACTTAATGAGCTGTTCGGCTGGACCAACAGCGGAGTGCAGCCGCTGCACCATCTCCACGACCTGGCTGGGAGGCGCGGCGAAAAGCCGGGCCAAAGTGGTGATCGCTTCCCGCGCCGCGGCCGGCAATGAGGGATCACGCGCAACCATGGCGCGGATGATCTGAATCGTGTCGGCCAGCCCTTGCAAAGCCTCGGCGCCGAGGATGGGTTGGTCCTCCAGCTCGAGGCATCCCTGCTCCAGCAACCACAGACTGGCGAGCAGGTTCCCACTGTCGACGGCTGAAATGTATTGGGGCCGCAGGGGCGCCAGTGTCTGAATGTCGTACCAATTGAGCAAGTGCCCTTCATGGCGCTCCAGCCGGTCCAGCGTGTCCAGAGTTGCCAGACTGCGCTCCACCGTCTGCGCTGTTGTCAGATAGCCCAGATCGCGTGCTCCCAGGGCGGAGAGCAGCCACAAGCCGATGTTGGTTGGCGACGTGCGTTGCGCCAGCTCGATTTTCAAAGCTTCCTGAGAATTGTCAGGCGGCAGCCAATGCGTTTCGGGTCCTACAAAATCGTCAAAGAACCGCCAGGTCTCGCGGGCCACGCGGCGCAAATAGGCGCAGTCTTCCAGCCCCAGTTCCGGGAAGAAACGGCGCCGCTTGTGCCCGTTCATCAAGTGCGCGACCGATGGCGAGATCAGCCAAAACAAGAGAAATGGGAAAGCCTGTTTCCACACGGGCAGGTCCAGGTGATCTAGCGCAATGGCCAGTAAAGCGGCCAGTAGCGAGAGGATCACTGTGTGAAATACGATCGGGCTGACCTGCTGTGTGGCCCGCCAATGGGCGGCCTGAGCCGACTCCCACTCAAGAAGACGCTGCCGGCTGATGAGCCGGCGAAACCAGACGCGTCCGATGGCGTCCAGTGAGACCCACGCCAAGTGAGGAAGAAGCGCTGTGTTGACCAGTGCCCGCAGCAACTCGTTGGCTTGATCGCGCCACGGCAAAATGCCCTGTCGCAATGCTTTCATGACGCGGGCCGGCAGAGGCAACAAAGCGGGCAACAGGAGAGTGCCGCCAGCCAGAAGGCTCCACACCGCGACGCCGGGCGCCTGAAACCAGCTCAACACCAGCAAAGCCAGCGAAGCTGCCGGCACCAGGCTGCGGCGCAGATTGTCAAAGATCTTCCAACGGTTGATGGGCGAAAGCGGGTTGGGAACCTTACACGCGTCCCGCGCCGGAACCTTGGGAAGAATCCAGTCGGCAATCTGCCAGTCGCCCCTGAACCAACGGTGCTGCCGGGAACTAAAAGCCTGGTAGTTCACCGGAAACTGCTCAAACAGCTCGATGTCGCTGGCCAGTCCTACCCGTACATGACATCCTTCAATCAAGTCGTGGCTCAACAGCGTTGCATCGGGAAAACGTTTGGACAGAACACTGTGGAAGGCCTGCAGATCATAAATGGCTTTGCCGTGAAAGATGCTTTCGTCAAGGAGATCCTGATAGATATCCGATACGGCTTTTGTGTAGAAGTCGGTCCCTCTGGCATCTGTGAAGAGAGAGGTAAAGTAGGTCGCCGTGGCGCCCGGCAAGGATGTGCTTACCCGCGGTTGGACGATAGTGTAGCCACTGGCGACCGTGCGCCCGTCCGCACTGAGACGTGGACGGTTGAGCGGGTGAGCCAGCGTTTCGATCAGGCGCCTGGCGGTGTCGTGAGGCAGCTGAGTGTCTGCGTCCAGAGTGATGACAAAACGAATGCTTCGAAGATCACCACGGCTTCCGACGAGAAGCATTCCATCGAGCTCATCCGGCGCTTCGTTGACTGTGTCCAGAGCTTCTCCCGCCCCGCCCATACGACTCAACAAACAATTGAGCTCCTCAATCTTGCCTCTCTTTCGCTCCCAGCCCATCCATCGTTGCTCCGTTTTCGACCAGACACGTTGACGATGAAACAGGAAAAAGCGGTCCGCACCGTATCGCGCGTTCAATTCTTCAATCCCCCGCACGGCGATCTCCAGGAGCTCCGCGTCCTCCGGCGTGTGCTGCTCCGCGGCGTCGGCAAAATCTGAAAGCAATGAGAAATAGAGATTGGGATCGGCGTTGGCCAGGTATCGAACCTCCAGCTTTCCAAATTCATGCCGAACAGAATCTCGGGTGAGCAGCATCATCGGAACGACAACCAGAGTTTGATACTCGTCAGGAATTCCTTCCTTGAATGACAGTTTGGGCAGGAGGCGAGGCGAAACCGTGACGCTTACGATGTAATTCACGAGCTGAAGAGCGATTTCGCTGGCTGGAAAGAGTGCCAGGGCCCCCAAGACAGCAAACACCCCAAGCGAAACCGAATCTCGCGACCAAACATAAGCCAGGTACAGAATGACGAGCGTAACCGTCGCGACGCTTCCCAAGTAGAAATGCGTTGGATGCTGGCGCAAGGTGCGTGACAGCCTGCTGGAAAACGGAAGCTGGCACCCCACTCGCGACTCCAGAACGGTTCGACCGGCGCCGATCAGGTAATAACCGGTGTGATTTCTCCCTCCGTCATTCCCGCGAAAGCGGGAATCCAGATGCTCGCCGGGAATCACTGGATTCCCGCCCCACGCTTCTCCGGGGGCAGGCTTTTCGCGGGAATGACGCACAGAGGGGCCGGGTGGGAGCAGGTCGGGTTGTTCTTCCCGCTCCTGGGCCGCCGCCGCTTGAGCCAGTCGTAGTGCCTCTTTCGCGACCTCCAGCTCGGGCTGTCTGGAATACCGTGCCACCTCTTCTACGGCCTGCCGGCAGCGGTCACGCGTCATGAAATCTGTCAGAGCGTGGATGCCTGCGGGGTCTTGCCGCAAGAGGTGTTCTACATGATTGGTGAGTTCAAAGATCTCGCGCCAGTCGATTTGAGCCAGCAAGCGAAGACTGCCGATCGCATTGGATATCGAGATTTGATCGGCAGCCTGTCGCGCCTGTTCTTGTCGTATCGTGTCCTGCAATGATATCCCTGACTTTTCTTCCAGCCACTTCTGCACTGACGACAGCGTCTCCTCTTCGTCTAAGAGCTGGCTGGTAAGACGCACCGCGAAATGAGGAGGCGAATCCTTTTGTGAGCGGGCCAACTCGGCTTGAATGTGCGCCATTTGTCTGGCATCACTTCGCGTGGAATTCAACAAACGGTTTGCCCAGAAATCTGCGCGCTCTCGATCGTTCTGACGGCCGCTGACCGCGAGACCTCGTCGTGCTAACTCTTCCACCAACGCGAAACGCAGCATGAGAGGGAACACCCAGAGTTCGGCAATCGTCAATGGAGCTTGCTGCTGATAGGTCTGCAGAAACTCGATGAGAAGATCGCGTGTGAATCTGGCGTCAGTTGCTTGAATCAGCTCCAAGGCAAGATGATAGATGCGTAGCGTTCCGCACCCCACTTCGCGGCGGCCAAGCTGCAGCCGATACTGCGAAAGACGCCAGGGCGGGCTGGCCGGGGTTTCGGTCTTGGCAGTCAAGACCGGAAGTACTTTGTGATACTGCCTCGGCAGGTTGCGGTGAATATCGGCAATGTGCCCCTGAATAATGTAGCTATTGTCCAACAGCCATTCCGCCGCCGGAGTGATCGGCTGCAGTAGGCGAGCCGATTCGTCCAACGTTTCGCGCACCTGTTCCAGAACCTGCCCATTGACTTTCAACCGGTGAAGCAGTCCGTGGGTTTTCCCAGAAGGCGCTCCGACACGATGCGTTTCTGCTAGGTGCAGCGCCAGTTCTCTGAGTTGTTGGGCCGTGAGAGGTGCAGTTCGTTCAGGTGCTGCCGGAGCGCCTGGGGGCAGAAATGTCGTGGGTCGGACAAGGAAGATGGCTGGGTTGCCTTCGCCGCTGCGCAAAACGTCGAGAGCCTGTTTTGTATCCCGGCGGCCAGCCACCTGAACCATCAGGAGAGCTTCTTCTTCCAATACCCAACCGCTGTATTGGGTGATTACGTTCCCGGGAATACCCAATCCCAGGCGTCGGGCTGACCAGCGCCCTGCGAGAAAGCCTGCGGCGCCGAGAGACAAAATGCTTGGGGTAGAGAGTTGCAATACCAGCCCCAGACAGAGAACGAGGCTGAGAGCTGCCAGTGCTCCCAAGAGCTTTGCCGCCTGCCCTTCCACCACACTGAGAACTCCATCTTGCGACCTACGGATGACCGCCGAACGTAGGAACCTTCTGGCTTTGAGGCCTTTGAAGGCGGCCGCAGAGTCATCGTTTTTGGAATAGAAGGCCAGTATTAGAGTCATTGATGAAATCGCGCCCCTTGCTTCCCTTTGCCCCTGAGAGCTCCTAAAAATTCGTGGGTCAATGGCTCGTTCTTGAATCAGTGTTTGGAGTAGCCGCCTAAAAACCCCCTGTAGTCCCCCCTTGTTCAAACTGAGCGTTTGTCCCATGTAATGCGTTAGCTATAGGGGGCAACCGCTGGCGTGAGCCAGTGGCAGCTGCTACTCCCGCCACCTCCTCTTGCTCTTGCGCCAAGCTGCTCGCGCCGCGAGCGGCGCGAGCAGCTTGGCGCAAGAGCAAGGGGAACTTGTGGCACGCCCTGGCCACTGGCTTACGCCAGTGGTTGGCCCCCCTAACTAACGCATTACTGTCCCACAAGTTTTTTGCTGGACACAGAGCTTGAATCCTTTGTTGTCCCCGGAGGGGACCATGGAGATTGGACATTTTTGCCCCAGGCGGGGCAATGGACGGTAGCCTGGGGCAGAGCGAGGGACGGCGGTCCCGCGCGACGCCCCAGGGACCAGACCCATCGTGAACCTCCGCCGCCCCGGCAGGGGCGTGGGATCAGCGTCCACCCGGCGTTCCGGCACCCCTGCCGGGGCGCAACCGAATCGGATGGACGTCAGCCTGGGGCGTCGCTGACGCTTTGCCCCAGGCTACTCTCCCGCGCCCCTCCAGGGCGCCTGGAGAACGTCCAATCTTCAGTTGTCCCCGGAGGGGACCAATATGAATAGCTGGGGGTTGAGCGCAGCAGCGCGGAGCGAAACCCACGAAGGATCCGGGCTTGGCTTGGGAGGCGGCAAACCAGGCTTCGGCTTCCGGGGCGGAGGAACTGGCTCGATCACCGGATTGCGGTGGTGTCCGCATACTCTTTGCATATGCCGTCCCCCCAAGCGAAGTCCTCACTGGCTGGCGGAGGTGTGGCGCCGAGCAAACCAGCCCATACAAAAGCCCGCTCCGAGTCCGATGAGCAGCGGAGCGTAAGGAAGTTTGACTGCGTTCTCCCTCAATCCAGTCCAGCCGTCATCCACCACATGATGGACGGAGTCTTTCAGAGCGTGGGTTCTCTCTTTTGTATAGCCGATTGCAGCGTCTAGTTTTTCTCCTGCCATAGCCGCGGCATTTCCAATCTGCGCTGCCATGCGGGTGCCGATTCTTTCGGCGTTTCCTTCTCGAGACATGGTATTTCTCCTTTCCGTGCATGCACACTTGGCGTCATTAACAACTCACCCACGTTGTTTCACTTTCTTTTTGCAACAGCGGGGCCAAAGTGGGCGCAACGCGACGGGCAGCGGCTAGTCGCCAATTAGACAAGGGCGCTCGTCAGACGACCACCCATTCTGCGGCGCCGTTGTTCTAAAAAATTACTGAAGCCGGTATTATTTACCGCGTCTCCCGCGAGGTGTCAAAGGGACTTTAGGAATGATTTCTGGAAGGAGTTACATGACCCGTTTTGTGATCTTGGAAACTCAATCGACAACGGTTAGCTTCAAGCACAGGTTCTACCGAAATCACTCCTCAGGCCGCCCAAGCATTATTCGCGCACTTGGCAGTGTTTTTGAAATTCCGCTCTAGAACGAGGTCGGCGGTGTCCACAACAAAGGATCGCTCCTTGAAGCGGACTAGCGAACAATGGTTCATTTGACAAATCAGTTCGACTTCGATTCCGTAATAAAGGGCTCTAATTATCAAGGTTGCGTTCATAATTTTAGCTCTCTATCTTTACTGCTCGATCACGACGAGAGGTCGTTCTGCACTCGCAAGGCCAAACGCCGGGGAAGCAAAAGAAACCGACGGTAGAACGCAACCTTCGCGCCCATCCCAGTCCATTGTCGCCTGTCAAGGAGAAGGCCATGAGCGCACGTCTCGCGGCCTTCATCACGACTAGGTTTCAGGCGCGCCTTAAGCGATACCTGGAGCCCTGCTAGGTTCCTATTTGGCGTTGCTGATCAGTCTTCGTGGAAGATTCCGTTTTCTTTCGGCCGCAGTGGGCGACGATAGAAAAATTACCTAACCCTGGACTTCCTACCTGACCCTTCCCCATCTTTGCGAGTCGCTCAGTTCACTTGTGCTTACAAACCTCATTTGGCACGGCAGTTGCACCTGCACCTACGTGACCTTGGGCCCAACAGGACGTTTCAACCGCATGGGCCGCTGTAGATCACGAGAGAACATCTTTAAGAAAGGAGGCCGCAAAATGCTTTGGACAATCTTTGTCGTTCTCATGGTGCTGTGGCTGCTCGGAGTTGTGAGTTCCTACACGATGGGAGGATTCATTCACCTTCTTCTAGTTATCGCCCTGGCTGTGGTTCTAATCCGGGTGATCTCAGGACGTACAGTTGTTTAGGCTACCGCAGCAGCGAAAGGAGAATAGCGAGAATGAAAGCCACAACGTTAGTTGGCATTCTCTTGGTCCTTCTTGGAATCGTCGGCTTGGCTTACCCGCGGATTAATTACACCACGCGAGAGAAGATCGTCGATCTCGGCCCAATCGAGGCCACCAAAGAGACCAGGAAGTCCGTTCCTCTGCCTCCTATCCTGGGAGGCCTGTCGCTAGCTGGTGGAATAGTTCTGCTTGTCGCCGGCAGCAAGGGCCGATAGGGACACAAACAAAATTCAAAGGAGTCCGATATGAACTGGGATCGCATTGAAGGAAACTGGAAACAGTTTAAAGGACAAATCAAAGAGAAATGGGGGAAGTTAACCGACGATGAACTGGATGTTGTCGCTGGTAGACGCGATCAGTTTCTCGGAAAGCTTCAGGAAAAGTATGGCCTGACCAAGGATGAAGCTCAACGTCAAATTCAGGAATTCGAAAGGAGCTGCAAGGAGGTTCCCGAACGCGCTGTAAGGTAGACAGCGGGGCATTCAATGGAATCACCTAACAAGGGCGCACATCCGGTGCGCCCTTCGTCGTTTTTGGAGAACCGATTTTCGAGTCACAGCCGAAGAAGCCCGCCGGATATAGAAGGGCGGGCACTCGATATGACCGATTCCCTTTTTCATTGGAAGGCCGGCAGGTGGAGGTGACTACGAAGGGCGGCGCGGCAGTTCAGAGGGCGAGAATTCATCCATGCGCCTTAGGAGGAGTCTTAGCCAATTAAGTCTTATAGCGATGCAGTCACCAATGGCCTGTATTTGCTGCAAGAAAGTTTGATCCTGTGTGACGGGACCCGGACACGGGAACGTCCGAAAAGCATCAAAAACCAGTCCTGGAGGCCGAAAGACAAGGCGTAGTTGCGTTCCCGTTTCCCACTCCCACTGATGAAATTTCTGGTGAGCAGACCTTACACCAGCTCCTCCATCGTTCTCGACGGGAGGGCATCTTGGCCGCGGCGTGACGCCCTCCCTTGCGGTCGGGCTACTGGGTTGCCGCTCTCAGAATGCCACCGAAGACCGGCTCACCTGCCGCGCGGTAAAAGCTTTTATCAAAACACAGCCGGCAATGAAGCCTCCGATATGCGCTGCATAAGCCACACCACCAGCTTGAGAATCCGCGCCTAGAACGCCCAGGCCATTGACCACCTGAAAGAGAAACCACAAACCGAGAGCGATGAAGGCGGGGACTTCGGTGATCGTGCGCAACATCATGACTCTTACCCGGCGGTGTGGAAACAGAATCAGATAACCTCCCAAGACGCCGGAAATCGCGCCCGAAGCTCCCAAACTTGGAATGAGCATGTTCCCCTTCAGAAGGCTTGTGGCAGCCACGTGCGATAGCGCGGCAATCAAACCGCACAGGAGGTAAAAGACCAGATACCTTCTCCGGCCCAGCGCGTTTTCGATGTTGTCTCCAAAAATCCAAAGAAAAAGCATGTTACCGAACAGATGAGCCAGTCCGCCGTGCATGAACATGGAGGTCACCAAGGTCAGGTAGACCGAAACCGGAGTGGGCTGCAGCCCGGGCAGGCTAAACCGATCGCCGCTCAGAGGGTCCACAACACTTCTTTTTGCCGTCACCACATCCCGGCCGCTAACGATCTCTTGCGGCACGGTTGAGAACGAATAGGTGAAGGTGTCATTCGTGCCTAGTCCTTGCAAGAAAACAAAGACGACGACGTTTGCAAGGATAAGCAGGTAATTGACAATGGGAGTTATGGTTCGATCACGATTGTCATCACCGATGGGAAATAGCATGGGAAATTCCTCGATTGACCCGATGTTCGGGCGCGCTGCTGTCGCTTATAGAAGCTTGGCAGATGCCAATGCAATTAGTTGAAGGCTTGGATAGTTCGATTCTCCCGCTCGGGATGCTGCCCGGCTCTCGTGCTGGAAACATCCTCCCAGGCTTCCGAATGATGGCCTGCGCAGACCTCGTGCGGAGTATTCCACTGAGTGAAATACTCGGTTTCGACATCACATTCTGGGCTCGCCAGGAGCCCCGTTTCGGGACAGATCAGTTGCTGGACGATTCCGGATGGTCTGGAGAACCCTTTATCCGAACGAGGAAGCTGTTTCATAAAGGCTGCCCAGAGGGGAACCGCGAGGCGGGCTCCATAGGCCCGACGCGCGATCTCACGGGGTTGGTCATAACCGATCCAAACTCCTGTGACGATATCGGGAGTGAATCCGATGAACCATGCGTCGCGATAGTCATTCGTCGTTCCTGTTTTTCCTCCGACAGGCACATGAAACCCGGCGGCCCGCACTCCAGACCCGGTTCCCCGGTTGACGGCATCCACCAGCATGCTCGTCATCAGGAAAGCGACTTCCGGACTCAGAACCTGGTGTGCTTCAGGTTTGGCCTGATAAAGCACCCGGCCTTGTTTGTCTTCAATGCGACGGAGCAGTAGCGGTTGAACCAGTTTGCCTTGGTTCGGGAACACAGAGTAAGCCCGCACCATTTCGAACAGTGTTGCTTCGCCGGAACCCAATGGTAACGAAATGACCGCGGGAAGAGGGCCTTCCAGACCCATGGCACGAGCCAAAGCGACAATTTGGGCAACCCCCACAGCTTGCCCCGCCTGAATTGCCACGGAATTAATGGATTTACGCAAAGCTGTGCGAAGGGTTACAGCGCCTGAGAACGTCTGGTCGGAATTGGTGGGCCGGTAGACACCCTGCATGGTGTCAAACTCGAGAGGCGCATCCTGAATGACCGTGGCTGGCGTCATGCCGGCATTTAGGGCGGCCGCGTAGACAATGGCTTTGAAGGCAGAACCCGGTTGGCGCTTTCCGTAAAGAGCGCGGTTAAACTTGCTTTCAATGAAACTGCGCCCACCTACGAGTGCGCCGATCTCTCCGGTTTGAACGTTCATTGAAACCAAGGCCCCTTGGAGATTGTTGGTGCTGTTACTGGCCGTTGCTGCTGCGAGCCGTCCCTGTTTCAGAAGTTTGAATTCCTTTTCGATTCGAGTGAGATGACTCCCTATGGCCCCTTCCGCCGCCAACTGCATTTTCGCGTCGATGGTCGTATAAACACGAAGTCCGCCGGCAAAGGTTTGTTGGTATCCAAGAGTGTCGAGGACCTCAGACCGTATGGCGTCGGCAGCATAGGCTAGACGGTCCGTGTCTACGGCTTTTGGGAGGACTTCAACGGCCTCATGGCGTGCCGCCTCAACCTCAGCGGCGGTGGCAAAGCCATGACGGACCATGGCTTCCAACGCGACATCGCGACGTTTCAGGCACAGCTCAAATTTTGCGTGCGGAGAATAAACCGATGGCGCAGCCGTGATGCCTGCCAAAAGAGCGGCTTCACTCAGACTCAGTTCGCTGGCAGGTTTTCCAAAGTAGCCCTGTGATGCTTCTTCGGCCCCATAGAAACCCGAGCCCCAGTAAATACGGTTTACATAAAATTCAAGGATTTCAGGCTTGCTATATCTTTTCTCGATTTTTCTGGCCAACCAAAGTTCCTGCAGCTTTCGCCAATAGGATCGGCTCGGGTTCAGGAAGGTGTTCTTCGCCAATTGCTGGGTCAGCGTGCTTCCGCCTTGCTCGATTTTTCCGGCACACAAGTTGGCCCACCCCGCTCGCAGAATGCCGCTGAAGTCGTAGCCGTGGTGTTGGTAGAAACCCTGATCCTCCATCGCGAGAATGGCATTCACAAGGTGTGTAGAAATGTTTGATAAAGGCACCACGGTTCGCTTTTGTTTCCAGAACTGGCAAAGTTCTTTGCCGTTGCGGTCGTAGACGTGGGAACTTTCTTCCATTTCCGGTATTAAGTTCACGTCGAGGCGGCGAATCTGCCAATCTGCAATCGCGGCGATGAGAACCAGGCAGCCAGCCACACCTGCGAGGCTGGCCGTCAGTATGGAAAAAGCTCTTCTTCCCGCAACGGCAGACCAGACAATGGCTCCTGACTTTCGCAGGGACCCCCAACAGCGGATATAGGTTTGTTTTATGTTCGTGTCTTTTTTCATTTCGCCGTGACTACTGCACAAGCCCTGCCAGCGGCGAAATCATTTTCGCAACGCGGGTTTTCCCTCCTCCACGAGACCGAATGCTGCCCACTTTTCGTCGATGACACACCCAGCCTTAGGCAAGGGTTCCTAGTATCACTATGTTAAGCATTCGACGATTCCTCGGGTGGTGCCTACATGGCGTAGGTTGCCATGTGGGCGTACGCTCCGCATACATCGCAAAAAGCACGATGTATGCGCCACCCTGAAAGAAACTTAACAAAGTAATACTAGAAACCGCGTTCCTAACGACGCGAACGTTCGAAGACTCGGAGCGTGGACGTCCCGTCCGCATTCGGTGCGCCTGTCGGCGCGCTGAAGCGGGCGGGACGCCAGGCGGGACGCCCGCGCTCCGAGGAGTGGCTGCCTTCCACCTCGGAGACTATCTCCGCTCGGCTGCAAGCATGAAACTTAGACAAGCCATTCTCGCGCAGCCTCCCCACCTGGCAATAATTACCTGCTCGCGCAAAAGTTCTTTGATTTGACAGCGCCATAGCGGGCTCGTTTTTCCAAAAAGCCAGCTCGAACGCCATTTGAAAGAGTTTGGCGAAACGGTTGCACTGAACTCCCCGTCCGAAGGCAAACGATGCTCAAAACTCAGGAAGCCGCCCCCAGATTCTGTATTTGCCGGGTGGCAACAGGAGACCGCAAATGAACGCAACAGCAGAAGTAGTTTCAATCAGTGAGAGGCTCAGTCAAAGAGAAGCTTCCGACCCGATCGAACAAGCCTTGAATTCACTGTCGTTTGGGAAAAGGGTCCTGAATCTCCGCAAGAATCAGGTCGTCTTCTCGCAGGGAGAGCCGGCCGATGCGCTCTACTACATCCTGCGGGGGCAGGTGAAGCTTGTGGTTGTATCCTTTACCGGGAAGGAAGCAACCCTATCCGTGATGGGGAAAAGAGATTTCTTTGGACTGGGCAGTCTGCAGCAGCGGTCGCAACGCCTGCCGACAGCCACCACGCTCGAGCCGTCTGTGGTCGTCCGCATCGAAAGAGACGTCATGCTGAGAGAGCTGCGCAACCATCCGCGGCTTTACGAGATGCTCCTGACTCAGCTTCTCAACCGCACGCTGACACTTCAAAAAGACCTTTGCACTCACATCTTCGACCCGAGCGAAAAGCGCCTGGCACGCGTCCTGTTAAAACTCAGTCGATTGGGCGAAATACGCCAGGAGCAGGTCATGATACCCAAGATCTCTCATGACACGCTCGCTACCATGGTCGGGACCACTCGGTCTCGTATCACCTACTTCATGAACAAATTCAAGAAATTGGGTTTCATTGACTACGGAAAAGCAATGATGATCCATCCCACGCGCTTGACGACTGCGATCCAGGAAGATTGACCGAGTACTGATCAAGACCAAGCCAAACCCCGGGCCTAGCTCTGATCGTCGGGCTTCGAAGCCTGACTATAACCTCCAAAATTGGAACCCCAAAAAAGGTTGAGAGTGTGGGGGAGCGTTCTACGCCTTCCCCCCGCATTTCGGGTTCACTGCGCGGCCGGAGCTTCTTTAGGCGGCTGCTAGTATTACTATGTTAAGTCATTCGACGATTCCTCGGGTGGCGCCTACATGGCGTAGGTTGCCATGTGGGCGTACGCTCCGCATACATCGCAAAAAGC
>JAKEER010000256.1 GCA_022616615.1 Acidobacteriota bacterium
CGGGATTTTCCCTCCTTGCCAAGAAGGTGAGCTCTGTGGAATTCTCAAGCCTCGCACCGCCCGGTAGTCCTCCCTTTTCCAAGGGGAGACGATTGTTTGCACCCGTTGCGGCGCCACCTGCAGCTTGAGCGGCTGCCCTGAAAAAGACGGTGAACATCGACGCTACGCGGTTTCCCGTGACGGCCACTGCCGCTTGCTGTGCCGCGTGAAGTAAACCCTCATTCAAAAGGCGCGCCTTTCGCTCGAGCGCTTCGTAAGTGCCGTGCTGTTTCAAAATCTTCAATGTCGTGATGCCGGCCGTAACAGCCAGCGGATTTCCAGAAAGCGTGCCCGCCTGATAAACGGGCCCCACCGGCGCGACGTGGTCCATGATGTCCCGCCTCCCGCCGTAAGCGCCCACAGGCAAGCCGCCTCCAATCACCTTGCCTAGCGTCGTCAGATCGGGCCGGACCCCATAAAGCTCCTGCGCGCCGCCATACGCAATGCGAAAACCAGTCATCACTTCATCAAAGATCAACAGGCTGCCATGAACCCCCGTCACCTTGCGCAGTCCCTCCAGGAATCCCGGGCGCGGTGGCACGCAGCCCATGTTACCGACCACCGGTTCCAGAATCACCGCGGCAATCTGGTTTCCGTGCTGAGCGAAAGAGGCTTCCACGCTGGAGAGATCGTTGAACGGACACGTCAAAGTCAGCTTCGCCAAATCGGGGGGAACACCTGGACTGTCTGGAAGACCGAGTGTCGCAACACCCGAGCCGGCCTTTACCAGCAGGCTGTCACCGTGTCCGTGGTAGCAGCCTTCGAATTTCAAAATCATCGAACGGCCCGTGAACCCTCGAGCGAGGCGTAGCGCCGCCATGGTGCTTTCGGTTCCGGAATTCGTCAGCCGGACCTTTTCGATGGAAGGAAAGGCTTCACAGATCAGCTCCGCCAGCTCAATCTCGCGCTCCGTTGGCGCCCCGTAACTGGTTCCGGTTTCCAAAACCTTTGCCAGCGCCTCCATCACCTCAGGGTGGCAGTGTCCCAAAATCAGCGGCCCCCAGGAACCGACGTAGTCGATGTATTGATTCCCGTCCACGTCATACAAGCGCGAGCCGGCGCCCTTGGCAATAAACAGCGGATTTCCGCCAACAGCTTTGAACGCCCGCACTGGCGAGTTCACACCACCCGGAATGATTTCCTTGGCTCTTTCAAAGAGCCGTTTGGATTTCGGATACAAACGAACCTCCAGTCAACAAAAACAAACCGCGAAAGGTAAAGAACGAGACAACCGCCAAGACGCCAAGGACGCCAAGAGATGACTGGCCAGCATCACGGCAAGCTGTCTGACAGCGCCTTCAAGATAGACCGCCGATGCCGCAGACATTCCACTACTTCTCGCAACTGCCTAAACCTTGTGTCTTGGCGTCCTTGGCGTCTTGGCGGTTGTCTCGTTCTCCTTCGCGCTCTTCGCATCTTCGCGGTTTGAATCTTGACCCGCTCATCCCACCAGCTTCGCCGCGTCCTTGGCAAAATACGTGATGATCATGTCCGCCCCAGCTCGCTTGATGCAGGTTAGCGACTCGAGAATGGTGCGTTCCCGCTCCAGCCAGCCGTTACGATGGGCAGCAACCAGAGCCGAGTACTCACCACTCACCTGATACGCTGCCACAGGCAAATCAAACTCCGTCTTCACCCTATACACCACATCCAAGTAAGGCATGGCCGGCTTCACCATCACCATGTCGGCGCCTTCCTCAATGTCGAGTGCCACCTCACGAATGGCTTCGCGTTGATTGGCCGGATCCATCTGGTAGGAGCGACGGTCGCCAAACTTAGGCGCCGAATCAGCCGCTTCCCGGAAAGGACCGTAAAACCCAGAGGCATACTTGGCGGCATAGGAGAGGATCGGAATGTTTTCAAAATGCTGTTCGTCTAAGGCCTCGCGAATAACGCGAACCCGGCCGTCCATCATGTCGGAGGGCGCAATGATATCCGCTCCCGCTTTAGCCTGAGCCAGCGCAGCCTTCGCCAGCAAGCGGAGCGTCTCATCGTTGGCCACATCGCCGTCGCGAAGCTGGCCGCAGTGCCCGTGCGAGGTGTATTCGCAGAGGCAGAGGTCTGTGATGACGAGCAAGGCTGGAACAGCCGACTTAATGGCGCGAACCGCCTGCTGCACGATTCCATCTTCCGCGTAAGCGTCGCTGCCCACTTCGTCTTTGGCTGGAGGCAAGCCAAAGAGCAGAATAGCCGGAATGCCTAGTGATTTGACGGAACGGCACTCCTCAACCAGGAGGTCAATCGAAAGATTGAAAACGCCCGGCATGGAGCCGATCTCTTTGCGGACAGCAGTTCCGGGGCAAACGAAAAACGGATAAATGAAGTGGCTTGGCGAGAGACGCGTCTCGCGGACCATGGAACGAATCGCTTCATTGCGGCGCAGCCTCCGCGGGCGGTAATACGGGTTTTCCATGCGAGTGCCTCCTAGCTGCTTCAGCGAAGCAGATTATCCCAAAAACAGCAGCAAAAGCCACCGCAGAGACGCTGAGGCGCGGAGATCTTCTTGTGAGAACAGCCACAGTCAGGATTTCGGTAGTGGGTCAGTTTTCAAATTGACCTACCACCAGGATTTTAGAACGGTTGGTTTTCGGCGTTTGAACAGGTGTATTTTCGTTCACCCTTTTGGTGAGAGCGAAAATGGGAGCACATCACGTCTTATCCCTGTTTCTCTCTGCGTCTCCGCGACTCCGCGGTTGTTTGAACTGCCGATTCCAGGACTATGGGCGAGGGGCAGCCAATTTTCAAGGACATGGCTCCGTGCCAGCTGCTGGTTAACGCGGGGGTAGGGGCACACCGGTGTGTGCGCCCTCGTGGCAGGCTGGGCGAATCGAGATTTCGTGCAGAACTGGCACGGGCGGACACGCAGGTCCGCCCCTACATAAGAGGACGAAGCCAATTGGCCGTTATTGCAGAGACGTGCGGGGCTGCATGGTCTTGGCTTCAGCAAAGAAGTCGTCGATGACTTTGCGGGCTGCGGACAAGTCGGGACAGCGGTTGACTCTCGTCGAGAGATAGTGGCCGAAGAACAGCCATTTGTGCCCCCAGGCGAGAAACAGCCTGAGGCGGGGAAGTTGCTGGTCAGGCAGGAAGCGTTGCTCCAGTTCCTCGCAAAACTGGTTGAGCGCGCGGCAATATTCGCGTCCTTCCTCGTTCGGGGTTTGCGGCGCCCGCTCGCCTTCACGGCCCAGGGGCGGGGACAAGTCCAAAGATTCGCCCACCTGCCAGAAAATCCATGGGCGAGCCGTGGATGCACGGGCCACCATGACGCCGTCGCAGCCGGTCGCAGCTTGCATCCGCAGCACATCATCCCTCTCCTGGATGTCGCCGTTACCGACGACGGGAATGCGCAGGGCGTCACGAACCCGAGCGATGTAGCTCCAATTCGCGCTCCCCTTGCGGTGGTTTGCCTGGATCCTGGGGTGCAGCGTGATCCAATCGGCGCCCGCCTCTTGCAGCATCTGGGCAAAGTCCACCAGGTATTCTGGATCATCCGTCAAGCCGGTCCGCATCTTCACGGAGAGCGGAAGCGGCGTCAATTGCCTCGTCTGCCGAACAACCTGTTCGGCATAGCGGATGTCTCCCATCAGTGCCACGCCCCAGTTGTGTTTCAACACCTTGCTGACGGGGCAGCCCATGTTGATGTCGATGCCGGCCGGCCGAATCGCCTGCAGCTTTTCCAGCGACTTGGCAATCAGCCGCTCATCATTGCCCAAAAGTTGGGGAATAAGATCTTCCTCCCCCGGTGCGACCTGGGTTTGCGGCGTGTGACCGACGTCTTCACCGGGAAGTAGTCTTGTGGAGAGCATTTCAGTGAAGAGCAGCGCGCTGATGCCCGCCGGCAGATAAGAGCGAACCACCTGCCGAAAAGCGACATGAGACAAGCCCGCCATCGGGGCAAAGACGATGGGAAAGTCGACGCGCTTTCCGTTGCCAAAGGTGAGCTGAGCCAGCCGGCTCGAACTGAAGTGCGAAGGACGAATGTCGAAGTCCGAAGTGCGAACTTCGAGGTTCGAATGGGCTAACGACTCTTGAATTTGAAGATCAGCATTCATTCAGCCAGCGCTCAAACTTCGACGTCTCGCTTCATCAATTTTCAGTTCGAACTTCGCACTTCGCACTTCGTCATTCGACCTTCGGCAGGTCCAGGCTGGCAATGGCTTTCAAGGCGACGGGATTTTCGGGGTCGAGATCGAGGGCTTTCACATACTGCTCCAAAGCCCGCCCCTGGTCCCCTTTGGCCCGGTATACATGGCCTAGGTTCAGATAAGGAAAATGCCTTGGCTCGTAACGCCTTGCCCGCTTGGCATTCTCCAGCCAGGGAATGGCTTCGTCTAGCAGACCGAGTTGCATGAGATAAACACCAATGTCGTTGTAGGGATTCCCAAACTCCGGGTCAACCCGAATCGCCCGCCGGCAGTCTTCCACAGCCTGCTCCAGCATACCCAGGAACGAGACAGCCCAGCCCCGGTAAGTGTAACCTTCAGCTGTTGGGCAAGAGAGCAAACTCTGGTTAAAACAGTCAACAGCCGACTGAATGCGCCCTTCCAGCAATTCCTGCACGCCCTCTTGCCAAAGTTCGCGAGCCCGCTCCTGGTCGCGGAAGGTTGGATTGGTCGTCATAGCTTTGATCCGCCCTGACGTTGGCCCTGTAGCCGCCGACGTGAGGAGGCGGAGTTCAGGGAGTCCGCCTCCTTACGTCGGCGGCTACTCTTGTTACTTCTTCTCGAACACGGGAGGCCCTTCTGGAATGGCGGCGCCGTCTTTCCGGGGGTCAGACCCGGCGTAGTTCACGCCCTTGGCGTCGCGCATGACTGCCTGGCCGCCGCCAACCGCGCCCGAGTACGGCGGAGCCGCTTGAACCTCATGTCCGAGGATCGCGAGCTCCCTACGAATTGATTCGGGGATGCGACTCTCGAGCATCACATCACAACCTTCAAAGGTTTGCTTTGTAAACCGAGGCGTCTCCAAAGCGGCCTGCACGCTCATTCCGAAGTCTACTACCTTGGAGACGAATTGGGCATGCGCCTGAGCCTGGTTCCAGCCGCCCATGATGCCGAAGCCGATGCGGACGCTATCCTTTTCCATAAACGCGGGAATGATAGTATGCAGCGGCCGCTTGCGGGGTTCAAGAGCGTTGGCATGGCCCCGCTCCAGTGTGAAAAGCGCGCCGCGGTTCTGCAGCATGAAGCCGGTCTTGGACGGCACCAGGCCGGAGCCAAACCCTGCGTAGTTACTTTGAATCAGCGAGACGATGTTTCCATCCTTATCGATGGCCGACATGTAAATGGTGTCTCCACCGTAGAGCTTGGTCATCATCTTCAATTCGGAGGGAGCCACTTGGCAACTGGCCTTGTCAGGCTGAATCAATTTCGCACGCTCTTCCGCCAGCGCCTTGGAAAGCATCTCTTTGACTGGGACTTTCGTGAACTTTGGATCGCCCACATAGCGTAGCATGTCGGCATAAGCCAGCTTCTTGGCCTCGATCATCACATGCAGCGCTTTGGCGCTGTTATGGCCGTACTCCATCAACGGGAAGCGTTCCATCAAGTTCAACATGGACAGAGCCGCAATGCCTTGGCCGTTGGGTGGGAGCTCGTAAACCTTCCAGCCACGGTAGGTCGTCATGATCGGTTCCACCCACTCGGGTTGAAACTCAGCAAGGTCCGGCAGTGTGAAGGTCCCGCCGTTTTCTTTCGAGATAGCCACGATCGCATCGGCGACGCTGCCTTTGTAGAAGCCGTTGCGCCCCTTTTTGGCGATTAGGCGAAAGGAGCCTGCCAGGTCTGGGTTGCGGAAGAGTTCCCCCGTCTGCGGCCCCTTGCCGCCCGGCAGATAAGTGGCCTTGGAATTGGGATGGGCGCTGAGGAACGTTACGGCCCTTGGACTGCCCCAGCCGCCGGCAATGATCTCTGTCACCGGGAATCCCTTCTCAGCATAATAAATCGCCGGCGCAAGCAGCTTCGAAAACGGCATCGTGCCGAACTTCCTTCTCAGTTCGTCCCAGCCCGCGACGCATCCTGGAACCGTTACCGAGTAGATGCCAAGGTGAGGCATCTTCTGGTTCCCCTTTGCCTCGAGAAAATCGATGGTCAGGCCGGAAGGCGCCCAGCCACTGGCATTCAACCCATGCAGCTTGCCAGTCTTGGCTTCGTAGACAATGGCGAACAGGTCGCCACCCATGCCGTTGCTGGCTGGCTCCACCAGCCCCAGCACTGCATTGGCCGCGATGGCTGCGTCCACGGCGTTCCCTCCTGCTTCAAGAATCTGCGCGCCGGCTTGAGAAGCCAGCGTCTGGCTGGTGGCGACAATCCCAAACTGGCTGATCACCATCGAGCGAGCCTGATCGCGCACTTTCTCAGGAGTCTGGGCGTAAACAGTCATAGCGAACAAAGGGAGCAAGAGAAAGAACAGTTTCATGGAACGCCTCCTTGGAAGAACGAAGGGTAGGGCGTAGTGTCCTCACCGCGCCACCATTGATGCCTTCTAGACGCAGGTACGCTGCCTTTCAAGCTCACCAGGAAAGTCTGCGCCAGTGCTATCAGTAGCCCGACCGTAAGGGAGGGCATCCTAGTCGAGGCGTAACGCCCCTCCCTTACAGTCGGGCTACTGATGGCTCTCCCGATCCCAAGCCTTGCCAAGGGGAGAAGGTAAGCCCGGAAAGACAAACAGGGAACACCACAGCGGGCCCTACAACCCCGTGAATCATTTTCACAGTGAAGTCAGCTTGTCTAATCCCACCGCGAGCAGCAATAACACGCTGATCCATCCGTTCACGGTGAAGAAAGACGCATTCACTTTGGACAAGTCCTCAGGATGAACCAAGCTGTGTTCGTACCACAAGAGAACGGCAACCAAGGCGATGCCAGCCAGGCTCATCCAGCCCAGACCTTCAAGAACAAAGAGGCCCAAGAGTAAAAGCATCATGAGAACATGCACGGCGGATGAAACATTCAAGGCAGTTCGAACGCCCAGACGCTTTGGCAGCGAGAACAGTTGCTTGCGGCGATCAAACTCCAGGTCCTGGCAGGCATAGATGATGTCAAATCCAGCTGTCCACAGCATCACGATCGCACAGAGCAAGAGGGGAGTCAGACGCACATCGCCGCGCACCCCGATCCATGCCCCCAGGGGCGCCATGCCCAGGCAGAATCCCAAGACGACATGAGAATAGGAAGTGAAACGTTTTGTGTAGGAGTAGAAGAAAAGAATTGCCAGCACGGGAACTGAAAGCTTGAAACAGAGCGGATTCAACTTCCAGGCAGCCCCCACGAATAGAACCGCGGAAGCCACCGTGATGAGAACCGCAAACGAAGCCGTGAGCTCGCCAGCAGGTAGAGCGCGCATCTTCGTCCGGGGGTTTTCGGCATCAATCTGCCGGTCGACTATGCGGTTGAAGGCCATCGCCGCACTGCGCGCGCCGACCATGGCCATCACGATCCAAAACAATTTCGACGCTTCGGGCCAGCCACCGGAGGCCAGGATGGCACTGAGCAGAGCAAACGGCAGAGCAAATACCGTATGCTCGAACTTGATCATCTCAAGAGTAATTCTAAGGCGCTTGAAGAATGACATGGTGTTTGCCGGGGTGACAAGCCGAAACGGCGAAACGGGGAGACGGCGAAACGGAGAAAGGGCTTCCTTCCCCGTCTCGCCGTCTTCCTGTTTCGGAAGATTTGCTATTCGCGCCTCGCTGCTATTCCGCCCTTGCTTCCCTTCCACTGGTATGCCCGTGCCGGCTTCAACCCCAGATGTGTCATGACCCGAAACAAGAACTGGTCGACAGCATCTTCAATCGAGCCCGGCCGATGGTAGAACGACGGGATTGCGGGGAAAATCGTTCCGCCTGCCAGGGTCAGCAGTCGCATGTTTTCCAGGTGGATGAGGCTGAATGGCGTGTCGCGAATCACGAGAATCAGTTTGCGACGCTCTTTCAGCATCACGTCGGCTGCTCGCTGGATCAGGTCACGCGAGATTCCATGAGCGATGGCGCCCAGCGTCCCGACGCTGCAAGGGATGATGACCATCGCGTCCACCGGAAACGAGCCGCTGGCAATGCTGGCGCCAACGTCGTTGTTGCTGAGAACTTCAACCTTTTCCCGGCCATCTTCCACGAGCCTTTCGGCAACATTGCTCAGAGTTACCGCGCCACCCAGCTCCTCGTGAAGTACCCGCAACCCAGGGGCCGAAGCCACCAGTTGAATTCTTGACACGCCGGGCTCGGCGGCAAGGTGATTCAAGAAGCGTTGCGGGTAGATCGCGCCGCTGGCCCCTGTAATGGCAACGGTGATGTTCATGCAAGAACGGCTCTGTTCCTCCGGCCTGGCCATATGCTACACCAAAATCCCCAGGCCGGAACAGGCGGGGAAACAAAAGCTGGACAAGCTTCCGGGAGAATCGCCAGAATGGGCGCGCCCAGAAGGTCATTACAGCCAAGGATGCAAGCTGAGGTGAGGCCTCAGGACGCCCTACATGTAAGACTCACCCGGCTGCTTGCTTTTCTGCGTCTTCGGGGTAAAGTATCGCAGCTTGGATCTATCTGAATCGAGCGCTCATGACGGAACAAAACATCAGGGAGATTCTCACACGCGTGCGGAAAGGTTCGCTCTCCATCGACAAAGGGCTGGAGAAGCTGAAGCACCTGCCGTTTGAAGACGTCGGCTTCGCCCGAATCGACCATCACCGCGCCATTCGCCAGGGTTTTCCCGAAGTCGTTTTCGGCCGGGGTAAGACCGTTCATCAAATCCGGGCCATCGTCGAACGGATGTTGGCGCATGAGCAAAACATCCTGATCACGCGCAGCAGCGCTGAAGTGTTCCGCGCCGTCAGGAAACTGGAACGCCAGGCGCAGTTTTATCCGGACTCAGGCGCGATTCTAATTCACAGGGACAAGACACAACATGGCAAGGGGAAAATTCTCATCGCGTGCGCCGGGACAGCGGATATTCCGGTTGCCGAAGAAGCTCTGGTGACGGCTGATGCCATGGGCAACACCGTCGAGAATCTTTACGACGTGGGCGTGGCAGGGATTCACCGCATTCTGAGCGAGCGGGCACGTCTGGCGGAGGCGCGTGTGATCGTCGTGGTCGCAGGCATGGAGGGCGCGCTGCCCAGCGTTGTGGGCGGTCTGGTTTCCGTTCCTGTCATCGCCGTACCTACGAGCATTGGCTATGGCGCCAGCCTGAACGGGATTGCAGCCTTGCTCGGCATGCTAAACAGTTGCTCGTCGAATGTGACGGTTGTGAATATCGACAACGGTTTCGGCGCTGGATACGTGGCGAGCCTGATTAATCGGTTGTGACTTACTGAACATTGCGAATTATAGTGACAAGTCACGTGTGTGCCCGTTCACTGCGGCCGCCGAGGTAATGAGGCGGAGACCGCCAGGGGACCGCCTCCTCAGGTCGACGGCTACGACATCCTGTCAGCGTCCCAGACTGCCGCGAACCAGCTTGGTTGCCCGATCGATCTCACGGCTCATGGCTTCAAGCGTTTGCGCAACCAGTGCGGTCTGCTCCTCCGCCTCCTTCCAGTTTCGTTGCTCGATAGCCTCGCGCACCGCAGGAAGCGTCTTTACGTCATAGCCCGTGTAGAGGCCCGGAGCATAAATCTGATGTTTGAACCAGGGGCGGCGAGGCAAACCGCTGGCTCGCGTCAGCGCACGCTCGCTGCCGAGCAAAACCTGGTCCAGCGATTCCTCGGCTGCCGCCGAAAGCTGGCGACCAGCCCGGTTCAGTTGATTCATGCTTTCTGCAAAATGCTTAGAGCTCTCTTGTAGCTTCGCGACAGCGTTGTGCAAGGGTCTGAAGCTCAGGCTCGGCACTTCGGGTTTGGGCTTGGGGGCAACGTAGGGCTGTTTCGGGTCGAAGTACGCGTGAAGTGTTCCCTCCTGAATCTGCCGATTCCTTTCGGCTGTCTCCTGCCGCATGCTATCGGCCAGCTTTGTGATTTCTGTGACGTAACGGCCAAGGGTATCTCCCAAGCTTACGAACTCAAAGGGGAGCACATCGGCGTTGGCCAGGCGCAGCATCACGCGCCCGGCGGTCTGCGCCAGGGCGACTCCATAGTCAAACGCCGGATCGCCAAAGCGTGTGTAGTGGTCGAAGGAGTCATAAATGGAGTGATACGATCCGCCGGCGCCTTCCCCGGAGTAACCGAGATTCAGCGAAGCGACGCCAAGATGCTGCAAGAATGGCGTGTAATCGGAGCCAGAACCCAGCGCTCCAATCCGCAAGTCACTGCGTTCCCGAGCTTCTTTGCGCTCTTCAGGGGACCCGTTGACAATGCGCGCTGCGCGGGCCCGTTCAAACACTGGAATCTTCTTTTGCGGATCAATGACATCGCGCGCCACTTCGTTGATGAACTTTTCCAGCGTGTGCGAACCGCTCATGTTCAAGAAGCCGCGCGAGTTCGAATCCGAGTTGACATACACCGCCGCGCTCTTTCGCAACCGATCGGCGTGAGTCTCGACCCACTCGGTCGAGCCCAGCAGCCCCTGCTCTTCACCATCCCAGGCGGCATAGACAATCGTCCGTTTAGGCCTCCAGCCTGTTTTCAACAGCTCTGAGACGCCGCGGGCCTCTTCCATCAGTGCCACCTGGCCGCTGACCGGATCGGCAGCGCCAAAGTTCCAGGCGTCATGATGATTCCCGCGAATCACCCACTGGTCGGGCCGCTCAGCTCCGCGAATCTTGGCAATCACGTTGTAGGTTGCTTCCAGTTTCCAGTTGAATTCCAATTTCAAGCGAACCGTGGCAGGACCCGGTCCAAGGTGGTAGGTCATGGGAAGCGCCCCGCGCCAAAGCTCGGGCGCCACCGGTCCGCCGAGAGCGGTCAGCAACGGAAGCGCATCGGCTTGAGATATTGGGAGAACGGGAATCTTGACGATCTTCCCGACTTCATTGACCGGCAGCCGCTTGGCGTCTTTCCTGGCGCCTATGCCCGGGGTCAAGGGATCACCCGCGTAGAGCGGCATATCGGCTACCGAGCCCCGCTGGGCGCCCTGCGCGTTGCGCCAGGCGCCCTTCGGGTACACATCACCCTGGAAGTAGCCGTCATCCCGCGGATCAGAATAGATGAGGCACCCAATGGCGCCGCGTTCCGCAGCTACCTTGGGCTTGATGCCGCGCCAGGAGCCGCCATAGCGGGCAATGACAATCTTCCCCTTCACCTCGATGCCCAATTCTTCCAGCCGCTCGTAGTCCTGCGGCAGCCCGTAGTTCACGTAGACCAGGGTTCCTCGAACGTCGCCATCAGGAGAATAAACGTTGAAGACCGGAAGCTGGTTCTCGGTGATGCCGGATGTGGAGTCCTCGGCGACCTGCGGTTCCCGAAGCGCCGCCGAGAATTTTTCTGGGGCAATCATTTCCAACAGACGGGTCTTGGGTGTGGGAAACAAAACCTCGAAAGTTTCGAGGCCGGTTTCGTAACCCCAGGCGCGAAACTTTGCGGCAATGAACTCCGCGACCTCCCTGCCAAAGGGCGAGCCCAGATGATGTGGTTTGGCAGTCATCCACTGCATCCACTCGCGCAGGTTTTCTTTCCTCAATGCCGCGTCAAACCGAGCCTCCAGGGTGCGCTGCTTTCGGGCAGACTCCGGACGGAAGCCCAGAATCAGTTGAGTCGCCGGGATCTGGGCAAGGGCTGGCGCCAGAGTGGCACAGAAGACAAGCCCACAGGCAAACGTCAAGCGCATGCAACCTCCGTTTTCTTCCAAAAACCGCTAACGGTTGTTGGACTATTGATCGTTAAGCTGGCTGGGCAAGGATTTTCGTGCAGCCTCGCCAGTTTGGCAGTATCATACGCAACTCGCGCGGGCGTTGCCGGGTAAATCTGACTCTTGCTAGTATTACTATGTTAAGTCATTCGACGATTCCTCGGGTGGCGCCTACATGGCGTAGGTTGCCATGTGGGCGTACGCTCCGCATACATCGCAAAAAGC
>JAKEER010000257.1 GCA_022616615.1 Acidobacteriota bacterium
GATCCCGCCTCAGCCAAAGCTCGCCAACCGCCCGCCCGTGCCCCGCGCCAGCGTGTGCCCGCCCGACGGATGTGGTTAGATGCGGTAAACAATGACGAAAAACCGTAAGGCGGGCTCAGCTCCAGCGGCGGTTAGTTAGGCCATGCCATGCGTGGCTGGGCCGGACGACCGGTGCCGGATGCAAAAACGGCCCGTCTCGACCCGAGGCCAACCAACTTGACGAGGTACTTGCAGGCGCCACCGGCTTGCAAGAACCGGCACCTGCTGCCCGCCCCGCTATGTTCAGTATCTCTTTGAGCGCAACTTGGTATGACTCGTTTTCTTCCAGGTCGCCTATTTGCCGGTCTTCTTCTTAATCTCGATGACGTATCGAAGATTGAATGCGCCGGTCTTATTCGTTCCAATCACTTCCTCGCGCACCTCACCGCTTGCGCCGCCAAATTCGCCTGTGCCGCCAACGAGCGCATAATTTACTGGAATACTTCCCTCTCTTCGGTGCGAATTAAAACCTTGAGTCACTAGCCCTGCTGTCTCAAAATCTGGCAACGCGAAGTAGTATGTGACGGCGCTGCCTCTCGGAGGACCAAGAGCCAAGCGGCTGTTAAGGCAGACCCATGTGCCGATTCTGCCAGACGCAGTGTCCAGATCGAATGCGTCATCAAAGCCTGGAGGTATGGTGCCCTCAGGATAGATGGCGCCGTTGACAATACCGACGTCGCCCCGTGCCGCAGTGGTGGCGTTGGGGTTCACTCGATTCAGCGCGCCGGTGCGCCCATCGCAGGCAACTTCCAGTATCAAAGTCTCCTCTGTCTTGGCCTGAACTACCGGCGAGACACCGATCTGATGCATACTTATGGAAGTAATTCCGACCAGCCCTAAGGCAAATGCTAAAAGCACTAGCTTTTTCATGAAGTCCTCCTGGTTATATAGTTTCATTAATGAATTGAACACAAGTAGCCACATCTATCTATTCGTTGTCTTCATGATCTCCTCCTTTATATTGAAATTCCATTTAATGGATCGAATGCCAACGCCATGCGTACCAGCTTTCTGTCGCTCTTATTTAGAAATGCAAGATTTCGGGCAAAAACGGCTCACGGCGCTGAACGTTTTTCGAGGGAATCAGAAGAAGGGTTATACCGGCAGGCTGCCTAGAACTGAGAGCGTAGAGTCAGGGGTACACCATACTCGATGCTCCATGCCCTACGGTCCTGCCACTTCCAAGTAACCGCCGAACCGTTGCAGGCCTCGCTGGGAAGAAGCGGAAGAGCTATGGGGCTTTATACGAGGTACGCTCCGCCTTCAATCATCGACGTCGCGATGAAGGACAAGGAAGGCGCGCGCTGGTTGTTACTGAAGAGAATGCTGCGTGGACCAATGAAAGGTAGGGTGGGGTGTTTTGCTCCCGCATGACAAGCGGATATCCGCAGAATGATGCTCAAGAATGTTCAAGTTGTGATACGTACCACCGATAGTTCAAAGACCCGTCCCCACCCCAACTCGACGCCGACGTTTCGGCAGAAGATGACGGCGACAGATTTGCTACTTTTTCACCCGCTTGAAGTGGGTTCTGCTATAGACGGCGAATGACTTTCCCGGGGGAGCCAATTCAAAAATCTCCACGAACTCGTCTGTTGACGAGACCTCATACGTTTCGCTCGCTCGCCAATTGTTGTCAAAATTCTCAAACTGCTCGCTCTCAAACACGAGTTTGCCGGGCTTGCTCGACTGCTGGTTCAAGTATCTTTCTGGCCCGGTCCTAGCTGAAGAAGCTCCAATGTTCGTGAACTTCACCCCGACTGTTGCCCTGCGGCGGATAAGTCGACTTCTTCTCGCTGCTTGCTGGCTTGAGCTTAGCCATCACTTCGAAGAGACCGGTCTGATAACCGATGCTCGCCATCAGAGAAAGCATCCCCCCGTTCAGGATGTCGGTCATCCGTTGTGAAAAGCTATCGACGCGGGCTTGATCGAGGTCATCCATGGCGTGGCTCCAATTCGTTTGAGCCGCCTACCGTCATCTTCACCGCCAAACGCCTTCAGGCGTGGGCCGCCGACGCGAAGCATAGGTCGGCTGCAACCGGCACGTTAGATATTTGGACTTGACGGCTGAAATATGGATTGTTCCGCTTTTCTTGATCTTGTCTTCTTTCAACCAAAGAGGATTATGACGCCACTCAGTATCAAAGCGATTATCCAGAGCAAGTCCAGATTGAACCAGGCGCGACGCAGAATTGCCAACCCGAGTTTTTCATAGATCAGGAGGGCGATCAAAGTCGCTACCAAAAGATGTCTGTGGTGTGGACTCCCACGGCTGCCAGCCATCGTAACGAGCCAACCAAGGCAGGCATATGCTCGAGCGAAAGCTGGCTGGCGTGCGACATGTGCCCTAAGTGAGCGGTGTGCCCCGTGTGGTTTTCCTAAGCCCAGCCGAGCAGGACTGGCACCAGCATGAGACCCGCTCCGTGCGCTGTGGCCATCAGAAAGGACCACAACGTCAGGTCGCGGAAGCCGACCCGCATGCCCACCCACGCCAGGTGCCGGGAGCGAATGAGTCGGTAGAAGCCAAAACCGAACAGGATCCCAGCTGCGCCGTAACGTAAAGCCTTGTCAGGCAAACCTGCCTGAGCGAGCCACAGCAGGCCGACCACCCCTTCGCGCGTCAAGAGCATCGGACCCGGCAACCTCACCCTCTTGGCCAATACATGATGACGAACACACCGGTGAGAGAGATGAGACCGCCGATCAGATCAAATCTGTCGGGAGCGATCTTGTCGATCTTCCATCCCCAAAGAATGGAAAGCACGATGAAGATTCCGCCATAGGCGGCATACACCCGGCCAAAATGCGCAGGCTGGAGCGTAGGGACAACGCCATACAGGAACAACACAGCACCACCAAGCAAGGCAAGCCAGACACTCTTGCCTTCGCGGAGCCACTGCCAAACGAGATATCCACCCCCAATTTCACATAACCCAGCTAGGACAAAATAAAAGAGCGACCGGGATAGCTCCATTGGCTCCCCTTTCACGTTTACGTTGGTCTGAAGAATGTCATCTCATCCAGCATACAACACCGCTAACCCTTCTATATAGCGGCCCCACAAGGGCGATCTAGTTGAAAAGTGATGTTACTTCTTCAAAAGGCGAAGACAGGCCCACTTCAACCGCGAGTTCCGGGAATTCGCTGGCATTGTGCCGGGCGAATACCGCGAGCTCTTGCCAGCCTTTCCGCACCATGTTCCGATTTGCCGATCGCAGCGCTGACTAGTGACAAGGTCAATTTCATTCAAGACGGTGGGCCGCTGCGGCGCCACGTCTTTCCCCTGGACGCCTCCACCAGCCTCCGAGCCTTGTGTGTGCGTCGTTCCGGAGAATGATATCTTTGCAATTGAGGTCATGTGGCATCTGAACCATGTCTGCCGATGGCCACTCGAAAAACTGGGGTAGCGCGAAGCGCCTCCGTCTTCAATCTTCACGGTTTAGTTAGCGGAACCAGATCGCCGTGCCGCAAGATCCCGGTGTACGCGGGCAACGCCGTGCATGTACCCTCCGGCCGCATAACGATCAGCGGCCGCGTTGCGAATATGCCTTAGCCCGCGCTTGCCGTCGCCCAACGCTTCCAAGTAAAGCCCCACGTAAAGCTCGGCATAGAACTGACCTTCCCGCTGTGTGCCGGCTGCCTTTAAAACCTGCTCGGCAGAGAGTTCGCCGCCAAACATCCGGTAGATTTGACTCATGGGAACCCGCGAATCAGGCCCGACCGGCAGCAGCGCCGCCTTTGCCTTTCGCGGCGATTCGGCCCGCGCCACGCACAGAAAATGCCACGCGGCGTTCTCGACGTCATTCGGGTTCACCGTACGGTGGGATTCGAACTGCGCTCGACAATCCTGGTAGCGCCCGGCGTAGTAAAGCGCGATGCCCCGCTGCCAGAGTTGCGGCACGGCATCGGGAACAAGCTTGGCCAGGCGATCAAAACCCGCAACAGATTCCGCAATCCGGCCGCTCTGGAAATCTGAAACAGCGCGGTCAAAAACCGCTTGCGGTTGCTCCGTTTGGGCTTGGCAAATCACTGTCGTTGCCAACAGGCTGACTATGGGAAGGACACGTCCAAGCTCCCGAGCCGCCCAAGTTCGCCAGCGGAAGAACGGGTGAGAATTCGTCAATGTACATGCGTCACCCACGAACTGGTGAAGAGCCGTAACCAACGTCCTTGCTGTCGACGCGTATCGGTGCCGCTTTCTGGCGGCCTTGGGGCCAAGTAGGCCGACCTTCTCGCCAGGATTCAACTGAAACGACGCTTCAACGAAGATCAACTGGTTTGCCATATGTTTGTTGATGTTTGAGAAGGAGATCATAGAAACATGAGCCCGAGAACAGGCGATCTACAAAAAAATTCAGGAATGTCAGCTCCCCTCGCCCCAACGCGGGAGAAACGCGGGAGAGGGAAGCTGTGAAAGAATCCGGAATTTGTGGAAAGCGCCGCGTGAGGGCACGCGGCCTCCAATGATTCGCAAGGAGTTGCAAGCACTCTTTGGAGGCAGGGTCCCCCGACCCGGCGATTTTTTCACAGCTCCAGGCGTCAGGAAAGAGACTATTGAGCCCGGTGGTTGCGCAGCACGGCTGGGTCATGTTGCTGAGAGCAGTAATGGCCAAGAACTGGCAGGGCTCGTTTGAGTGCAGTTGGAGTTGAAACGCTGACTGATTGCTGATAGGTTTTGTTGGGGTGGTCAGATCATCGTTAAGGTGCCCAATGATCTTTAGTGAACGGAGCCGGCACAACATTTTGTCGTGCGTAATACGTGTGTTCAAATTAGCATTTGAGCTAATTTGGCGTTTGTCGCGTAATGAAAAATCAACAACCTACGTTGTTTCAACAGGGCGGTGAAGTCCGACTCCCGCCGCCTCCAGCAAAGTTTTCAACTCGCAACGACCCCTTCCGCTTGGTGACCAAGACCCTTGGCCTCATTTTATGCATCGTGACTCTGCCGGAAATTCTCCCGGCCGGCGCCGGCGAGTTTCTGGTCTTCCAGAGACAGGGACGCAAAGCCATTCCCAGAATCATGATTGGCCAACAGGCCTATCTTCCGGTTACGGACTTGCTCCACGTTCTCGATCTGCCCTATTCCGAAAGCGCTTCAGCCGGGTTTGTTCAGATCGTGGCCGGCAAGAATCGTCTCAAGCTAACCAAAGGCCAGTCGCAGGCAATGCTGAATGAAACATCGATTCCGTTAAGCGCGCCGGTCGTCGTTTTCAACAATCAATGGTTAGCGCCGCCAGACTTCGTAAGCCGGGCGCTCGGTCGAGTGCTGAGCGAGAAGATTGCCGTGGCGCCTTCAGGAAATGCCTTTGCGGTGGGCGAAACCGGTTTCGCTCGATTGAACGTCAGACTGGCTGAACCGGCCGGCACCCTTTCGGTTCAGGCCAGTACCTCCATTGCGGCTGAGATTCGCCATGAAGGCTCACGAGTCGTCTTCGCTTTCGGCAACGCTCCTGTTGATCTTGTGGGCCAAGACACTGTGCAGAAGCCAGACTGGATTCGATCTGTCGACCTGCATCAGACCGAAGCCGCAAATCAGCTCGTGATCGAACTCGCAGACAAGACGCTGACGGCGAAAGTTACGCATTTGGCCTCGCAGAACATTTACCTCGTCGAAGCCAGCCGGCAGGCGGGCACTGAACCGAAAGCCGGCGCATTCGGTGAACTGCCGCGCCCGATGGCGGAGGCTTGGAAATGGCGGCACATCACAGTTGACGCCGGACATGGCGGGCAAGATCGCGGGGTTGCCATCAGGGAAAGCCTGTTTGAAAAGGATGTCGCGCTGGCAATTGCCCGAAAACTGCGCTGGGCGCTCGAAAATCGCCTGGGAGTGTCCGTAGTGCTTTCACGGCCTGAGGACCAGCTGCTGCGATTGGAAGACAGGGTTGCCGCCGCCAACCTGGCGCGGTCGAATTTGTTCATCAGCATTCACACGGGCAACGGCGCTGCTTCGCCGGCAGCTTACAGCTATGCTTACACGGCTCAGCTGTCAAATGATGAGGGTTCGAGCCGTGAGCCCAAGAGCGCGCGAAGCCTGTTTGTTCCCTGGGGGGAAGCCCAACGGAGCAGTCTAGTCTGGAGCCAACGTTTGGCAGAGTGCCTTCAAGCTGAGATGAACCGCGCCTTGAATGGAGGCGAGTCTCTGGCCTTCCGGCGCAGTCCGCTCAAAGTGCTTTCCGCTCTGGCAATGCCTGCGGTGCTGGTGGAAATTGGAAACGCGCGAGTCTCGGATTTTCAGGCAAAGGCGGAGAGTGACCAGTTTCAGAACTTGGTCGCGGCAACGTTGGTCGCCGCTGTGGAGAAGTTCCGGGCCCTTCACGAGAGACCGTGACTCATGCCAAGGCACATCTTGTTTGGACTGGTCTTTTTGACTCTCATTTCGCTGCTGGGCGCCTCTTACTACTACAACTTGCAGAAGCGAATTCAAGAACTGATGCGGCCGGCGCCGGAACGAGCGCCTTACCTGGCAGTGCCTCCCGCGGTCTCTGCTTCAGCGCCGCTACGAAAAGTAAGACTGTTCTTTCCTTCGATCAGGCAGGATAACTTGTTGGAGAGCGAAGAGCGAGAGATTCGCAGCTCGGAACTATCCTCGGAGGAGGCCAAGCAAATTGTGGCCGAACTTATTGCCGGACCCAAAGCCGGGCCCAAGGAGGGACGTTTGGCAGCGCTTCCTTCGGAAACCAGGCTCCGCGAGCTTTTCGTCACTACAAAGGGTCTGGCAGTCGTGGATCTCACCCGGGAGGCTAGCCTCCACCATCCCGGAGGGTTGACGCTGGAGCTGGCATCCATCTATTCCGTTGTGAATTCCTTGACTCAGAACGTCAGCGGGATTGAAAGCGTGCAGATCTTGATCGAGGGAGCGGAAGCAGAAACTCTGGCGGGACATATCGACCTGAGCCACCCGTTTGCTGAGGACCTTTCGATGACTGCCTTGGGCGGTGCCCCGAAGGCGTCAAGCGAGGCGCCAGTCGGGCCTTGACCGGGAATGAAGATGATTACGCTTAAGCGGGTGGCGGCTTTAAAAGTCTTCATAAGCCAGAGACTGAGTGGGGTTTTCTACATCTTTTGGTACGTTGTGGAGGATAACCCCCGGCGCTCGACGCCACCCCCTTTTTCCAAGCGCGATTTCCAAAGGAGACTCATGCGAACAGATGGACGGCAAGCAGACGAGCTGCGAAACGTGGACATTCAACCCCACTTCATCCGAAGCGCCGAGGGCTCGGCGCTGATCACGGTGGGAAATACGCGCGTGATTTGCACAGCCAGCATTGAGAATACGGTGCCGTCGTTTCTGCGCGGGCAGGGAAAGGGCTGGGTGACCAGCGAGTACGCGATGCTGCCGCGAGCCACCCAGATTCGGACGTCGCGCGAGTCCACTAAGGGAAAGCCTTCGGGGAGGACTCAGGAGATCCAGCGTCTCATTGGAAGATCGCTTCGCAGCGTCACGCAGATGGAGGAGTTGGGCGAGCGAACCGTCTGGATCGATTGTGACGTCATCGAGGCGGATGGCGGCACGCGGACAGCATCGATTACCGGCGCCTTCGTGGCCCTCGGACTAGCGTTGCAGAAGCTCGTCAACGAAGGAGTGCTGCAGAAGCTGCCTTTGCGAGACTACCTAGCCGCCACCAGTGTGGGCGTGGTGGATGGCCAGTTGCTTCTGGATTTGAATTACGAAGAGGACTCGCAGGCACAGGTGGACATGAACCTCGTTGAAACGGGCGGCGGGTTGCTGGTCGAAGTTCAAGGAACCGCGGAAGGGAATCCTTTTTCAAAGGATGTCTTCTATCAGTTGATTACTCTAGGCTCGGATGGGACTCGGCAGTTGGTGGAGGTTCAGAAGCGGCTGGTGCATCTGTAAACGGTGTTTCCCCTCTGAAAATTCACGGGTAGGGCGCGGTGTCCTCACCGCGCCGCCGTTGCGGTCTCCCATTGGTGCTGAGAACAGCCCGCTACCATTTTCGTCGGTCGTGGCGCCGCGCAGCGGTATGGGGAATTCCTCTGAAAATCCCCTCTTGGGAGGAGGTGAAGGCTTAAGAAGCCTTCACCGTAGTGCTGGGGGTGGGTCCACCGAAGGGTCCACCTGGGTCCACCCCGGGTCCACCCCGGGTCCACCCGGGGTCCACCCCCCTGCCGCAAAAAAGGCGGCGTCCCCCTTATCAAGACCTATCAAGGGGGACAAATCTTAGACTTTTCATCATGTGTGCGCCGCAACTACGGTGGGGGTCCCACCATGCGTTGTTGGGTACCGTCCACGCTGCGGCGGGCTAGGGACAGCCCGCCCTACCTTTTTTGTCCGTCGTGTCGCCTCCCGCTGGGCATGCGGGCCCCTTGTGGCCTGAAGACTTCGATGAATCCAGATTCAGAGACTCTTTTGGTCGCAACATTCAATCCCGGAAAGCTTCGCGAGATACAAGCCTACCTGGCGAGTCTGCCCCTTCAAGTTGCCGGTCTGCAGAGTCTGTCCGATGTCCGTCCCAGTCCCGAGGACGGTGACACGTTTGAGCAGAACGCCCGTCAGAAGGCCACCTATTACAGCCGGTTTTTTCCGGGGTCGACTTTGGCAGACGATTCAGGACTGGCAGTGGATGCTTTGGACGGTGAGCCCGGTACTTATTCTGCGCGCTATGTGAGCCCGTCTGCAAGCGATGAGCAGCGTTGCCGGCAAATTCTGAAGCGTCTTGAGAACGTGGCAACGCCGGGGCGAACGGCGCGATTTTTCTGCTGCCTCGCGCTGGCGCGGCAAGGATATGTTATCCAGGTTTTCACAGGTGCGATCGAAGGAGAGATCACCTACGAACTGCGAGGCGCCAACGGCTTTGGCTACGATCCGATCTTTCTGGTTCCCAGATTGAACCGAACCTTGGGTGAGCTTTCCGCGGCGGAAAAGCTGGACATCAGCCATCGCGGCCAGGCGTTGCGGAAAATGGGCGAATATCTGCGGCAAGAGTCTGGGTAGCTGACCACTCTCCGCCAGCGCGGGGTCGGAATCCAATACGTCTCTTGACGACGATGACGGTCTGGATTCCCGCTTTCGCGGGAATCTGGAGATTGAACATTTTTTTCGGTCTTTAGCACGGCTCTTCGGTTGTTGTGAGCGCGGTCTGTGTAGAGCCGTAACCAAACAAGCGTTTCGCTGGCGGAACGCACTGACTCGACACGAAGCGTGCGTTTTGACGCAGCCACCCTGGGAGCGCGGGCGTCCCGCC
>JAKEER010000258.1 GCA_022616615.1 Acidobacteriota bacterium
TACGGAAACACCAGGCTCTGACTCCAAAGCAGTTACGGTACCGCGCGCGGTAGCAAGCGGCGACTAGCCTCTCATCTGGAGAGTTTTTCAGCATCCTGCTAGAAGTGGGGCTAAAAGAGCAACTGTGCATTGACATACTTGCATCTCGCCTGCCAAAGGCCAAACGGTTTCGCCGCAGGGCCGGATCTCATCATAAGACAACCAAAACTCCCGAAAAAGGACTGTCAGCAGCGGAAAGTGCGTGTTTTGTCAAAATGTCACGCGATTCCCGCGGCATTCCAGACCCGCATCCCTTCAATTCCGTTCCAAACTCTGACCGAAGGCGGGTCACATTAGGAAATTTTCTTCTGCTTTCACTCCGGATGGATCGAGGGATACGGCAAAGGGAGACGGTTCGACAGGATTGGAGTGAGTGGCGATGTTTCCTGCGCCCTTGCGCTGGCCAAACCGGCGCGGGGGGAGGAAATGGACCCTACTTGCGTTGCTCCTGAGCAAGGCGCTGATAGACCTGGCGTGCCTCGCGGAACTGGCTGAAGACGTGGTCTCGTTCTTTCTGAGACCGCCAGCCGGGCCACGCTTCAGCCATGGTCTGGAGTTTGTCGATCCAGCGGACGAAGTACTCTGCGGACTCCCGGTTGCGAATCTTCTGCGTGCCAACGTACACACGAATCGCGCTGGTCGCAGCCTGGGGATAGAGTGCATCAATCGGATGGCTGGCCACGGCACCTTCGGCAGTCATTGAGTACCAGCTGCTCTCGTCAACCCCCACTTTTTCCTGAAGGCTGGCGCTGCGTTTGTCTGCACTCAAAGGAACCTGCCTCCAGACTTGGCCATTCCGATAGATCAGCACACGGGTCAATGGAACAATCGACCATACTCGACCGTTGAAAAGGACCTCTTCGCCGCTTGCAGCCAGCTTGAGCGACTCGCCGGGTCCGCGTTGGTTCACGTGAAAGTCAAGCAAGGGCCCGCTAGTGAAGAAAGTGCGACCCTGCTTGATCGCGTGAATCCAGCTCTCTGCCGTCAACCTCGAGTTCCTCCGGACGCCTGCTGCCGTTTGGTCGGGCTTTCCAACGTAAGCATAGGTTCGCAGGCTGCCAACGAGTTTGGTGCGGTGCAGACTAGTGATGGAGTCTTCGCCGCCCACAGCCGCGATGGGGAGATCGTTATTCAAGGCGTGGTGCCAGACCCTCAATGCAGCACGGCTCGGAGTTGACCATTCCATCGCGTGAATGGTCCCCAGCGCTGCATCGACGGGAAAGCCTTTACCAATGCCGAGATTGGTGCCGAGAGGATCTGCTTCTCCACTGAAAGCGTGCACATAGCCGACAGCAGCGCCCTGGGTTCGCGCTTTGCGAAACATATCCGTATTGCTCGGATAGAGGCTTTCGATGCCCGTCCCTTCGTAGCCGGTTGTGAAAGGGCTGATGAGGTGGTCTCGAAGGCCGATGAAAAAGACATGCCCATAAAATGGCGGACGGTATTCCTCACCGACGATCAACAGCGTGTCCGGATCGCGCTTCGACACTGGATGCTCGCCGCCCCCGGGGACAAAGTGCTGCCAGTCGAGAATCCGGTTGTCCTTGTTGGCTACTAACTCGTTGACCACTTCCTGATCTTCCGCCTTGGACATGAACATGAGGTTCTGCAATGTGTTTCGCAGATTGCCCCCATAGTTCATGTGAACGTGAGTGGATCCATTGATCCAGCCGCGCGCGGCAAAATTGACCATCGGCTTTACGGTCAGCGTCACCTGAACGCTTTCTCCGTGACGCACTTCAAATGACTGTTGCGCGGGCCAGTACTCGAAGCCCTTAACTGCTTCGAGAGTTATCTTTCCGCCTGGCACTTCGAGCGTGAACTGGCCGCCGGTGTGAAACAAGTGTTCGCCCAGTTCGCCGATGCGCGCATAGCTGTCGCGCGGGGCATAGAATTTTCCGTCGGAGGCAAGCCCGTAGATGCGCGCAGGGGTCAGCCTTCCGGTGGCGGCGTCTCGCACTTGAACGCGAACCTTGCCCATCGGCTTCTTCCAGCGCAGCTCCCGAAGCTCGACGCGGGTCAGCTTTCCACCGTGGGTCTCCAGAAGCCACAATTCAGGCAGGCCTGCGGCTCCAGGCTTCTGTGGCCGATTGGAAATGAACGCAATCTGTTCACCGTCTGGCGACCAGCGTGGGTGAAAGTCATCGTGTTCCCCGAACGTCAGCTTGTAGGGCGCGCCGCCGTCAACGGGCAAAGCGTAAAGGTGGCTATATTGGTCGGCCGCCCCCGCTGTGGACGAATAGAGGAAGCGCTTCCCATCTGGAGACACATCGGGGCGGGTGCGGTAGAGTGTCTGCTCGCTGAAAATCTTCCGGCCGCCTTCAATTCCTCGCGGACTGATCGGAATTCGCCAGACATCGCCCGACCCCAGAGGCACGTCTCGATTCGTCACCATCAAGAGTTCCTTCCCGTCCGGCAACCAGGCCGGCTGCGTGTGCATGTCCCAGGGGCCGAAGTAAAGGCGGTCTCGCCCGAAGCTCCGATCTTCGGTCAACGCGGCTGCGGGTCCGCTCCAACCGCCCTGGTGGATCGGACGAACAAACACGTTGAAGTAACCCCTGGGCTGAGTGGAAACATACGCGAGCTGTGTTCCGTCGGGCGAGAAAACGGGATCCAGATAAAGGTGATCGTCTTGCGTCAACGAGTGAGCTTGGCCCGACTGCAGGTTTAGGATCTCCAGTTGGATAGTCTTCCCATCGTCGTCAGCGGTATAGAGGAGCCACTCGCCATCGGGAGAAAAAGCCGGCGACGAGTGGTACTTGGGGCTGTGGGTCAGTTCGGTCGCAATTCCCGCTGCGGGATCAACTCTCCAAATCGATCCGTTCATGGCCACTGCAATCCACTTCCCGTCAGGCGACCACGCCGGCGCCCACGGTGTCGTGCTCGGCGCGGGAGGCAGATAATAGTTGAACATATAGTTCCCGCCGTGTTTCGCGGCAGGATAGGGCACCTTCTGCGCCCAGGCATCGGGGACCGAAGTGACCAAGTTGAGGAATAGGCAAATCGATGCGAGGGTGAGTTTGGGGAGCATGAGCGAATATTACACTGATGTGGCTCGTTCAAAGAAGCCCTCTTGGGGCGCAGGCCTGCTCCGGACTGCGTGAGCCGGAGCTTCATTTTGTGGGGCGGCCGAGACCGGTCCCCGAGGCAGAGCTAGCAGCCGGAGGCGCTGCGGTCGAGTGCCACTTTGTCGCTACTCCTGGGAGCGCGGACGTCCCGTCTGCACCCAGCGGGCCGACCGACGCGCCAA
>JAKEER010000259.1 GCA_022616615.1 Acidobacteriota bacterium
CCTCCCTCACGGTCGGGCTACTGACAGGGCCGGCGCCAGTCAGTAGCCCGCGCGTCAGCAAGGGCTCCGGCCCGCTGCGGGCTGCCCGCCACTTTTAATTGCACCGTTCAGATTGGAACAATCGGCACAACTTGAGAGATAATCGGCGGCGTGGTTCTAGCCAAAGGCACGCAATTTGAAAGGACAACGAGCGTGACCGCCGAAGAAAAACGCCTGCACGAGTCCGAAAGGCGCCTCGCGCATTGGAAGCGCTGGGGACCCTACTTGAGCGAGCGGGCGTGGGGCACCGTTCGCGAAGACTACAGCGAGGGCGGCACGGCCTGGGAATATCTGCCGCATGATCATGCGCGATCGAGGGCCTATCGATGGAACGAAGATGGGCTGGCGGGCATCAGCGATCGCCACCAGAAGGTCTGTTTCGCCCTGGCGCTCTGGAACGGACGTGATCCAATCCTTAAAGAACGGATTTTTGGCCTGACAGGCAATGAAGGCAACCATGGTGAAGATGTCAAGGAGTACTACTACTACCTCGACAGCACGCCTACTCATTCGTATATGAAGTACCTGTACAAGTATCCTCAAGCAGCGTTTCCCTACGCAGAGCTCGTGCATGGCAACCGGTCGCGGGATCGGCGCGCGCCGGAACTGGAGCTGATCGACACAGGTATTTTCAACGATGATCGCTACTTCGATGTTTTCGTAGACTACGCCAAGGGCAGCCCTGAGGACATCCTCATTCGCATCACTGCTGTCAACCGCAGCCAGGAGCCAGCCCAACTTCATTTGCTGCCGACGGTGTGGTTTCGCAACACTTGGTCGTGGGGAAGAAACGGCTCGGCCAAGCCCAGGCTATGGGAAGGTGGGAAGGCATGCCATCTTGAGGGATCGAGCATTGAGCTTGAAGACGGTACCTATGGCCGTCGGACTCTCTACTGTGAGGGCGCTCCGGAGCTCTTGTTCACCGAGAACGAAACCAACCACGCCCGGCTTGAAGGTTTCCCCAATCGATCGCCCTACGTCAAGGATGGAATCAACGATTATGTTGTCAGCGGGGCCCACGCAGCAGTCAGCCCGGAGCGGTTTGGAACCAAGGCTGCAGCCTACTACTTCTTTACGATCCAACCCGGTGAGACACGCAGCATCCGGCTCCGGCTGACGGACCAGCTAAGTCACCAGATCTCGACCCAGGCCCTCGGGTCAGACTTCGACGAGATATTTGAGCTGCGGCGGCGTGAAGCCGACGAGTTTTACGCAACCGTGATTCCAGGCGACTTGTCGCAAGACAGTCAGAACGTGATGCGCCAAGCTCTTGGAGGGCTGTTGTGGTCAAAGCAGTTTTATCATTACGTGGTCGAACAGTGGCTTCAAGGCGATCCCGGCCAGCCGCGTCCGCCCTTAGATCGGCGCCGGGGCCGCAACCATGAGTGGGGGCACCTGTACAACGCCGACGTCATTTCGATGCCCGACAAGTGGGAGTACCCTTGGTACGCCGCATGGGATCTGGCGTTTCACTGTATCCCACTGGCGCTGGTCGATTCGGAGTTCGCGAAGGAGCAGCTGGCGCTCATGACGAGGGAATGGTACATGCACCCCAACGGGCAATTGCCAGCCTATGAATGGGCACTGGGCGATGTGAATCCCCCGGTTCATGCCTGGGCAGCCTGGCGTGTTTACAAGATTGAGAAGAAACGCCGCGGCCACGGCGACCGTAAGTTTCTGGAGAGGGTCTTTCACAAGCTGCTGCTGAACTTCACCTGGTGGGTTAATCGCAAGGATTCCGAGGGCAATAACATTTTTCAGGGAGGGTTTCTTGGGCTGGATAACATCGGCGTCTTCGACCGCAGCAAACCGCTGCCCACGGGCGGCTACATCGAGCAGGCCGATGGCACGGGCTGGATGGCGATGTATTCCCTGAACCTGCTGGCAATTGCCATGGAGTTGGCGCGCGAAGATCCGGCCTACGAAGATGTGGCCAGCAAATTCTGGGAGCACTTCGTCTACATTGCGCACGCGATCAACGACATCAGCCACGATGGCATCCAGATGTGGGAGGAGGATGACGGCTTCTTTTATGACGTGCTTCATATGCCCAGCGGCAGCCACTTCCCGCTGAAAGTCCGTTCGATGGTGGGGCTTATCCCGCTGTTTGCCGTGGAGACGCTTGAGCCTGAAGTCGTCAATCTTCTGCCCGGATTTAAGCGGCGCATGGACTGGTTCATCGACAACCGTCCCGATCTGACGCGAAACCTGGCCTGCATGCGTACCCCAGGACGTGGCGCACGCCGGCTGATGTCCATGGTGAACCAGGAGCGGTTGCGCAGTATCCTCAAAGTGATGCTCGATGAGCGCGAGTTCCTCTCGCCCTTTGGCATCCGTTCGGTCTCTCGCCGCCACCTGGAAGCTCCTTACCGGCTCGGCGTCAACGGGAATGAGCATCGAGTGGACTACGAGCCTGCCGAGTCGAGCACAGGCCTGTTTGGAGGCAACTCAAACTGGCGCGGGCCGATCTGGTTTCCGGTAAACTACCTGCTGATCGAGTCGTTGCAGAAGTTTCACTACTATCTTGGCGACAGCTTCACGGTGGAGTTCCCCACGGGCTCTGGACAAAGGCTGACCTTGTGGGAGGTAGCAGCAGAAATCTCGAAGCGCCTCACTCGTATTTTTCAGTGCGACGCCGATGGCCGGCGACCGGTGCATGGTGGTGTGGAGAAGTTCCAGAGCGATCCACACTGGCGAAATCAGGTTCTTTTTTACGAGTACTTTCATGGCGACAACGGCGCCGGCATTGGCGCCAACCACCAGACAGGTTGGACGGGCCTGGTGGCGAAATTGCTGCAGCAGAGTGGAGAGTAGGTGGGTGGAGCGAGCGCTCGTTTGTACACTTGCTGATTTTTGGAAACGCGCACCTGGCGCACCTGGGAGCGAGCGCCTCGCCCGGCGCCTCGCCCGCAACCGACTGCCGCAGGCAGCCGGGCTGCCCTCAGGCCGAAAGCTTGATAGCCGCAGGCAGAACATGGCCAGAAAGACTGTTTTGCTGATGCTTGCTTTCTTATGCAGTTGCTCTTTTCGGGCTGATGAAACTTGTCCGTCTTTCCCCTATCCCACTGTTCCAGCCAGATCTGGCGAGATCTGCTCGGTCTGCGGCGTGCCGGTCTCAACTGACGATGTTGCTTTCATCGTGAAAGGGCGTCGCATGCCGGTCATGAAGCGCATGAGAGGCGCTTTTCTGGAGAATCCAGAGACCTATTTCAAGCGTAAACAGGTGAAATCTGCCTTGTTTCAGGAAGAGTTTCAAGCGCCGAAGGGCGTGGTTCAGGCAGGTGTCAGCCTGCGCTGGTTTTTTGCAGGGCTGTATATTCTGACTGCCCTCATCTTCGGAGGCCTGAGCGGCTATGCAGCTGTAGGGAAGGGATTGCCGCCGATCTCGTATTTCTTCATTGGGTTTTTTCTCAGTGCGCTTGGCTACATGTACGTCCTGAGTCGGCCTTCCCGTGCCGGACCAGGGGAAGTTCCGGCGGGATTGGCGAAGGTGCCGATCACACGGGCGCCGGTTGCCTGCTCCCGGTGCGGGAACATGAATCACCCTGCCGCGGCTTTTTGTGCCCTGTGCAAGGCATCACTATCGCCAAGAGTCGAGTCCGAAGTCTCTCGGGCGCGGTAAGCCAACGTTGCGAGTCCATGCGACGGTCGTGGGGGTCTGCCACGGGAATGCCGTCTTCGTTCTCGTCGTCGTGATCGGCATTGGTCGAAGACGAGCACGAGGATGACGACGGAAAATCTCGGAGCCAGAGCCTCGCCAGCCAGAGTGGAAGCGGCTTCTAGCCGCTGCCTGGAGATTGGACGTTTTTTTCCGGTTTTTCGCACGGCTTTTCGGTTGTTGTGAGCGCGGTCTGTGGAGAGCCGTAACCAAACAAGCGTTCGCTGGCGGAACGCACTGACTCGACACGAAACGTGCGTTTGACGCAGCCACCCTGGGAGCGCGGGCGTCCCGCCCGCAATCGTGGCCGCAGGTCCTCGGAGCGGCCTCCGGCCGCTCCGAGGCGGGCGGGACGCCCGCGCTCCCAGGGTGGGCTTCGCCACTCCAAAAATGTCCAATCTCCAGGCAGCGGCAGGATGCCGCTGCCACTCTTCTGAACTTGACCGAACTGTGAACTTCGTCGCCGCCAAGGAGCACTAGAGAGAAGTTGTCATGACTGAAAATGCTGAGCAGCTTTCATTCGCCGCGAAGATCAAGCGCCAGGTTGTCGCTGTGCTTCATTCCGGGAGCAACCAGAACGAGCGGCCGTATTTGCGAGAGCACAACGAGGGCAACATACCAGACCTGTTCATCATTGGCGACCTAGCGGGCGCGCCAGTCATCAAGTACGCCATGGCTCAGGGGTATGAAGTGATCGAGCACATTGCGACCCTGCCCGGAGCCCTGGAAGGCGCCGATGCAGAAGTATTTGACGTAATAATCGTCGGTGCTGGTGCCGCTGGCCTCAATGCAGCGCTGCAGGCCCAGGAACGGGGCATGCGTTATGTGCTAATCGAGAAGGAGCAGATGGCTAACACCATCGAAAATTTTCCAGAAGCGAAGTGGGTCTATGCTGAACCGGATAGTCAGCCGCCTAAGGGGAAGCTCTGGTTGGATGGCGCTTCCAAAGAAGAGCTCACTCATCGCTGGCACCAGATCGTGCGACAGAACCACCTCAACCTGCGCACGATGGAGGCTGTCTTGGGCTGCGAGAAGCGTGATGGTCTCTTTCACATCACGACCAGCAAGGGACAATATCGGTCAAAGCGCGTCGTACTGGCCACAGGCCAGCGCGGCAATCCGCGCAAGCTGAATGTCAGGGGTGAAGATCGCGGGTACGTCTACCATCGGCTTTACTCGCCCCGCAAGTACAAGAATGAAAACATCCTAGTTGTTGGAGGAGGTAACAGCGCCATTGAAGCAGCCCTGACGCTCAGTGAACAGAACAAGGTCTGCTTGTCATATCGCGGCAGCGAGTTCAGCCGCATCTTCAAGGACAACGAGCGAAAGCTGAAGGAGGCTATTGGCGCTGGAAGAATCGAGCCGCTGCTGAACTCCACCGTCAGCGAGTTTGGCGAGCACGAGGCCACTTTGAAGATCCGTCGTGGCACCAGCGACGAGATCCGCCAAATCCCTTGCGACCACGCGTTTGTTCTCATTGGCGCCGATGTGCCTCGCCAGTTTCTCAAGTCGCTCGGCCTCAAGATGGAGAATGAATGGGAAGGCAGCTTGCTCCGTGCAGCGGTTCTGACGCTGTTGGGTCTTTTGGGTTTCTGGATTCTTGGCGGCCGTGCGGACGGAGCGGTAGTGGCATCTATTCCCGGTTGGGTCGGGCTACTGGTCTCGCTGGCCGGCCTCGGCGGGTTGATTCATTTTGGCCGCCAGGGGGACCGCTTCTCGTGGCTGGGACTGTCGTGCTTCGTGTGGTACACGATCTATGGCGCCAAGCTCGGCAAAGGCGAAGAGTTGTGGCCTTACAGGAATTGGGGCTACCAGTTTCTGTCTTTCTTTGACCGCCCCTGGTCGTTCTGGTACACGGTGCTCTATACGACGCTCATGACGGTCTTTGGGATTCAGGCGCTGAAGCGCTGGGGGCTCGACCGGAAAGACAGATTTCAGATCTGGCGCTACGTCAGCCTGATCAGCTTCCAGTGGGTTTTCTTTTTTCTCGTGCCGGAGTTCCTCTTCCAGTACGCGGTGAAGTATCAATGGGTAGGCGCGAAGCTGGCCAGTGACCCTGCGTTTGCCGACCAGGCCTGGCGCAGCTACGGCATCGTTTACGCCTGGCCCCTGTTCTTCTACACATTCTTTTACAACCCGCACCAGATTTGGGTTGTCTGGGGCGTGCTCCTCACCTTTGTTCTGATACCCCTCTTCGTGCTCTTCCATGGGAAGCGTTACTGCTCCTGGATCTGCGGCTGCGGCGGGCTGGCAGAGACTTTTGGCGACCGCTGGCGGCATTTGGCCCCGAAAGGCAAGGCGTCGGTTCGCTGGGAATGGATGAACCTGGCAGTTCTGATTATGGCCGCAGCAGTGACCGTTCTTGTCCTGGCCAAGGATGCTTATGCTGCACTTGCGGGGCCGGCCGACTTTGGAATCCGGTGGTATCGGCTTATCGCCGATGTCTGGCTGGTGGGCATCCTTCCCGTGACGCTCTATCCTTTCCTGGGTGGCAAGGTCTGGTGCCGCTATTGGTGCCCGCTGGCGAAGCTGATGCACCTGCAGTCGCACTTCTTCACTAAATTGAGATGGAGCCGCTTCGAAATTGCCGCCAACGACAAATGCATTGGCTGCTACGAGTGTTCGCGTAACTGCCAGGTGGGCATTGACGTGATGAGTTTTGCCTTGAAGCAAGACTCGATTACCAACCAGAACACTTCCTGCATTGGTTGCGGCATCTGCGTCACGGTCTGCCCGATGGACACTTTGAGCTTTGGCTCTCTGCCTGCACTTCCAAAACTGGTGAATATTTCCCCCCAATCAACGTAGCAGAAAGCACTGGAATCGTTTGTCTTCCGAGACTTTGACGGGCTTGGCCACGATGCTTCCAGTGCTTGGCGGTAATGTATGAATGGTCGATACTGCGCCTGCCAAAATCAAGCTGCCGAAAGCACAAGGAGATCTCATGGCAAAATTCTGGTGGTTGGCTGGAGCTCTTTTCGCTGGGCTGGGAGTGGCGGCTGGCGCGTTTGGAGCGCACGCGTTGAAAGCGCGTCTGTCGCCAGATCTGCTTCAGGTGTTCGAAACGGGAGTACGCTACCAGATGTACCACGCTCTGGGGCTGCTGGCGGTGGCGGCCGCAAACGAGCGCTGGCCGCATGCGAATTTCAACCTCGCCGGGTGGCTGATGCTGGCAGGTATTCTTCTGTTTTCAGGAAGCCTGTATGTATTGTGCCTGACAGGAGTTCGTGCCCTGGGAGCGATTACTCCGATCGGAGGGCTGTGCTTTCTGGCAGGCTGGGCGGTGATGGCGTGGGGGGTGTGGAAAGGGTAAAGGGTCAAGTCAAAGGGCGGTGCTGCGAGGCGGTGATGGTTTTCTTCGATGTCGCTATGGGCATCCCACTGCAGTTCCCCTGGACCGCCGCCCGCTACCACACAGACGAACCGTCTACAGAATCTTCCGGATCAGTCGCTCTTCGTCGGGAAACGCATGCGTTTCCAGTTTTGAGTATACCTTCGCGCCATCCCTAAACACTTCAAATCGCCCGTCGTTGAAGGGAACCAGTTCGAGCGATTTGATGCGTTGCTTGCCGGCAACCAGAAGCTTCTCCGTCAAACTGACGGCCCGAGGCTCGTAGTTTCACTTCGCGCAGTATTCGATTCTGATTTTCATGATGTCACTCCAGAGATCATGTCACGGATGCAGCGCCCGCAAAACTGCCGACAAAGCCACGATGATGATGGCGAGCGCGAGGTTGACTCCAAGCCACTTTTTTCGGTTCGCTTGAAAGGGCGCCCATTTGGGCCGCGAGGAGGTGAGAAAAATGGCGATCAGGAACACGACAACCGCCAGGACAACCTTGACCGCGTAAACAGTGCCATAGGGTGCGACCGAACTCTTCCAGAGCAGGTGCGTGTTGTACAGCCCGGAAAGCAGAATACCACCGATGGCGCCGTGGATGAGTTTGCGCAATCGTCCGGCCAAGCTCTTCATCAGTTGGGCGCGAGCGTCATCCTTGATCTCGGCAAGCGCAGGGATGAGGACCAGCCTGAGGAAAACCGTAGCGCCGACCGCAGCAATGACTGAGAAGATGTGCAGCCAGCGCATGAAGAGGTTGACGGCGATCATCTAGTTATCCTTTTGTGGTTAACATCGTTAGGGATTAAATTCCGGCGATTTGGAAACAAGACTCTTTGCAAGCATAGAGCCAGCATATCAGGGTTTTCAGACGACTCAGCCCTCTCCAACTTAATGCCCTGTGATTCCCGCTTTTGCGGGAATGACCGGCAAGCTGGAGGCTTGCTAGATCAGTAGCCCGACCGTAAGGGAGGGCATCTTGGCCGCGGGCTGACGCCCTCCCTTACGGTCGGGCTACTGATCATTCCCGGCTCTGACCCAAGAATGTACAAACTCCAGCGTCATTCCCGCTTTCGCTGGAATGACCGGTCTCCGCTCAAATGACAGTCTGAAATCTGAACCCCAAAGCTGAAATCCAAGAAATCGATCCTAACGGATCGGCGAGTAGTTTGCCGGTCTCAGGAAGCAACTATGAATGTTGGAAACGATCTCCGCATCAGAGTACCCCGTCTTGGCGCGGAGTTTGATCCAGTCGGGATGATTGATAAACTTGCGCCAATTCTCTTCGCGGGCCTCCATGCTGTCATAGGCGAGCATGTAAGTGAGACTCGGCAGTCCTGTACCAACGATGGTCTGGCCAAAGAAGACAGGAAGCAGTCCGGTCTTACGGAAGATGGCGATTTCTTCTTCTTCGAACATTCTGATCTTGGTAAGAGATGCTCGCAAGTTACGGGCTTCGTAGATACGCAACTCAAAGACGCGCGGGGCGCGGCCCGCCTCCTGGGGTGGAATCTCGATGGCGGGCATGGAGGCAAACGCGCGAAGGAGCCGGGACTCCATGCGCGTATAAACTAGCTCTTTGGGCCTGGAAAATTCTTCCATCGCTTTGTTCCAGGCAGCATCTCCCGCGAGCTGATCCAAAGCCCTTTCCATGGCCCCCAGCGAAGCGTACGAAGTCAGCGCGATGAGCATCGGCATGTTGGAGCCAACAGAGACGTTAAAAAAACCCACTGGGCCAAAACCAAGGCGGCTACTGGCTGGCAAATAAACATCTTTTAGCAAAACGTCGAGCCGGGGCCGCTCGAAATCGTTACGTAGATGAAAAAATCGTAATTCAAACCAGGCGCGTGAGTTGTTAGGGGGAGTGGCGAGCGTTCCAGAAGCTATCGCGCTTGCAGCAAGCCCTGACAACATAAAGGAGCGGCGTTTCATGGAAGGCCTCTTTCCGTTCGAAGTCAATGCGGCGCTATTCTACTGAAGATCCAAGACATGTCCAGAGTGAAAGCGTTGACTTTGCTTTTTGGTTCGGCCTAACATTTGTGGCAATGTGCCGCCGAACGGCTGCGATTAAGGAGCCCTTTTGGCCCTGGCGGGCCATTGGCTTGCTTCAGGAAGAGGGGCTTGCAGGTTCGCGCCGAAATTTCGGTAAGGCTCTCATCAAATGTTCCGATGAGTCCCACGAGCGCTTCACTGAGAGGCTTTCAGGGAAGCGGCGAGCGCTTCAAGCAACGCTCTTTTTTGTCTTCGATTCTGGATCGGATTGTCGCAATGGCCAATTGTCAGAGTTGTCAACAGAAGCTGAAGTGGTACCACTTCAAGAGAGAGATTTGTCCGGCGTGCTCCAAAAGTTGGAATGGCATGCCGGCGAAGGCCACCGCCGCCCCCGAGGCACCCGCAATCGCAGGACCTGCAGCAGAGCCTGAGTATCTTGACCTCGGCAGTTTGCTCGATTCGATTCATGTCAAGGAGGCGGCTGCCGTCGAAGTCTTTGCCAACGTCTGGGCGCCCGGCGGATACCCCACGCGGTCCTTTGCAGCCTCGCTTGTTTTGCACGCCGGCCTGGTGGGCCTGATCTACGGACTCTCGGGCGTTTCGTTTGGCAAAACCCTCCCATTCACACGAGCAGCTTTGGAGCGGGATTACGAAATCACTTACTACAGACCGCAGGACTTGCTTCCCAAGATCAACTCAGCCAAGGACGGTCCTAAAGCTCCGGCGGGCAAAAAGCCGGAAGTGAAGCCGCCGAAGGGCAGCACGGCCTTTCATCCGACGCAGACTATTCAGTCGTCGCCGCTGCAGGCCGACAATGCGAGCCAGACGATCATCCAGCCCAGCGCGCCTCAGCCGCTGAAGCAGGAAGTGAAGGTGCCGAACATTGTCATCTGGAACGTGCCTGAAACCAACGTTGAGACGCTGCAGATTGCCAGCAAGCAGATCGCTGCGCCGATGATGCAAAAACCAGACGCGGCCTTGCCGCAGCTCCGTCCTCCGGATGCGGATGCCAATGCATTGGAGCGGAAACTTTCCGAGCTGACCCTAGCCAAGACCGAGATTGTCAACATGCAGGCCAAGATGACCGTGAAGATGGGAACCTCGGCCGAGTGGAACATTGCTTCCGACGCTTCGAATCCAGGCCCCTTGCTCAATGTGCCGGTGGATAGTTCTGCGCAACTGTCCAACTTGCAAGCCAAGATGACGGCGAAGATGGGAACTTCGGCCGAGTGGTCGATCGGGGACGGTACGAGTCCCGGGCCTACAATCAATGTGCCTGTCAGTGGCGCGGGCGCCAATCAGTTGCGGAACATGGTGGTGTTGAGCGCAAATCCGGGACTGCCTGGCCCAGGTGGGCTGAAAGTTCCCGCAGGAAGCAAGACAGGCGCCTTTTCGATGTCTCCCGAAGGCAACCGCGCCGGTTCTCCCGACGGGGTTGATGGTGGCGTGCTGGGCGGTGGCGTTCCTGGCGGCGGCGGGAAAGGCGGCTCCGGCAGCGGATTTGGCGGTGGCGGCAACATCGCAGCAATCCAGATTCCCGGCATGTCGGTGAAAGGCGGACCGAACACGGGTGCGCCCACGGTTGCTGGTCCGGGCCGGCGGCCCCGCTCTCCAGGGGGCTTCAGTGACATGCAGACCATCGAAGATCCCGGCGAGTCTTACAATATTACGGTCGTGGAAGGACGCACGGGCGGCGCCGGGCTTGGGGTCTATGGAATTCTGTCTGGAAAACGCAACTATACGGTGTTCATTCCGATGCCTGCGGGTCGCTGGACGATGCAATTTTCCGAAATGCCCGACAAGGCGGTTGCCAGCGCAGGAGCCCGCCCCGCGGCCGCCCTGGTGTCTGCATCGCAAGTTACACTGGCTGCAGGCGACGCGGTGATACAGCCACGACCCTTGCGCAAAGTCGATCCGGGCCGGCCTGAAGATCCTGAGCTGGCTCAACTGAGAGGCTTAGTTGTTTTGTATGCTGTGATTCGCAAAGATGGCGGCATTGACCGCATTCGTGTGGTGCGCAGCCTGAATCC
>JAKEER010000260.1 GCA_022616615.1 Acidobacteriota bacterium
CTGACCATGCGGGTTCCGGAACTCAGCAAGAGTGAGTGGACGATGCTTGCGCAAATTGGAGCTTTGAACGCGTTGGGGGATCGTTTTCATCGACGAGACGCGCTTTGGCAGGTGGAACGTGCCGTTCGTCCCGCAGGCGCCCTATTCCTGCAGATCCAGGAAGAAGACGAGCCTTCGCCACTCTCTCAAATGACGGATGAGGAGCGCCTGGTAACCGACTTTCATGGCACCGGGCTCACGATCGGACGTCATCCCATGGCCCATCGCCGCTCCGAGTGGAACACGAAGAACATCAAGCGCGCTTGCGATCTGAAGACCATCCCGGACGGACGATTCACGCGCATTGCCGGGTGCGTCATCGCCCGCCAGCGGCCTGGGACAGCTAAGGGATTTCTTTTTCTTAGCCTGGAAGATGAAACCGGCATTGCCAACGCGATTGTTACGCCGGATGTTTATGAACGAAACCGGATCCTGCTCACCACTGGCAAATTCCTGATGATCGAAGGAATCTTGCAGAACCAGGATAACGTCATTTCGGTGAAAGCCCGGCGCATCCATTCCTTATCTGTCACCGCGGCCGAAACAGAGTCGCACGATTTTCACTGATGACGGAGGCCGCTTTCCCAATTTCGTCCTACCCAGCACAGACTCTCTCAACGGCGCGGCGGCTCCGCCGTCTCGCAGGCGCCTGTCAACGACACACAAAACCCCGGAAGGAAAACTTCGGGAGACTGCTTGGTTTCATCACCTACTTCTGCAACAATCGGCCCATCCATTGGGTCGCGAAATGCTGCTCGCGCCAGTCTCAGGCACTGTCAACGGCAACCTAGCCAGAATTTAAGTGCAAGAGGAGTCTGATTGGATCGGTCTACTGGTTTGATTTCGGATGTGGAGCTTTCTGCGAGTGATGTTCAGTCACTGAACAATGCCGATGCGGTTGCGGCGTTATTCGCAAGATTGAGTTACAACATCAACGAACGGACCGAACAAGCGCCTGGGAACCTCGGGATCACGGCTGACGGGACGGTCCGCCCCATCAGGCGGATTGAGCTGATCGCCAATCAGGACGGTTTGCTTCAGGTATACCTCTTTGAATTGACCAGCGTCACTATCGCTCAGACGCGGGCTCTGGCGCGCGTCTTCCGAAATCGAGCCGGTAACTATTTACTGATCCTGACTAGCGATTATGAGTCGCTGGATTTTGTCCTCCTCGAAAAATACCTCCCTCCAGAAAGCAACGGCGGTTCAAGTCTCGGGGCCAAGCAGGTTGGCATTCGTCCACGAGTGCTGACGGTCAATCGCCGCAAACCCGGTCCCGTGGATCTTCGTGTGCTCCGCCGCTTTACCTGGACCGAATCAGACCCTTTTGCCCAGTATGAAAAGCTTCTTTCGGCCTACTCGGTTGCTGACTGGTCGGAAGAGCACTTCAATAACAGGGCTCTCTTTTCGGATTACTACTTGAAGGAGAGGCTGAAGGGGCTTCCTGAGTGGAGCGAAGACCCAAAACCCACGTACAGGCAGCTTCGAGATCTCTACCTTGGAGCGGCGTCGAAGTTTGCCAGCAAAGAGGAAAACTTTCTGCGAAAAGGGCTCCTGGAGCCAACCCTGAAAATTCTGAGCTTTGTCCCTGAAGCCGGCAAACAGTCAGCCAGCAGTGCGGCGGAGCCCGACTACCATTTGTATTCGTCGTCGGAACCGCATCGTGGATCAGAAAGGGTAGTGCGAGCTCATTGCCTGGCTTATCCCTGGGGCCGGTCCCTCGACGGCAAGGACGATCAACGAGATCGGGAGACCCCGGATGAAAACCCCGCTGCATCGGTCGTGAGCCTCCTAGAGAAAGGCCAGGCTGCCTGGATCATGGTGACCAACGGCAAGTTGTGGCGGCTTTACTCGCAGCATACCCACTCGCGGGCCACCAACTACTACGAGATCGATCTGGAAGAAGCCCTGGCACTCACATCCTCAGGCGCCGCCCAAGTAGACGAGTCGTTCCGCTACTTCTGGCTTCTCTTCCGCTGCCGGGCCTTTGAACCGGCGCCAGTCAGACGCGACGGCAAAGAAGAGAAGCTGACATTCCTAGACCGCTTGCGGGCTGAAAGCGAAGATTACGCCAAGGAACTGGGAGAACGGCTCAAGAAGCGGGTGTTCGAGCAGATCTTCCCTCACCTGGCTGCGGGTTTCATAGCGCACATGCGTGCACACGGGCAAGATGCCCGTGCCACGTGGCATGGGCATCCTGCCCATGAAAACGTCTCAGAGAATCAGCCGAGTGACCGCAGGCGCGATGTCTCGCCTTCCCACGCCGGAATGTCGGAAGAAACCCTCCGCGCAGTCTTTCAAGGAACGTTAACCCTCCTTTATCGCCTGCTTTTCCTGCTCTATGCCGAGGCGCGAGACTTGCTTCCTGTCCGCGAAGTGCGTGGCTTCTTCGAAGCCAGCCTGACGCATCTCAACCGTGAAGTGGCTGAGGCCGCTGGGGCCGTCGCAGATGAAGCCGGCACCCGGCTGAAGAAACACTTTCGTGACGACAGCACTCAGCTTTATGACCGGCTCTTGCGGTTATTCCAGGTCGTAGACCGTGGAGACGGCGCGCTCAACGTACCCGTGTACAACGGGGGCCTCTTTCTGTCGGAACCCAATCAAGACGATGACAGTCCGGAAGCACAAGCGGCGCGATTTCTCAACGCGACCAAGGTGCCTGACCGTTTTCTGGCTCAGGCGCTGAATCTGCTCTCACGAGATGTGGACGACAAGAGGCAGGATCTGGTCTTCATCGATTACAAATCGTTGGGAGTGCGGCAGCTCGGCTCCATCTATGAAGGCTTGCTGGAGTTCAAGCTGCGCATTGCCGGCTGCAAGCTGGCCATCGTGAAGGAGAAGAATCGGGAAGTCTACAGCGAGCTGACGGAGCTGGGTGAAAAGGAACAGGAGCGCGCTGAATGCCAGGGCCGTGTTGTGAAAAAGGGGCAAGTCTATTTGGAAAATGACAAGCGGGAGCGCAGGGCCACCGGTTCCTATTACACGCCGGACCACATTGTGCAGTACATCGTGGAGCATGCCGTTGGCCCGGTCCTGCGTGAGAAGTTTGAGGCCATGCGACCGAAACTGCGGGAAGCCCAGAAGTGGCACCACGATATGACGAGGCTCGCCAAGGCTAAGCGAGAGCCGGTTAGCAAATACGACTTTGGCCCTGCGGTCGAGCACAAGTGGGGGAAGCTGGTGGATGAGTTGTTCGATGTTAAGGTGCTTGACCCCGCCATGGGTTCGGGCCACTTTCTGGTGGAGGCTGTCGATTACATCACGGATAAGACGCTCGACTTCCTGAATGCGTTTCCTTGGAACCCAGTGGTGGCCCACCTGAGGCTGATGCGGGAGACCATCCTGCGCGAGATGGATGAGCAAGGGATCACGATTGATGCGAAGCGGCTGACCGACGTGAACCTACTGAAGCGCCAGGTGCTCAAACGTTGCATCTACGGCGTGGACCTTAACCCGATGGCCGTTGAGCTGGCCAAGGTTTCCCTCTGGCTCGATTGCTTCACTCTGGGCGCTCCGCTTTCATTCCTCGACCATCATTTGCGCTGTGGGAATTCATTGATCGGCGTTACCGTGAAGGAAGTGAAGGAGGCAGTGGAAGGGAAAGGCATCGAGACAGACCCCAGTGATGTTAGGTCGCAGATGACGCTGTTCGGCAGCCGCTTTGCGGGATTGCTCCTGGCGACAGATTTGATGCGTCATGTTGGCGAGCTTTCGGACGTGACCAGCGCGCAGGTCCGCGA
>JAKEER010000261.1 GCA_022616615.1 Acidobacteriota bacterium
TCCTGGGAATGAACTATCGTGACCTGGTTTATCACCGCCACGGTTTGAACGAACGTCTCACCGATCAGTTTCCGGCGCAGGTGCTTTCAGAAATTGTGGTTTAGGAAGTTAGCCCAGAAGATCAGGCGCGCGAGGGGAGGAAGGCCGTTACTGCCTCCCGCTTGGCGACAGCTACTCTCTTGTTGAGGATTGCAAATTATAGCGACACCTCTACGAGCTCCTTTGATACAGGACAGTCGCAAGCATCAGCTCCCCTCGCCCCAACGCGGGAGAGGGGCCGGGGGGTGAGGGGGATATCGCTCAGCTAAATCAGCTTCCGCAACTCGGCTCTGGATGAGTATCTCAAAACGCTTGTGAGAAACTCCAGCTGTGTGCTCGCCCCCTCACCCCTAACCCCTCTCCCGCGCTGGGGCGAGGGGGACCGAGGTCTATCGAGTGTTTCGAGAGACGAAGAGTCTCGTCACTATATTCTGTAATTCTCAATAGAAAGTCAGATGTTATACCGCGATCCTGAATGGTGCAGAAGCTGACATGAGAAGAGCGAGCGATTATTTTTACCGCTCCGCGAGGCGAGATATCGATCGTCGAAGCACCCTTGGCCCGGTCGTTCCTCATCTGCTTCCCTCCCCTTCTCGAACCAGAAGAACCCGATTGCCTGCCACATCCGTGATCAAGTCCTTCTTGCCGCTGGGCCACGAAACCAGCACCGCGTCTATTTTCTTGGCAGTACCCAATCCGAAATGGAGTCTCTGCCCGCTGCTGGAGTAGTAGCCAGAACTGCTGCGGACCTCACCTCTTTGCCTACGCCCATTGGCAGTGATCTCGACTCTCGCCCCAATGCCGCTGCGGTTACTTTTCTGTCCAACCAGTTGGATGATGATCCAATTGCTGTTTGTTCCGGACTGGTTGCGGAGCAGCGATGGCTTGTCATTCATGTTAGTCACGACCATCTCCAATTGGCCGTCCCCATCTAGATCTTCTGCCGCTGAACCTCGGCCGGCAGTCTTCCTCAGGATTCCAGGACCGGACCGTTCCGTAACATCTTCAAAAGTGCCGTCTCCCCGATTTCGGTAAAGCTGCCGGTTCTGGTAATAACTCAGTCCCGATGGAAAATGATCCACCTGAGGGTAAATATGCCCATTAACGATGAAGAGATCCTTCCAGCCGTCCGAGTCAAAATCAAGAAATAGAGCACTCCATCCGACGTACCTCGTGTAGTGCCCCAATCTGGCTCGAAACGTCACATCGCTGAAATTCCACTTTCCTTCATTTCGATACAGTGTGGGCGTTTCGTCTGAGAAGCTCGTAACGAAAAGATCTGTGCTCTGGTTGCCATCATAGTCCGCCACGTCAACTCCCATGGTCGCCTCGGCACGCCCGTTCTCATCAAAAGCCACTCCCGCTTCCAACGCGCCATCCTTAAAGGTGCCATCTCCACTATTGCGATAAAGGATGTTCGGCGTAGCGTCGCAAGCCACAAAGATATCTGTACGTCCATCCTCGTCAAAATCGGCGGTAATGGGTTGAAGTGAGTAACGTCCCTTGGGATCTGCAATATGACTGGCCGCTGACACGTCCGAAAATGTGCCGTCGCCGTTGTTGTGATACAGCATATTGGTCCCCGCCTTCAGACCGGTTGGACCGCACATGACAGGAGCTCCTTTCAACAAACAATACTTGTTAGATCCTGGAGCCAAATGGGCAGCGTCTTCATAAGCCACATAGCTTGCGACAAACAGGTCGAGATACCCATCATTGTCATAGTCCAGGAACGTACAACCGCTGTTCCAGCGAGGTTGTGATCCAGCGACTCCGGATTTGTGGCCCACATCGGTGAAGGTGCCGTTGCCATTGCTACGGTAAAGCTTGTTGTTTCCGTAGTACGTCACGAAGAGGTCTGTCCATCCATCGTTGTCGAAATCGCCGGTACAGACAGCCTGCCCCCATCCTGTGTCGGCGATGCCAGACTTTTCGGATACATCCTCAAACGTTCCATTTCCGCGGTTGCGATAAAGCAGGTTCGCCGTCCCGGAAGTCTCCCTAAACCGAGTGCCGTTCACAAAGAACAGATCGGGATGACCATTGTTGTCAAAATCGATGACAGCGACTCCTGTGCCCGTGCTTTCGAGGAGATAATCCTGACTGCTCTCTCCCCCGTAGACGAGTGTCTTGCTTAGTCCTGCTTTGGCTGCGATATCTACAAAGTCGATTCTCAGAGGTTGCGAAACCCACCCCGAAGCGGAGGCCAGACCCAGATAAAGACCCCAGCGGCAAGTTTTCGTTTTACGAAGAATCCAGTTGAGGCAGCAACGTCTCATGGGACTGAAGTGTTTTCGCTGTATTGCTGCAGACCTTGCTTCACGAGAGCTCGTTGGAAGAAGTCTTCCTTTTCGATATCTCCGATCTGTTCGATTTTTTTCGCGACCTCAGCAGCCTTCTGTTTTTCCCCTGACTTGAGATAGAGGCGATAGAGTTCGTAGTTGCAGGCTCGGTTGTTGGGCTCTAGTTGGACAGCCTTCTCAAGCTGCTCCCGCGCCAAGTTCCAGTCGGCAAGGTCACGGTAAATCCGCGCCAGTGCCAGGCGCGCAGGAGGAAACGCCGGGTTAGCTTTGATTGAGTCCTGCAACATCTCGACGACCTCCTTCTCCTGGGGGCTGCCGGCAGGGAACCCAATCCTGGTGACGATGTCTGCATGAAGATACAAAACAAAGTGATCCTTCGATTCCTTTTTCAAGGTCCCCAAGACCTTTCCGGCTTCCAGGAGTCGATCTCCATTCATGAGGATCGTCGCCAGGCCAACCTTCAACCCATCGTTTCCCGGCGCCATTTCGATAGCTCGCCGACAATCCACTTCTGCAAGACTAAACTGATTTCTGAGGCAGTAGAGCAGAGCCCGCTGCATGTAGAGTTCGTAGGCCCGTGGATGCTGCTTTAGGGCCTGCTCGACGACCGGAAACCCTGCGTCATATTCTTCAAGGTCAATGCAGATGGACAGCAGCTGTATAAAGTGGCGCTTGTTCTGAGGTTGAACCAAAATCGCTTTCTGGAGAGTCTGATAGGCCTCGCGTAAACGGTCAGTCTTGTGATAGGCGTCGGCCAAAAGGCCAAGCACGTCGCCGTCTTGAACATTCTGTTTGACGAGCTCTTCCAGAAGGGAGGTCGTCTCGGAGTACTTCCGTCCGCGAAAGTAGGCGAGGGCCAAGTTGTAAGTAACGATTAAGTGGTCAGGATAGCTGGCGCGGGCTTTCTGAAAGCTCCTCGCAGCTTCGAGATGCAGGCCATTCTCAGTGAGCAAAGTGCCGATCTGGAAGTGCAATGTGGCATCATCGCTTCGCACACGCCCCAAGACGGCGCTCGCTTGCAGGGAGCTACCGGTTTGGAAAAGAGCTTTGGCGAAATCAATCTTTAGTTCGTCATCCTGGTCTAGAAGAGGTCCCGCTTTCTTGATAAGTCGAACTGCCTCCGAGACCTTGCCCAGTGTCAGAACAACGCGTCCCAAGCTGGCATAAGCGACCGGATCGTCGGAGACCGAGCGGACGTAGATTCGCAGGGCCGTCTCAGCCTCTACGAACCGCTTGAGATGAAAAGCACTGATTCCTTGATTCCGTTTGGCCAGCAACAAACTCTGATTCTTGCTCCATGCTTTCGCAAAGGACTCGTACGCCTGTTCCCACCTTTCCAGACCACTGAAAGCCAGTCCCTGAAGGAAGAACGCACTAGCGTTCAAAGGTTGTTCCTTCAAAGCTTTTTCAACTAGGGCAAGGGCATTTTCAAACTCGCCAGTCTCGATTTGTTTCTGGGCTTGGATAAGAAGGTTGCCGATGCTCTGCGCGATAGCTGGGATTGACAAGCAAACGAAGAGAAAGCACAAACAAAAGACCGCAACCCTCTTCCGCCGGGACCGGATCTTTTTGTGAAATGCTTCGGGAAACTTCATTGCTTGACAAGAAGAAGTTGACACAAGGACCGCACAGGAACAACTAGCAAGATGTGCAGGAGACTACAAGGTATTCGCTCGCGCCAGAACGCTGGAACGTTCGACGATTCCCACCGGGGGTTGACGCGTGATGATCTCGGAGGTAATCGACGGGTGGCTGGATAGTTGAGAATAGCCGAGATGGGTTCTGCACACACCACAAGCGATGGTTCATCAGCACCGATTTCTTTCTCAAATCACACCAACAAAGTTTGAAACTCCTCTTCTAAGAAAATCCCCTCCATCGGAGGGGTGCCTGCCGCCGCGACGGGGTGGCGGCGGCAGGCGGGGTGGGTCTTTCCTAGCAACGCACAACCCACCCCAGCGCCTCGCGGCGCTTGCCCCTCCCAAGAGGGGATTCAGTCCGATTTTCTAATCGACATCACACCGCGCCCCCAGCGGTGTGGGAGCTCTCTTGAAATACGCTTTGTCCAGCGTGTCTCTTTCACTCGTTACATTGGCAGTGACCCAGTGAGCGGCGTAGCCCCGACGCCACCGCTCAGATTCGTTGCGGTGGGAGGTGTGCAATGTCTTGGAGTGATGGAAGACGACTCCTCCCCTTTTCACCAGGGCCAGCGATTCCTTACGCAAGTCGAGTAACTCCTGAGGAGGAAGCCGATTATAGTCCTGCCCAGGAACGGGATTGTGAGGAAGAATGGGTCCCAAGTGAGAACCATCAATATAACGAAGACACCCGTTAGCAGCATCCACGTCATCTAGTGCAATCCAGCTCGTAATCACCTCATCATCTGGGTGACACCCAAAATAAAAGTTGTCTTGATGATAGGGTTTGGCTGACCCATACCTCGGCGGCTTCATAAAGAGTTGATCTCCAAAAAGGAGCGGTTTCGCTCCTATGAGAAACTCGATGATCTGAGTCAATCTTTCATCGAGGACGAAATCACGAAACTCCCGGTCTTTCAGGAATGGATGATCAACCTTGCGAGGAGCCTTCTGTGTTCCGTCTGGAGAAGGATCCATGTTGTATCCCGGCCGAGCAGCATTAGGTTCGTTGTCAGCGTAGGTTAGGGCCAAGGCTCCAATCCGTTCGACTTGTTCGCCACTGAATACCTCTTCGATCACAACCCATCCCTTGTTCCAGTAGTGGTCGTAGTGATTTCTTTCCACACCCGTCTCCTCTTCTGCCGGATCATCCGAGACACACACTCTCACTTGCTCTGCAACTAGCCCGAAATATTCATGGCTTCAGTGGCAAAAGCCGAGGGGAGGAAGCCTGCGGCTTTTAGTTTGACGCGCCGGGAGTGAGTCGCTACTCAGTCTTGCAACTTCTAGATGACTAAGCCTGCTCATCCAGTCGAGTGCCACCAAGACGCATCAACACCATAGCCAGCAAAGGATTTTAGCGGAATGACACGGAAATATCTCCGCGTTTGCCTTTCCCACTGGTGCAGTTGTTCACGGTGACCCAGCTGGCTCCACATGACCCACTCGCCCGGACGCTTGATCCGGCCATCGCTATCCCATAGACAGAAGCCCTCAGCTCCGGCAGCGTAATACTTGAGGGCATTTTGTCGAATCAATTCGGGAGGCAGTTCGCGTGGGTAAAAGTCGACATACAAATGAGTCGTGGTGCCGCGGGTGAGGGCTTGAAACTTTCGCACCTGCTGCTCGGTAACGGTCGGCGCACCCCAAGGGTGCAAGATGAGGTAGTCGGTTAGTTTCTCGCCGATCCATTTTTCGACGTCAAGTTGGTGCTCCAGGGTCCCACGAATCATCGCAGCCAGAACCAATCTCGTATTGCGCTTTTTCCCTTCTTCGTCAAGCATCTCGCGAATCTCACGCATGAAGCTCGTGACATAGCTCGCCTGGTGACCCAACCACCGCTCATCGTTCAACTCAACCTGGGTCGGCAGGAGACCATACTTTTCGCGAAAAGTTTTCACGACGGGAGCATCGTAACCGACAAAGGGATAGTTTCTGGAAAAGATCACTGCTACGCCGTCTGCTCCGTAGCCGATCGCTTCGCGGAACATCGCCACAAACGTGTGGCGCACCTCAGGATAAGCCAAACTGATTCTGGGCATTCGGGAACCGTTGCGGTCGAGGCAACGAAACTCGGGATGGCGGTCAAAGAAGGGTCCCGGACTGCCATCGTAGGGCGGAGGTTTGGGGCCATCCATCCGCATTGAGGCAACTAGCTTGATCCCCATGGCGTGCGCGTACGAGATTGCCTCGGCAAGAGGGTCGAACCCCAAACGCTTGAAGGCATCCATGCCTTCACCGAAAGTGGTGAAAAACTTTTCAAACTCATTGTCGCCACCCGTCGGGACCGTTCCAGCTTTCGTATTGAAATAGGCAGTGTAAAAACCCCGAAAGGTTCCCCACAACATCATCGAGACGTCTGTGTCTCTAAGCGGTTCAAGCTCTTCTTGAATCTCTTCACGCGAGCGCGTCCATCGCAGCCATCCCATATCGTTGATCGCCAAGACCCGTTTGGTTTCCAACTTCCCTCTGGCATGCTGCGCTTCGCGAATTTCTGACTCTGAGAGAGGAATCAGTTTCACGTAACTGATATTGGCCACGGTATCACTGTAGTCTGTGCCTGCATGCCACAGTCGCAAAGGATCAAACTTCTTTCTGGCGATGACCAGTTCCTCACCACTTCTGAGATTGGCGCTCTTCCAATAGACTTCGACAATGTCCCGATCGGTATAGCTCTTGGTTTCCTTGTCGTTTCCCAAAACGCCGGTGCGCAGCGCCAGTTGTCCCTCTCGCGTGACCCAAGTAAACGCGGGATCAGACGCCAGCCTGACCTTTACAAGCTGCGGTCTTCCCCAAATGTACTGGTAGTTCACGCCAACATAAATCGCGTGCCAGCCCTTGGCTGTAAGCGGTAGCCTTAGTTCCGGCGCCACGGGACGACCAGGGGCCGAGAACAGCATCTTCCCTGCGACCTCGGCTGTGGCGAAGGTAACCACCTTCCAGGTTCCTGGCCGGCCGTCTTGCGAAAGTGCTGACGCCGGCTTACAGAGCGACAGATCAGCGACGTAAGTGGCCTCCTTCTCTCGAACCCAGTCGAAAGAAGAGACGGAAGTCTCACCTTGGTTTGATGCCCAAACAGAAATCGCAACTGTCAATCCGACTAGAGCAACCCAAGATATCGATCGCGTCTTCATATCAATATTTGTGTTTGTTTACCGCCTCAACGGGCGCATGAAATCTGGAATTTGTAGGAAGGTAGTGGACAAATTCCGCGACTTCGGTTACCGTAGGCTGGATGAATGCGCCTAAGGACAACAACCAGCCCGA
>JAKEER010000262.1 GCA_022616615.1 Acidobacteriota bacterium
AAAGCCACGGCTGGCGTGCCCTTCGGTCAGTATCCTAATCAGCTCATCGCGAAGCCGCTCTTTGCTGACCTGCAAGATCTGGTCTGCCAGGAGATGGATGGTGTCGCGTGTCGCCGACTCCAGCTCGAAGCCAAAGCGGGCAGAGAAACGCGCGGCACGCATCATCCGCAGCTTGTCTTCCCGAAAGCGCTGGCCCGGATCCCCGATGGTGCGGACGATGCCGTTGCGAATGTCGTCACGCCCGCCGACATAGTCCAGCACGGTTTCGGTGAGAGGGTCGCAGAGCAGCCCGTTGATGGTGAAATCGCGCCGCAAGACGTCGAGCCTGGCGTCATCGGTATAGGTCACTTCGTCGGGATGGCGTCCGTCAGCGTAAGATCCATCCGAACGGAACGTGGCAACCTCAACCTGATGGTTCTCAATCAACACCAGCACGACGCCAAATTGAGCGCCCACGGCCGCGGTGCGGGGAAAGATCTGCATCACCTGCCCGGGACGGGCGTTGGTGGTGATGTCGTAGTCTTTCGGCTGGTTTCCCATCACTTGGTCGCGGACACAGCCACCCGCGAAGTATGCCGAAAACCCCTCTTGGCGGAGCCTTTTGACAATGCTGAGAGCAGCCTCTTTCATTTCACTGCCCGGGCTGAGCTGATTGAGTCAAAACCGAACTTCCCGCGAATCTTGTCGGCGGCCTCATAAAGCCGAGTTCTCTTCTCGCGCGATTCCCGTTGGAACAGATGCTCCTGCAGCGGGCCGTAGCCAAGGCCGCTGAGTGCAACGCCCAGCAAACGGATCTTGAGTTTGCCATCCCAGCTCTTCTTCAGAAGCTGAAAGATGCTGTCGAGGATTTCGCAGTCTAACTGCGTGGGCTCTTCCAGCGAAACCGCCCGAGTGATGGTCTGAAAGTCGAGGTCGCGCAGCTTCAGGGTGATAGTGCTGGCAAACATCTGATGGTCCCGCAGCCTGTGAGCTGTTCGTTCGACGAGATGGGCTAGTGTCGCGTGGACTTCCTCTGCATCGCACGTGTCGTGGACAAACGTGTGCTCGTTGCTGATGGATTTCGGCTCTTCGTGAAAGTCAAAATGGGCCGTGTTCAAACCTTGGGACTTGCGGTGGAGCGATTCTCCCCACTGGCCAAACAGGTCATTGAGAATCCGGGGGCCAAGGCTGGCGAGCTGGCCAACGGTTGTGACTCCAAGGTCGTGAAGCCGTTTTTCCGTCACCTTTCCGATGCCTGGCAACTTGCCGACCCTCAAAGGCGCTAACAGAGCGGCCTCATGGCCGGGCAGAACCGACAGAATGCCGCGCGGCTTGGCTAGATCAGAAGCGACTTTGGAAACCAATTTCGTGCGGGAGATCCCGATGGAGACACTGAGACCGGTCTGGTGTTCGATTTCACCGCGCAGCCGATGCGCGAGCGGCAGCGGGTGGCCATGCAGCCGGCCTGAGCCGGTAAAGTCAAGGTAGGCTTCATCAATCGACACCATCTCGACACTCGGGGTGAAACGCTGAAAAATACGTTCCACCTTGCGGGAGTACTGCACATACTTGTCGTGGCGCCCAGGCAGAAAGACGGCATGCGGGCAAAGCTGCTTCGCCGTCACCAGAGGCAGCGCCGAGTGGACGCCAAACTTGCGCGCCTCGTAGGAAGCGGCAGAAACAACGCCACGCTGGTCCGGTGAGCCACCAACGACCACAGCTTTGCCCTTGAGGCTCGGATCAAACAGCTCTTCAACCGAGACGAAGAAGGCATCCATGTCCGCGTGGAAAATGATGGAGTCCATGGTTTTGTGAGTTGTCAGTCGTCAGTTGTCCGATGCTTGGGACAACGGACGACCGACAACCAACTACGGCTCAATACTTTCGCAACACCGCAATCACACGCCCCTGAATCGTCAGGTCCTTGGCTTTGACAACGATCGGTTGCATCTCCGTGTTGGCCGGTTGCAGACGGACGCAGTCGTTTTTCTCCCGGTAAAACTTCTTCAGTGTCGCCTCGCCGTTATCAATCAGGGCAACCACGGTGTCGCCGTTTTCAGCGGTTTGAGTCTTTTCCGCAACCACAAAGTCACCATCGCAGATATGATCTTCAACCATCGAGTTGCCCTTTACTTGGAGCACAAAAACACTCTTGCTCCCGACAAACTCTTTTAAGGAAAGACTCTCATTGTTGGGCACTGCCTCCAAGGGGCGGCCAGCCGCGATCCGGCCCAGCAACGGCAGTTGCAGATCTCTGACGAACCGGCCCGCAGGCAGCTCTGCAGCCCGCTTTGCTTTGGCGGCTTGCTCGAGCGGCTCGCGGTTGACGACTTCGATCGAGCGGCTGCGGTTGTAGTCCCGCCGGATGAATCCTTTTCGCTCGAGCGTGTTAATGTGCTTGTGCACCGTCGCGAGCGAGGAAAGCTGCAGGCTCTTGCCGATTTCGTCGAAGCTCGGGCAATAGCCCTTCTCTTGAACGAAACGATCCAGAAACAACAGCACTTGAAACTGGCGCTTGGTTAGTGGCATAGAGTTTTCTCGAGGCTGGCACGGAATTTTTCAGAGGCCTCATTATAGGCGAAACAAAAGCGAATTGCTAGGAGGAGCGAGGACCATGATTCGAAGCTATCCAGAGGCGCCCGTCTGTGCTGTGGGCGGCATTGTTTTTCGGGGTAGTACCGTGTTGCTCATCCAGCGGGCGAAACCGCCAGCTCAGGGGAAATGGTCCATCCCTGGTGGTGTCATTAGGCTGGGCGAGAATCTGGAAGCCGCGGTGGCGAGAGAAATTCGCGAAGAGGCCGGCCTGGAAGTCCGTCCGGTTACCGTAGGCAAAGTGGTCGACCGGATCTTTGTAGATTCCGACGGAAAGGTCGCTTACCACTACGTCATCATTGACTATGTTTGTGTAGCTGGCCAAGGCGCGCCCCAGGCTGGCTCTGATGCGAGTGCCGCGGCGTTTTTTGACGTTCAAAGGCTGGATGAGATCGACATGACGGATGGCACCGCTGCGGTGATTCGCGAGGTGCAGCGGCGCTGGAAAGCCTCAGCCGAAGCCTGAAGATCGGCTACTGCGAAACCGCTACCCTCAGCAGAGCCGACTCAAAAAGGGGAATACGAAGAATGGGGCGCAGATTTAGCAGATAAACGCCGGTGAAGGAAGACCCTATACAGCAAAAGAGTCTTGCAACATACTCACATTCGTCGCAAACCTCGATCTAGAGGCAGTTTCCGTGGATTGGCTTCCAGCTTGTTGCAGAAAGGCAAGTGCTTGGGCCCGGTGAGTCATTCCCGCGAGAGTGGGAATCTGCGAATTGGACATTTTTCGAGCTCCCCTGAGATCACTTCGGAAAGGGGGACAGCGGTTTCGCAGAAACCGCGAGGGAGTTTTCGCTTCTCCGGTCTGCGAACGCGTCAAGACAACCCCCAAGGCCTGCGGCCTTTGTTAAGTTTTGTTAAGGGGACTTGCTCGGTCGCCAGCGACAGTTGGCCTACCCGCATTGGTCTGCCCGCTTATCGGTGCTATACTCGCCCGGCAATGAAGCTGAAGCACCTGTTAGGAGACTGCTATGGCGGAACGCATGGTCAAATGTGTCAAGCTGCAGCGGGAGCTGCCCGGACTGGACAAGCCCCCTTTCAATGACGAGCTCGGTCAGAAGATCTACGAGAACGTTTCCAAGGAAGGGTGGAGAATGTTCAAGGAGCATTTCAAGATGGTGATGAATGAGTACCGCCTGGCACTCGGCACCGACGAAGCCAACCAGATTTTTGAGAGGCAAGTCGAAGACTATTTCTTCGGGCCAGGCGCAGCGCTCCCTTCCGGCTACATCCCTCCTAAAACAAAATAGCAAACTCAGAAATTGAAGGGGCGAAATGGGAAGTGCGAAGTGCGAAGACCAACGTGGGAAGGAAACCTTGGGGCCCGGCGGGTTCTCCAAAACCTCCAGCCGTCATGCCAGCAAAGGCCCGTCATTCCCGCGAACGCTGAATCCAGTGTTGCCGAACGGAAACTGGATTCCTGCTTTCGCGGGAATCGGGAATAATTCCCGCTTTCGCGGAAATGACGGGCAGTGGATCAAGTTGGGATCGCTTGGGTGCGAATCTAGTAGGTGGCCCGGCCGCCGCTGATGTCGACACAGGCGCCGTTGGTGAAGCTGCAATCGTCGCTGGCGAGAAAATGAACGAGGGCGGCTACCTCGGCAGGTTTTCCTACACGCCCCATCGGAATGCGGCTGGTCATGTAGTCGATTTGCTGTTGAGTAACCTGCTTTAGGATAGGTGTCTCGATAACGGCCGGCGTCAGGCAGTTGACGTAGATGCCTTGCGTGCAGACTTCTTTGGCAAGCGCCTTGGTCAGACAGATCACGCCCGCTTTGGTGGCGGAATAAGGCGTCAGGTTGGGGTTGCCTTCTTTGCCGGCGATGGAAGCGATGTTGACAATGCGCCCGTAACGGTTCTTCAGCATAACGGGCAAAACAGCCTGGCAGCAGAGAAACACACCTTTCAAATTAATGTCGCAAACGCCGTCCCACTCTTCCTCGGAAACCTCGACGAGCGGCTTGTTCGGCCCCGCAATGCCTGCGTTGTTCACCAGAATGTCGATGGTGCCGAACCGCTCGACGACCTGACGGGCCATGGCTTCGGTCTGGACGCGCTGCGTCACGTCCACAGCGACGACCAGGCTTCGCTTCCCTCCGGCCTCCAGCTCGGCCACCGTGCGTTGGGCTTCCCGTTCGTCAATGTCGGCAAAGACGACTCGGGCGCCTGCTCTTAAAAGGCGTTCAGCGATAGCGGCGCCGATGCCCCGCGCCGCGCCGGTGATGATGGCGACTTTATCTTGCAGGGAGTAAAAAGAATCTGCAGGCACTCTTTTGAACCTCTTTCAGTAGTTCTTAGCATCCCTGATTGAGAGCCACGCCGAGGGCTTTTCTCCGGCGTAGGCCGGAAGTCTGCGAATCGGACGTTTTTCTAGCTTTCCTCCTGAGATCCGTCTGAGATCAGGAGGGGATGTGCCGCGCAGCGACCGCGGTCGCGCAGCGGCGGCGGTCGCGCAGCGCCACGGGGGTGGTC
>JAKEER010000263.1 GCA_022616615.1 Acidobacteriota bacterium
CCTGCGTCGAGCAGGCCCAGCCCCGCCGGGCCGATGAGGGCTCCTAACGCCAGAAAAACGGCGACCTGCGGCAGGCCGCTTCGCTCGACCAGTCCGGATAGAAGAGCCGACGCTACGATCACCGCGCCCGTGAGCGCCAACATCGATACAAACACTTCCTGACTAAAGGAAATCATCACTAATTGATCTGAAGCTCCAACGACTCCGAAGATACCCTATCAGGCTGGGACCACCGGCCACGTCGGCAACGAGCAGGCGCAGCGTGTGGCCCTTGTGAATACATATCTGAAAATCGTCCTCGTCGTCGTCCTCGTAATCGAAAAGCCGACGAGGAGAACGACGACGAGGACGATATTACCATCCTCGGTGATGCCGCAACGCGGCATCTGGAGATTGGACATTGTGAAGCGGCAGGAGGCCGCTTCTTCCTTATAGAGCCCCAGCGGGGCGGCAGACCCTAGCCCAGGGCGCCGCCAGGGGTAGGAGCTACGGACCGCCGTTCCCAAGAAGAATCAAAGAACCCACCCCGGGGATGGGTTTTAGACTCTCATACTTTGCGCTGCCAGATGCTCAAAGCTAAGAGCCTCCCGGGTTCCGCAAGGTCCTGATGCCTCTTTCGTAGACAGACAGGACGCGCTTTCGTTCCTCTGGGGATGCGAACAAGGCTCTGGTGGCAATGTCTTGCGTCGCTTCCTCCATCTGTTGGATCAGGTAGGTTACCTCGTCCGTCTGGCGAATCGACTTCCCACCCACCTTTATGTAAATGGGTGAAGTATGAGCAAAGAGTTGACGATCAAACTCGTTACTGGCCTTTGTTGAGACCCTCAGAGCTAACCAGCAAGGCTCATCAATCTTGACACTGCGGTCCAGGCTGGCCTCAAAGTAGCCTTCCTTCGGTCTGGGCTCGCTTTCGAAAACGACTTTGCCGTTCTTTATCAACTGCAGCTTTTCAAAGCCGAGTCGACCCGAAGCTTCTGCCTTCACAGCAACCTCGCGCCCGGATGGGAGGTCGACTGTACCCCCTACGTCCTTACCCTCGATATTCAGGCGAAGCAGTGGCCCGTTACTAATAAATGACCTTCCCGCGACCAAAGCATCCAGCCAGGATTTGATGCCCAGGGTTCCCTCCACTTTGGTGTAGACCCTTGCCAGGTCATACATGAACCAATCGGTGCCGGTTGAGAAAGGAACGCGTATTCCGGCATTCAGATAGTGGTAAAAGCTGTCTTCGTAGCTTCCATGACTTCCGCCGTCAAAAATGTTCTGTGCGTCGAGCTTTCCATTGACGAAGTTGGGCACATCTTCCCGGCCCCAATTGTTGTGACACCAGATAGCTACGCCCCCCTGACGATGGGCTTCCTCAATTCCGGCTTGTAGCGGTGTTCCATCGGTGCCACGATGGCTGATTCCAGGCCCTATGCTGACAGGTTGAATCGCCTTCTTGATATTCAAGAGCATTACGTGACCAAAGCCTTCTCCCTGATCTCCGAAGTTATGCCGATGCTCCTCACCGTTATTAACGAGCACACCTGTAGACCAAAATCCCTTCAGATCGCCAATCGGGTAGCGGTTGGTGATGTAGTCCTTGTCTGCGATGGCGCGTTCGAGATAGGAAATGAAAAGGACATCGAGATCGTCGGCTCGAGGAATCTCTCGAAGATAGCGTTCCGCCTGGTCCTTGTTCAAATTCGAAAGATGCAGATGAGTGTTGCCACTATACCAACTCTGCTTCGAAACCTGGCTGAACGAGCGCAAAGGAAGGGTGAGGCTTTCTTGACTCTGGCCGGTCAGATCAATGGAAACAGTCTTCAGTTCTGTCTCCAATCCCGAGAATGCTTCCAGTCGTAGTGGCTGACGTGGAAGGAGAACTTCAGTCGGTGAAGAGACCACATACCAGTGCTGGATGGCGCTTTTATCATTCAACCCCTGCCCTCTGGCCAAGAGATTTGTAACAGGAATCGAGCGGTCTCCACTTTGTGGGAGGCAGCGGATTAACCCGGGGATTGACTTGTGGGTTTGGCTGTCAACGAGTGTGATCCTGAGCCGGCATTGCTGCTCTTGAGTCCAAGCTCGATGATAAAGGGCAACCAGCGACAGCAGTAAGACAGCCAGAAGAACGCGACGTCGTCTCATATTCCTCTCCTATCATCGAAAGACCTATCATCATACTCGGCTATACAAATCCGATCCATCTTTGCGGCTCGAGGCTCGAGTCCAGTAACCGTCTTTGGTCCGCTAACCTGCAAACGCACCTCAAACCAATGATTCACTGGCTGAACACGGGAGCTCGCTTTGGTAGCCCGGCCGAAAAGGAAGAAGCACTACGCCTCGCCGATCAGGCTCTCCGCCTCTATGCAAGGTTGGAGAAATGAAGACAGGAATCGCCGCTCCCCAACCGCCGATAGCGGCCAGGAGGCCTGACCGTCATAGCGGTCCAGCAGGTTCTGCCGGCCGTGATAAGAGAGCCAGGCGGCCGCGGCTGCAGCGACGTGAGGCGTCGAGTATGACGTTCCTGAACCGGGTTTCACGATGGCGCTGCCATTGCTTCCAAAGTCGCCTGCCCAGACCTGGTGGCCTGGGGCCGAGATCGTCACCTCCGGGCCGTGAGGGCTATACTTGTACGGGTGACCGCTTCCCACGTTACTCCGGACTGAAGCCCTTGACAGCGAGTTCTCTTTTTGAGAACATCGCTTCTCGTGAGGGTAATCAGCCGGAAGGCCATTGTGGAGTTCATTCGCCGGCATCCAAATGCGAGCCCCAGCTTGGAAAGCTGGTACCAAACCGTGCGGCGGGCTGACTGGAATTCGCTGGCTGACGCGAAGAAGATTTATCCCAGCGCCGATCAGGTTGGACGCCGAACGGTGTTCAATATCTCCGGCAACCAGTTTCGGCTGGTTGCGCGAATTAACTATCGGATCAAGGCGGTTTTTGTGCTGCACATTCTCACCCATCAGGCGTCCGACAAGGGAGAGTGGAAACAATGAATCGAGCATTGGTTCTGGATGAAAAGAAATACAGTCGCTTGCTAGCCAAGACGGGTCCACGAGTGATTGAGACCGAGCAGGAACACAAGCATCTGCTGGAGCAGGTCCGAGAACTGATGGAACGAGATGAAGAGAAGCTCCCCACCGAGGAAGCCCGGCTGCTGGATTTGCTGGTTGGTCTAATCGAGCAATACGAGGAAAAGCGCCATGTGGTGAGAAGCGTTAAGCCTCATCAAGTGCTGGCCCATTTGATGGAAGCTCGAGGGCTCACGCACAAGGATGTTTGGCGGGTTTTGGGCTCAAAGGGTGTTGCTTCCGAGGTTCTCAATGGAAAGCGCTCCATTAGCAAAGCTCAAGCCAAACGGCTAGGAGCATTCTTCCATGTGTCAGCCGACCTCTTCATCTGACCTGTCACATTCGAAGGGCGTTTAGTACTACTTTGTTAAGTTTCTTTCTGGGTGGCGCATACATCGTGCTTTTTGCGATGTATGCGGAGCGTACGCCCACATGGCAACCGACGCCATGTAGGCGCCACTCGAGGAATCGTTGAATGACTTATCAGAGTAGTATTAGAAAGCCCCGCAACAAAGGTGGAGCGGGCGCTCTGCGCACGCTAAACGCGCGGAGGAGCGCGCGTTCCACCCGGCTTTCTAAACACCCTCTTAGGAAAAACCCATGCATTACGGCAAAACTGCAATCGTGATCTGTGAAGACGAGTTCGACCTGGGTTACAAAGCGGCGGCTGCAGTGGCCAACAAAATGAGGGAGCTGCTCGGACGGCAAGAAGAGATCAGGCTCATCCTGGCAGCCGGAGAGAGTCAAATCACGTTTCTCGATGCCCTGGCCGAGCAGAGTGACATCGACTGGGGTCGCGTGGTTTGCTTTAACATGGACGACTTCTTGGACCCCAGCATCCCGGAAGAACTCACCTGTGGTTATCAGGTCCGCCGCCAGCTTTACTACAAGGTCCGACCCAGGAACTTTCACCTCGTCCGGTTCAACGCTCCTGACGCCGATGAAGAAGCACACCGTTTTGAGCGGGTCCTTCGTTCAGCCGGCCCGATCGACATACTCTGCCAGGGGATCGGGACCTCCGGCCATCTCGCTTTCAACGAGCCCGGTCAGACCGACTTTCAGGATACGGCCTGGGTCAAAGTGGTCGACATTGCAGAGCAATCAAAAAAGCAACTCTCCCTTGACCCGAATTTTCGAGCCCTTGCCCGGATTCCCGACAAGGGAATCACGATGACCATTCCCGCCATGCTTTCGGCACCGCATGTTTACACCATGGTTCCGCTCGCTCTAAAAAGAAACATTCTGACCCGTCTCTTTGAAACGCCGGCGCCGACAGAAGCCCTGCCAGCCTCGATCCTGAGTACCGTCGAAAGCACTCTCTTTCTCGACCGAAATTCCTGCCCCAGGCAGCTCTTATGACTCGTTCCCAGAGAACTCAATCCAGGGCCGAAGCCTTGGGAACGAAGTTTGCGCACCGAGAGTTCGCTGAGACGGAGCGACTGGTTGAACTCGACCTTGAAGAAGTGGTCTCTTACACCCACTTTCCCCAGCCAACCCTATCAGATTTCGAGGACTACTTCACAGACTAGCTCGGCTATCTGGGTCGCTTGGTTCACTGTGCTGACAAAGAAGGAAGGATTGGCGTGCTGAAGAATCGCTTGGGAGGGAAAGTACTCACACCGGATTGGATGGGAATAGTCGATCACAGCGGGCTCCTTTCAGAAGGCAGCTTATGAACTCCCGGCGGTGGACTCATAGCGTGGCGCAGTCTGGGCTGAGAGGGAATTTTGAGGATCAGTGACTGACGACTGACAAACGATTGTCGATTGGGTTCGAAATGTCAAATCTAACGCCGAAGTTTTGATCAGGCAACCTTTTGGGCTAGAATGATGACCGCCTGCTATGAATCTCGTCGCAGCCGTTTCTGTTTACATGAATGCGAACTCGATCGATCTGACGCTTTATTGGCCTGACTTTGAGTTCCATGAGTTTCGAGGCGAGCCTGGGAGTGGTCTTAGCGCGTCCGCCAAAGCATGCGGAAGCTGTCTACAAGCAAGCTCTCCAGCTCGATCCCTCGCTCCAGCCGGTGAAGATGAACCGGGCCATCGCTTGCTTCCCGAGCTAAGGGATTACAGGAAGGCCGGTCCTTCGCCAAGACTAAAACCGCGTCAAAATAAAGGACCTTTTAGTTTGTCTGGAGATTGGACATTTTGATTCCCCTCCTCGGCTGAGGAGGGGCGGGCGATGGCACAGCCAGCGCCGGGGTGGTGCGATCGGTCCTTGCGGAAACCTCCGATCGAAGGTTTCGTGCCGCAAAGGCTGTTCCTCGATACGAAACGCTTGAATTACGGTTCTCGGTGTATCCCTCAGACCACCCCCGTGCCGCGGTGCGGCACATCCCCTCCTGATTCTCAGGAGGGGAGCCAGAAAAACGTCCAATTGGCATTTGGTGTATAACGTCCGTGAACGCAACTTCGTAATGCCGGGACGGATTTTTGCGGAGCAAAGCCTGTCCTTCTGACCACCTTCATGAGCATTTATCGGCCTGTTCCAAGAGTACCTGATTTTCCTACCCTGGAGCACAAGATCCTGCGTTTCTGGGAGGAGAACCACATCTTCCACAAGTTGCGCAAGCAGATTGCGGATGGCCCGCACTGGTCGTTCCTCGATGGACCGATCACGGCGAACAATCCCATGGGCGTGCATCACGCATGGGGCCGCTCCCTGAAAGACATATACCAGCGCTACCACGCGATGAACGGCCAAGCGCTGCGATATCAAAACGGGTTCGACTGCCAAGGATTGTGGGTGGAAGTTGAGGTTGAGAAAAGCCTCGGACTCCAGACCAAGCGCGAGATTCGCGACCACGGTATCGAGAAGTTCGTGCGCGCGTGCAAGGAGCGTGTGCTGACGTACGCCGCGCGACAGACAGAGCAGTCGATACGTTTAGGCTACTGGTGCGATTGGGACGATCCCAAAGTGCTGCTCACGTTGCGCGACGCGCTGGCTGACGACGACCGAATGGTCACAGTGAAGCTACCCAGCGGGCGTACCGAGACCGCACGAGCGAGCGAGATCATCCGGAAGCTGGGTTGCGCGGAGTACGGCGGCAGCTACTTCACCCTTTCAGACGAGAACAACTACACCATCTGGTCGTTCCTCAAGAAGTGCCACGATGAAGGGTTCATCTACCGCGGCCACGATGTGATGCCGTGGTGTGGACGCTGCGGCACGGGACTGTCACAGATGGAGGTGGCGGAAGGCCGCCGTATCGCCACCCACAATTCAGTTTTTGTCCGTTTCCCGATCAGGGGCCAAGAGCAGACGGCGCTACTAGTCTGGACGACCACGCCATGGACGCTAACCTCGAACGTTGCGGTCGCGGTGAATCCGGATATGACCTACCTGAAGGTCCGGCACGGCGACTGGATGTACTACGTTGCCAAAGCAAACTTCGAGCGTGACCGCGTACAGAACCTTCAGGTGGAAGGCAAGCACGAAACGCGCAGACTCGCCTCGATCCGTAGCATCCTGAAGGGCAGCGGCAGCGTCGAGGTGATTGAGGAACTTCCGGGATGGCGCCTGCTGGACCTCACCTATAAGGGGCCCTTCGACGAACTCCCTGCGCAGAACCTGCCGGGAGGGATATTTCCCTACGGTGCGACCGGAGGGGGCCGGACTTCTGCCGAATCGCACTGCGTCATCGCCTGGAGCGAAGTCAGCGAAGCGGAAGGCACCGGCCTGGTCCACATCGCCCCCGGTTGCGGCGCCGAGGATCAACAACTCGGCAAAAGGAACGGCATCCCGTTCATCGCGCCGCTGGACGAAAGCGCGTTTTTCCTGGAAGGCTTCGGACAGTTCACCGGACGCAATGCGAACCAGGTGGCCGAAGATGTCGTTGCGGCTTTGCGGGCCTCGGGGCTGCTCGTGGCGCGCGAGCGCTACCCGCACGTGTACCCTCACTGTTGGCGCTGCAAGGAAGAACTGGTTTTCCGGCCTGTGGACGAGTGGTTCATTCGCATGGACTGGCGCGACCGCATCCAGCGGCTCGTGCCGGCCATCAAGTGGATTCCGCCGGAAGGCGAAGCGCGCGAGCAGGACTGGCTGCGCAACATGGGCGACTGGATGATCTCGAAGAAACGCTTCTGGGGGCTGGCCCTGCCCATCTGGGTCTGTGGCGAGTGCGAGCATTTCACGGTAATCGGTAGCCACGCGGAACTGAAGGTCAAGGCAGTGGAAGGCTGGGATATCTTCGATGGCAACTCACCGCACAGGCCCTATGTCGACGCTGTAAAGATCCGCTGCGAGAACTGCGGCGCCTTAGCTTCTCGCATCGAAGACGTGGGCAATCCGTGGCTGGATGCGGGCATCGTGCCCTTCAGTACGCTGCGGTACTCGAACGACCGCGCGTATTGGGAGAAGTGGTTCCCGGCAGATTTAGTGCTCGAAAGCTTCCCGGGACAGTTCCGCAACTGGTTTTACTCGCTGCTAGCGACGAGCGCGATGATGGACGGCCGCGCTCCGTTCAAGGCTCTTTTGGGGCATGCTCTCGTCCACGATGCGCGGGGAGAGGAGATGCACAAGTCGAAGGGTAACTCCGTTGCGTTCGATGAAGCGGCAGAGGTATTGGGCGCCGAGGTGATGCGCTACATCTTTGCTGAGCAAAGGACTGCGCAACACCTCAACTTTCCCGATTTGCGCCCTTCGGCAGCCGTGGGTCAGAGCATGGACGCTGATGCCCGGCGCAAGCTGCTGACTTTCTGGAACTGCTACAGTTTCTTCGTCATGTACGCGGCTGCTGACGGATGGAAGCCAGGCGGCCACACACTTCCCGTGACCAATGAATTGGATCGCTGGGTTTTGAGCCGGCTACAACGCCTGGTGGCCGCGGCGCACAGTGCTTTCCGGAATTACGAGCACTACAGGTCGATCGAAGCCTTCCAAGTGTTCGACGAGGAGTTCTCAAACTGGTATCTGCGCCGCTCGCGCCGCCGCTTCTGGAGAAGCGACGCGGAAGCTTATCAAACGCTTTACACCGTGTTGACCACCGTCACCCGAGTTATGGCTCCCGTGCTGCCGTTCTTGATGGAGGAGATCTACCAAAATCTGGTGCGGTCGGTCGATTCTTCAGCACCCGAGTCAGTCCACCTAACTCCCTATCCTCAGGTAGACGCTGCGCTGATCGACGAGGCGCTGGAGAAGAATATCGAAGCAGTGATCCGGATCAAGAACCTTGCCCTAAACCTGCGGACACAGAGCAAGGTCAAGGTCCGCCAACCGTTGAGCACGCTGTACGTCCGCCCTAGAGACGCGGCCGACCGCTGGGTGCTTGAAAACGCAGAATACGCCGCGCAGATCTTAGAGGAAGCTAATCTCAACAACCTCATCCTTATTGACGACGAGACGACACTGGTTAAGGTGCGCTTGAAGCCCGACGCCAAGAAGGTCGGCCCACGCGCTGGCAAGTATCTGAAGGTGATAGAGCAGGCGCTGCAGCAGGTTGATCCGAAGTCCGTTCGGACGGGCGGCCCGTATCCAATACAGACGGACGGGCAAATGCTAGAGTTGGCGCCGGACGAAATCCTTGTCCACTATGAGAGCCCGCAGAACATCGTGTGTAGTTTGGAACAGGGCACGTTCATGGCGCTCGACACGACCCTCACGCCGGAGCTGTTGCAGGAAGGCGTCGCCAGAGATTTCAATCGTCTGGTGCAGGATCAGCGCAAAGCCCTAAACCTCGAGATCTCCGACCGCATAATCGTCAGTTACGCCGCGTCACCACGGATCGCAGAGGCGATTTCGGCGCACGAAGCATATCTGCGCAGCGAATTGCTCGCGGAGCGGCTTGAACTGACCACGACGCCAAACAGCGGAGCCAAACTGTCGCTGAGTGGAGAGGAAATCCTGGTCACGATCACGCGTGCTTGATGGCGCCGCTGAGCGATCTGGGCCGCACACGAGCTAGTTTCTGTCGCGAAACGTCGAAGCCCGCTCCCACACGGCGGCTCCGCCGCCTCTGGAGACTGGACATTTTTTCCGGTCTTTTGCACGGCTTTTCGGGTGTTGTGAGCGCGGTCTGTGTAGAGTCGTAACCAAGCAAGCGTTTCGCTGGCGGAACGCACTGACTCGAGGCGAAGCGTGCGTTTGACGCAGCCACCCTGGGAGCGCGGCCGTCCCGCCAGGCGTCCCGCCCGGCTCGGAGCGGCCGGAGGCCGCGCCGATGGCCTGCGGCCACAATTGCGGGCGGGACGCCAGCGCTCCCAGGGTGCGATCCTCAATAATGCCCTTGAGGCATAATCTTTCACTGGCAGAGCGATTCCTAAATGAAAATGCAATCGCTTTGCGTGGCGCACACATGGCACAGCTCGCCATGTATGCGGCTGCGGATCGCAGACATCGCAGAAGACGCGATGTCTGCGCCACTCAATTGGAATTGTAACGGTATTTTCGAATCGCTCCGCTAGAAGGATGCTGAAAAACTCGAAAGACGCTCCCTACCGGTCGCGGTACGGAAACACCAGGCTCTGACTCCAAAGCAGTTACGGTACCGCGCGCGGTAGCAAGCG
>JAKEER010000264.1 GCA_022616615.1 Acidobacteriota bacterium
AAGCGCTTCAATCGTGGCTACCAAGACGACCGGTCAGGGGCATGGGTAGCCACGATTGGCGTGCTTCTCGCCAATCGTGGGCCGGGTTCCGCCCCTAAGTTGACATCAATGCGCAGCGCGTCCCTACCATTGAATTTTTTTCACAACTCCAGGAGCACCTGTGAAAAAATTTGGGAACTTCTCGGCTCCCGATTTCGACTTCTTGTTTCTTCACTTCCATTCTACGACTGACCACGACGGCCCTGCCCGCCGGATCGGGAACGGCTCTGTGGTTTGCGAGACATCCAGCGAGCCGTATCAGGATCATTGACTCGGATCTGCCCCACCCGGACTCCATGGGCCACCAGCGACTCGGTCAGAGCCCCGACGTTGCGGGTGAGCAGCTGGGAGACGGCATCTGAAGCACTCTCAAAGCGAATGTTCAGCCGATCCGTATCACGGACAATCTGGATCTTGAGCCCATCCAAAACCTTCGAATTCAGATGAATGTCTACCTGCTCCTGGCCCCGTGCGTTGACTCCATGCCAGATCTCGTTGGCCAATGCCTGGATGGGCTGTTTGGGAATTGCCGGCTGCGCGGATGCGACCTGCGGATTCGCCTGGCCGGTTTGAGCCACGGAGCTGCCGAATAGCGGCAAGAGCTGGAGGACCGCCTCCTCGTCCTCCAGCTTGCCTCGCAAACTCGAGGGTTTTCTCTCTTCAGGTTGGAGCTTTTCAGATTCGCGGGAGGACTTATCTTTGCCGCGACGACTTTCGAGCACCTTGGAAAACGGCTTCTGCGTTGAGGGCTCAGCCCTTTTCGCACTGGATGAAACCGCATCGGAAGGGCGGGCAGGAATCCTGGGTGTCTTCATGTGAGCTTCCTCTTGCTGATAAACAGGTGGGCGCCAATCTCGTCGAGTTCGTTCGCCTCTTTCCGCTCAACCTGCTGGGTGTGGCGGGCTTCCGCTTTGTCGCGATGTTTCTCTAGAACTTCAACCTCGCGGGCACATTCGGCGAGAAACTGACGAGCCTGAATCAGCTTCTCCTGGCCTTCGTCCACAGCTTGCTTCTGCGCAAAGACCTCTCCTCGAGCCGTCTCCACATCGTCATCGACACCGCGCAGATAGTCCAAGCGGCGGCGAACCTCTTCGCCTGTAATCTGCTTTCCACCCCCAGGATGGAGCAATTCATTTCTGGCGCGCTCCTTCAAATTGAGCAACGCCGCTTCGTGCTTTTGAACCTCTGCCAGGCGCTTTTGTTCCTCACTGAGCTCGCGCGATCGCTCTGCCAGAGACTGCTCAGCTTGCTGCTTGACTTGGGTTTTCTGGTGCAGCAGTGGATCGAGACGGTATTTGAAAGTCATCGCCTTTGCGAACAAACTAAAATTAAGCAAAAAAGTCGACTCCCCTCTCCGCAACGGGGAGAGGGACTGGGAGTGAGGGGATTGCCATGCTGTAACGGCATGGGCCTATCTTTCCGCATCTGGCGTGCCTCTTCGGCCTATTTGCGGGAACCGATGCGGCGTGCACCGCCCCCTCACCCCTAGCCCCTCTCCCCCTCGCGGGGGCGAGGGGAACCGAGATCGTTCGATTTTTTCACAGCTCCAAGCGCCGTAGCCTCTCGTCTGAAAATCCCCCTTATAAAAGGGGGAAAGAAGGCGAAGCGACGGCGGTCGCGGAGCCTTCAGGGGGTTGTCTCGACGGGTTCGGAAGAATTGAACAGACGACCCCCTGGCGCTTCGCGACCGCTGTCGCTTCGCGCCGCCCCCTTTGTTAAGGGGGAATATTTTCATCGAACGTGGTGCTGCGAAGCGGCATGAAAAACTCCTCTCCAAACTCTGAACCCATGATGCGCTCAGTTCCCTTTGACATTCATTATCGATGCCGCAAACAATTTGTTCACTCGCGACAAGGTCTCCTGGAAGTCGGTCTTCTCGTGAGTGCCCTGCTTCAGAAATGCCTGCACCGCGTCGATGTTGTCTATGGCGAAGTCCACCTTCCGATCGGAGCCGCGTTGGTAGGCGCCCAGCAGAATCAAGTCCCTTTGCTTTTCATAGGTCGCCAGGACTTCGCGCACTTGCTCAGCCAGGCGGCAGTGGGCCGCACTGGTCACCGTGCTCATCACCCGGCTGACGCTCTGCAACGGATCGATTGCCGGATAGTGCCCCTGGGCGGCGAGATCTCGCGACAGAATGATATGACCATCCAAGATCGAGCGAACCTCGTCGGCCACCGGTTCGTTCATGTCATCGCCAGCCACCAGTACCGTATAGAATGCAGTGATGGAGCCTTTGTCCGAATTGCCGGAGCGCTCCAACAACTTGGGCAGTTCGGCGAAAACCGAGGGCGTATAGCCGCCTCTGGTGGGGGGTTCACCACAGGCGAGCCCGACTTCGCGCTGGGCCCGTGCAAAGCGGGTGACCGAATCCATCATCAGAACCACCTTCTTGCCCTGGTCGCGGAAACTCTCGGCAATGGCGGTTGCGACGTAAGCGCCTTTCAGCCGGACCAGAGACGGCTCGTTCGAAGTGGCGCAGACTACCACCGAACGCTTCAATCCCTCTTCTCCAAGATCTTGCTCGATGAAATCGCGGACTTCGCGACCCCGCTCACCGGTCAGCGCGATGACATTGACATCGGCCTCGGTGTTCCGGGCAATCATGCCAAGCAGAGTGCTTTTCCCGACTCCGGCCGCCGCAAACAGCCCGATCCGCTGGCCTTCGCCACAGGTCAGCAACGAATCGATGGCCCGGATACCAATGGACAGTGGCTGGGTGACGCGCTGCCGGCTCAAAGGATCCGGCGGATGACTATAGACTGGATATTCTTGGTGGCATTCCAGCGGACCTCGCAGACGTGTGTCCATGGGCTCGCCAACGCCATTCAACACCCGGCCGAGCAGTTGAGGGCCGACCTTCACCGTCAGGCATTTTCCAGTCGGAACCACGTCACTCTGCGGACCAACGTTCTGCAAATCCCCCAAAGGCATCAGCAGCACATCGCCCCCTTGAAACCCAACCACCTCGGCTTTGACCGGCAGCCTTGATCGAGAGCTGTAGACCAGACAAAGCTCTCCAATCCAAACGTCAGGAACCGCGGCCTTGACAACCAGACCGATCACTTCCTTGACACGCCCCTTGACTTGAACGGGGCTGGCCTTGTCGAGTTCCAAAAGGTACTTGTCGATCTCAATCATGAGAGTCCTGCCGCCAGCCTAGTGAGGTTCTTCAAGCTTGAAAATCGTCCTCGTCGTCGTACTCGTCCTCGACGAAAAGCCGAGTACGACGACGAGAACGAGGACAAAGAATTGTGGCGCCAGCCCCACACAGTCATACGCTGCTGCACTCTGCCACACCTAGTATTATTACTTTGTTACGTTCACAAGAACCGTTGGGTGGCGCACACATGGCGCGGTTTGCCATGTGTGCGGTGCGATTCGCAGACATCGCGAAAGACGCGATATCTGCGCCACCCTGAGTTACCCTAACAGAGTAATACTAGGCTTCCCTTGCTTCAAATACCTAAAGCCTGCTCTTCAAGACGACTGCCCTGATTTCTTTGATGCCGACAAAAGAACCTCCTCCAGACATTTCAATTGCGTCTCGAGTTTCGCGTCGATCACTCCCAGCTCGCTTTCCACGACACAGCCTCCTGGCGCGATTTCAGGATTCGCAACCAAATGGATCTGCCGCGATGCACCCACCATAGCCTGAAGCCGGTCCAAATTGGCTTGAATCATTTCGCGATGGTCAGGATGAACCAGCAGGGTCAATTGTCGTTCCTGGCCCACGCTTTTTAAGGCCTCACGCACGATGGATATCACGGTATCCGGGTGCAGCCGAAGCTGCTCGCCAATGATTTTTTCTGCTATGCGAACCGCAAGGTGCAGCAGCGACTGTTCCCATTCGGTCTTGAGGTTTTCGCGGGTTTGCCACGCACCGGCCAGGATCTGGTTCCAACGTTTCAAGCCCTCTTCATAGCCAATCTGAAGTCCCGACTCCACCGAAGCAGCCCGCTCCTGCTCAGCTCGAACCAGGATTTTCTCCGCTTCCTGGCGTGCCGCTTTAACGATGTCTCGGGCTTCCTCTGAGGCCTGAAAAAGCTCCTTCTTGATGATCTTGCCCGGCCCCGGAGCGGCTCCGGGCTCCTCGGCTGGGCTACTCTTGATGATCTTCGTTTCCATGGGTCCTCAGCACGACCTGGCCGAGCCAGCACTGAAGCAATGGGGGAAGCTCTCTCCACCCCGCTCCCAATTCTTGGGTCAGGCGACCCTTCACTTGATGCGCCGCCGACTCCCTCAGCGCAATCAGTTTCTTCCGCAGTTCAAGCGCTGGCAGACTTGAAAACTCGCTGACCAGCTTGGATACCGTTTCCCGGCGGCCCGGGGGCAGCAAGTTCGTCACGCGCTCGAGAGATGTCCCGGCCTTCAGCAACCCAGCCAGGCAGAATCCTTCCTCAATCAACGCTTCCCTCCGCCTTCAATACCGGTGGCCGTCTGGGTCGTCAAGCTCTGGATCTGACGCGTCAGGCTCTGAATCTTGCTTTGCTGCTGGCGGCCTCGCACCAGCAGCAACAAAGATCCGATGGTAGTCAGCGCGAGCAGTCCCAAAGCGGCAAGAAGCACTCCTTGAGATCCGAGATGCCAGCGCAGATTCTTGCGGGGCACCGGCTTGCTTTCTACTTTCTTGAAGACCACGGCCACATTTTCCGGCTGCAAGCCTTCGATGCCGCGCGCCACCAGATTGCGGACTTCGTCTTCCCGGAGAGGCACCTGGTCGCCCTGATACTTGAGCAGAACCGATGCGGTCGTCAGGCTCCACTGGCTCTTGTCCACTAGCGGACTATTTTCGGGCAGCACCAAATGAACTCGAGCATCCACCACACCGGCCACCGATTTCAGCGTCCGGGTCATCTCTCCGGAGAGTCCGACCATGAGTCGAGCCTTTTCTTCTCCCGCCGTGGGAATCAGCCCCGACTTGGAAAAGACATCGTCCAAACCTCTAGCTTTCTCACGGGGCAAACCATGCTCTTGGAGGATTTTCATCGCCAGGAAATAGTCTTGCTCCCCACCTTTCACGGATACCGCCCAGGCTGGTCTTTCGGAGTCTCCAGGCATGACTCTGCGAGTTGCGTCGATTCCGCTTTCCTTGAGGAGAACGATGATCTCCTGAGCCTCCTGTTCCGTCAGGCCCGTCTGAAGTTCCTTTTGCATGCAACCCGTCAGAAGCAGCGCAAGACCGATTAGCCAGGCATTCTTTTTCATACAAGATTTATGATTTGTCAGTTGTAGAAATAGTGTCAGGGCCAACGGCCATAGTTATTGCGTTAAGGCGCAGCCCTTGCCGACGCGCGGGCTACTGACCTGAGCCTCTGTCTGTTCAGTAGCCCAACCGAAAGGGAGGGCCGGGAACTTTGACGGCGCCTTGGCCTCCGTCTCCATCCGACAAAGTCAGAGGCTGGATGAGCTATTGCAATTACACCTGGGTGCTGAGAACCTTGTTCACTCCACCGACCACCTCTCCGGCAATCTTGGAAAGAAGCTCCACGCTCTGCGTCAATCGGTACATCTGGAGCTGCATCTTCAAATAATCCTCGGGGGACTCCATTTTGCCAAGCCCGCGCAGCAGCCGTCCCGATTCCATATACTGATTCTCGACATAAAGGAGGCGATCTTTCAACGGATCGAGGGCCGGAGTGGAAGGCTGTGTCGAAAGCCCCCGCCGAATCGCATCCACCTGCTCCTTCGATTCTCGCAAATCGGCTTTGAAAATCTCGTTAAGGGCACGCAACCGAACTTCTTCAATCCGTTTCTTGAATTCCTCTTCCAGCCGCTTTTTCTCCTGCGGAGAAATGTGGGTAGCCTCTTGAGGAACGGAGTGACCCGGAACGCCCGCTGGCTTTTCCAGCTTTGAACGAACTTGATCGAACTTTGAAGGATTCACTTTGGCCTGCGCCTGCGGGCCAGTCAGCTTATTGTTAACGGCAACCTGAGGAATCAATCTCGAAATGCTTGAGTCGGCCATGGGGTTTCACCTCATAGGCCACTCCGGATCGCACCATCTGAGTGGCCGCTTCTAAGCCCATTATCGAACCCCACGCGGCAAAGTTGTGTCGAGACGGGAAAAAAGTCTGCTCAACCCGCCGGCACCTTCCCGGTTTTTGGGGCAAGCATCAGGTCGCGCAGCATTTCCACACTTTTGGCGTGAACACGGCAAATCCAGGATTTGGACATCCCAAGCTGTTGTCCGATTTCCTCAAGGCTCTTTTCTTCGAAATAATACCACTGAATCACCTGGCGATTCTTTTCTGGAAGCCGTGCCATCGCTTCGCGCAGGTGCTGCTGTTCCTGTTTCATCTGAGCCTGGTGCTCCGGCGACCTATCACCACTATCGGAAATCTCCTGAGTGAGATCCTCCAGTGAGAGCAAATAACAACTCAAGACCGAACCGGTGAAGTTCTTGATTTCGTCGTATTCGGCCTCGATGTCTCCTGCCGCCGGTGTGGCTTCCGAATAGTCCCTCAAATACTCATTGGCGGCCATCTCGAACTTGTACTGCTGATAAAGACTCTTCGAAAACCAGCCCATTTTGCGCAGTGCGTCGTAAACTGCCCCGCGAATGCGGTAATAGGCAAACGTCTTGAAGAGAACTCCCCGAGAAGGATCAAACGCCTGGGCGGCTTCTACCAACCCCAGATCAGCGGCGCCTTCCAGTTCACGCCGGTCCACTTGGGGCGGCAGTTTGCGGCAGACCTCGGCAGCGATTGCATGAGCGTAGTCCTGATAGGTTTCAATCAACCGTTGGATATCTGGTTTCGGTATGGAGTTCATCAGATGAATCACCGATGAAACGCGCGCCGAGCGCGCGTTCTGGCAAGCCGGAGGCTTGCTAGATCAGTAGCCCGACCGTAAGGTAGGGCATCTTGGCCGAGGGGTGACGCCCTCCCTTACGGTCGGGCTACTGATCATTCCCAGGAATCGGGCGCGCCTTCCTGATCGAGTCGGCGTCAACACTGCAGCGAAAACCGATAAAGGAGTCCCGACCCTCGCCGGGTTGGATCTGGGGCAGATGAGATCCCCGGTTTGTTGTCCGCGCCATCTCCTTTCCCAGCAGGAATCCACCGCCTCGAACTACCCGGTGCAGTCTTTCCGAATCCGTCAGCCTTCCAGGGTTTCCAGGGTAAAGAGCATACCGAGCTTCAACCCACTCAAAGACGTTTCCGGCCATGTCTATCACGCCAAAAGGGCTCTGGTCTTCCTTGAAGGCGCCCACTGCCGCAATCTGCGGGAGCGGACCAGCATCCTGAAGGTTGGCCTTCCCGGCCCGGTACTCGTTTCCCCACGGATAAAGCCGGGAGTCGCTGCCACGGGCAGCCCGCTCCCATTCTGGCTCCGTCGGCAACCGCTTGCCTGCCCAAGCTGCGAAAGCTCTCGCATCCCCCCAGGAAACATTGATGACCGGATAGTCCAGCCGGTCGGTGAAGTTCGGAAATTCAGAGGGATTGGGCGGAGAGGGCCGTCCCGTAGCTTCGCAGAAGCGGCGATAATGCCGGTTGGTGACTTCGAACTTGTCGATGTAGAACGCTCGGACATGCACCGAGTGTGCCGGGGCTTCGTTTTGCGAACCAGCCTTCACGCCCGCCCGGCCTCGATCATTCCCCATAAGGAACTCTCCTTCTGGAACCAGAACCATTTCGCCGGTTTCGGTAACGACAGTCTGAGCCAGCGAGGGGTTCTCCGGCTTCTCATCAGCTGTTTGCTCGGTCCGGGTGGCGACCGGCTCAGAGCGCTTAGACCAGAGTGCCTTCCTCCAAAAAAAAAAGCGCCGGCAGAGCCAGCAAGAGCAAGGCCGCGGCGGCAAGCCCGACCCAGCGGGCCGCCCTTGCTTTTCCAGCCCCGGGCGCGGGTGGAACCATCACCGTGGTTCCAGACTTTCGTTCATCCTCCCGCTCCAACAAGTCTTGAACACCGCGAAGCGCTTCCCGCGCCTCGCGCAGCGTTCCAAAGCGCTTCTCCGGCCGTTTCTCGATCATCCGCTGAACCACGTCCGAGATTGGTTCGGAATACCCTGGAATCACTTCCCGGAGAGAACGAGCCCGCCGGTTCAGATCTCCATGCCAGCTTAACCAGAGATACTGCTGCTCGGCTCCCTGGAACCCGTCGAATTCCAGGTCGAAGACCCGCTTTCCCAGCAAAATCTCGTAAAACATGAAGCCCAAGACATAAACTTCGCTGGTCTGGCGTTCGGGATCAGCTTCGGCCGTTCTTTCCAGAAAAGTCTCCGGCGAAATATGCTTGGGGGAAGCAATGAGCAAAGTTCGATTCCACTCCGGCTCCGGTAGCTCCGGAATGAGAATCTTTCCGGTAGGTGTTAACTCGATGGCCTGAGGACTCAAATCCAGACTTCGGTTCTCGCCATGCGCTCGTTCCACTGCCTCCAGCAGTTCCAGAAACGTTGGCAGAACGGCCTTCGCAAACGGCGGGTCATCCTGCAGCAGGCTTGCGAGCGTCGTCCTGCGAGGCCCAGCAGCGGTCGCCTTCACGCGCATATCCAGGCTTCCAGCGGCATTCAGGAGTTCCTCTATGCGGCGAAATCGGCGCTCCGGGTTTGGCGCCATGCAGTTTTGGAGCAACCGGATCATCTGAATCGGAGCTTCCGGGAACTCGTTTCGACCTGGGGGCAACTCTTTGGTGGTTCGAGCTGAAATGGGCGCCCCCGTCAGCAGCTCGAAAAGCACAAGACCCGCGGCAAAGATATCCGCCGCTGGAGTTGGCGGCTGACCAGCCAGAACCTCCGGTGCAGTGTACTCGGTCTCGCCCTCAGCCACGGCCAGCTTCGACTTTCGGGCGTGTTCGCGCGCAATCCCGAAGTCAATGAGTTTCAGGGTTCCTTGGGAATCGAGCACCAAATTGGCGGGTTGAATGTTGCGATGCACAATGCCCTGGGAGTGGAGATATGCAAGCGCCGAACAGAGCTGGCCAAACACGGACAAAAAACGGGATAGGGGAACGCCAGCGCCCTTTCCAATCAAGGATCTCAAATCAGCCCCATCGATAAACTCCATCGAAATGAAAAACAACCCGTCGCCCTGTCCGATGTCGAAGATGCGGACAATGTTTGGGTGCGCCAGCTTCCGGGCGAGAAGTGGCTCCTGTTTGAACCGCTCCACCAGCTTTCGTTCCCGCAACAGGCTAGGTTGAATCAGCTTCAATGCGACGCTTTGGCCGGCCAGCAAGTCCTGGGCCTTACAAATATGGCTGGTTTTTCCGGAATGCAGGTGCTGAAGAATTTGGTAGCGTCCTGCGAAAGTGCTTCCTACAGGAATTGGCAGTTGCGACGGGGCGCTGGGGCTGGCTTCGGCAGTCATGGGTAATCCACAGACCGGACCCGATAGAAAACCGCCAGGGAAACCGCTCTCCCCTGAAATCGGCCCGAACAAAGGAAACAACCTTTTCGGCGCCAAAGAAAAACACTAGCGGGTTGCATCCGGACTAAAGGTCGTTGAATGAAAATAGCAAAACTCCAACTGCGTCTCAATGGCTTTCGATGCAGGAGCTCCTAATGCCGCTCAGGGCGCGACGACCGATGAAAATGATTCCCAAGCACATTCCCTACGCCGATGTGCAAGCGGGCTGCGCACTCTTAAGCAACTAGAATCCCATCTTCTCCATTGCCTCTTGGATGCGGCGTTTAACGCCGGCCTCTCCACCAACCATAAGGGAGATGGCCCCGATGCCTTGGCATCCCACCTGGAACGGAGGGTTTCGTTGGGCGAATTCCTCGGCGACTGCCAAATCGAAAATCTGCCTCAGGTTCCAAGGGGAAGTGCAGCCCATTAAGTTAGCGCCAGGCTCCGCTCGGCAGTACGCTTTTCATTCCGGATTGGATGTGTTCCAACATAAGCTTGTCAGCGAGATCGGGCTCGCCGTTGATAACCGCCTCAGCGATTTGCCGGTGCTCTTGAATCCCTGCGGCCAAGCGTTCCGGTGTTTCCTCGAATGCCCTAACGATGACTCGCGTAATCTTGTCCCGTAGCTGTGTCATCGCCCGTGTGATTTCCCCATTTCCATAAAATTCAGCCAACATAATGTGAAACCCTGTGTCAATCTCCATGAATCGGTCAATGCCGGCGCCTACGTCCAAGGCTTCGATGTTACCGCGTAATCGCTGCACTTGATCTGGATTGAGGCGCCCAGCTATTCGTCTACACACGAACGGTTCCAGCACCGTGCGCAGCTCATAATGGTCAGCGATCTCACGATTCGACGGCTCACTAACCTGGATTCCCCTCTGTGGTGAGACAAGGATTAGCCCCTCCGCTGCCAGGCGTTCGATCGCCGAACGGACCGGGGCGAGGCTCATGTTAAGTCGTCGTGCAAACTCCCGTTCTGATAAGAAAGCTTCGGGACCGAATCCTCTCATTAACAGTAATCTCTTCAGCTCCTTGTAAGCTTGGGCCTTTAGCTGTCCTCTTCGTGCCGAGGGAGCAGAAGCAGCAGGTGCATGCAGCTGATTTGTCATAGGAGACCTCGTGAGCAATTCTGCGAGATTTCAACTAGCATGTCAATTGCCGTTGTAATTTGGATTCTCCAGAGAGTTTGCCGAGAACCCGAGTTATCTCGGGCTTCCTAGGTCAGCCGGAAAAAAGTTCTTGACATTCTGTGAATTCTATCTAACATGTCAAATTAAATATTAATTGATACGAAATCTACCATGCATGTAGCAGTCCACTCGATGAGGTGCACGACGCGAAACTGTGGTGCGCAAATCGGTGGTACCCAAATGTGGGCTTGGCAAATTACGCTCTTGAGATCGAGGTAATCATGCAATTTGCGGTCATTGGTGCGGGATGCATGGGGTGCGTATATGGCGCCAACCTCGCCCGTGCGGGTGAGCAGGTCGTCCTGATCGATGTGTGGGAAGAGCACGTCCGGCGTATCCGCGCAGATGGGCTCAGAATGGACGGCCTGCACGGAACGTTCACCGTTCCGGTCGAGGCCGTCACGGATCCGGCCGCTGCACCCAAAGCTGACGTGGCCCTGATCTGCGTGAACGCGTATGCCACGCGTGAAGCGGCCCAGGCTGCGAGTGTGGTCCTAAAAGATTCCGGCTACGCTCTCACGTTGCAGAACGGGCTCGGCAACGTCGAAAGCCTCA
>JAKEER010000265.1 GCA_022616615.1 Acidobacteriota bacterium
CTCGTTTCCGCGAGGTCTGAAAGCCCGAAGCGCCAGCGAGGGTAATTGCGACTGGCCCTCGCTGGCGCTTCGGGCTTTCAAGGTCACTGCGCTGGGGATATTAAGGGCGAAGCCCTGGCTAGTTAGCAAGCATCTAGTTAGCAAGCATCTGCGAATCTCAGTTGAAGGAGTGGGCGCGAACTATGTCCTCACCCACTCCCATTGGCCGCAACCTACGGATTGCCATGTTGCCGATTTCGGCCGTCCCAGGGGGAAGCCAGGAAAGGGAACGTGGCAGGAAACGGCTTATCGTTGACGTTGGCATTATCGCTTGCCTCAAGGTAGTTAGTTCCGCCGATGACCTTTATGGCGATGTCAGTGACATCGTCGATCGGGCGACGACCGTTGGGCCATCCAGCGTTGTCACCCGCCAAGACAGTTAAGCGGTTTTGTGAAGCGAGCGGCGTCGGCGCCGTAGTCAAATTCAGGCGGAGCAGTTCGGATAACTGTTGATCACCGGGCTGATACTTGAGGAGCAGGTTGGGTACGTTAAGCAAGGGCGAGGCCGGAGCGCCAAAAACTGCCTGGAGCGCGGTAGCCAAGCGCAGGTTGGTGTAGTACTCCAGAAACACGCCCTCTTGCTCGGGTTCAAGAGAGTTCCAGCGGTCCTTGTCCACGGTACCGATAATAGCCTCGTTCACCAGCGGATTGGCTAGGCGCTGCACCTGAACCCAGGGCCCTGCATTCTGCTCGTCCGCAGCTTTGCGGAGCACCCGAACTTTTTGGCGACTGGTATTAGCATAAGCGCCGATCACGGGCTGGCTTGTCTGGCCAATTCCAAGGCCGTCTTTGGTAAGCCAGCTTGCCGGCACTTCCAGCGCAATCGTGTGCACGTTGAATCCAGAGAGCATATCGGTGCCAGGACTTCTGAGGTTGAGAGTATCGAAGACTGCGCCCAAGTCGATATAGAACGGATCGTCGCGCTGCCCAGCAAAGACACGGACCTGACCACCCATGAGGCCGTAGATTCCTTGGTTTGCGAGGCCATCATAGCTGGGCATCGTTCGGGGTCCGACATTGGATGGAACAGCAAACAGGCCTTCTGCCAACGCTTGGCTCTGTCCATTCCGGACCATCGTGACACTATATCTCTGGCGCATGCCAAGTCCTTCTGAGCCCGCGCCATCCAGCGTAGTGATCGGAGGTAAAGCCACGTAGGCAAGAAACAGCTTTAGATCTTTGTTAATTCCGCGGAACTCGTTCTGGAACCGGAACTCAAACTGGATATCCTCAGCCTTTCCATCGCTGTTGTTGTCGATGTTGAAAGCGTAAAGCACGTTGGGGTCGAAGTTGAAATAGTTAGGACCTGAGCTCGGCTCTTCACTCGTGACGTCCATGATCAGCACCACTTTGTCAGCCTTTCCTGTTTCGTAGCTGCGGAACATGAAAAAGTCGGTGATGTCGGCGGTGGGATCGAGAGAGATGAGTGGGGCCTCTCGGTGACTGGCTCCGCTCGTAACATTCCACCTGGGAATCAGCGTTCCAGCGGCCAGCAAGAGCACTACAAGCAACGCAAACCACAATTTGTATTTCATGACTGTCCTCCTCACTTTGACTTTGAATGGATGTACGGCCCGGATACCTTCCATACGGAACGGCGCTGGAATTCGGATTTGGACTGGAAAGAGAAATTTCCTGTTGAAACGACAGGTCCCTAGGGGTTCAATCGACCGAGCAGCTTCCGCCAGGCACCATGCGGCGCCAAAGCAAGCCAATCAGGTTCTCAGCATGAATGAGTAGACTAGTTTCTGTCGCGAAACTCGAAACGCCAGTCTCAATGCGGCTTTGCCGCCTGATGTGCGGAAAGGCTGTGCCTTTCCGCGGTAGCCGTAATTTCTTCTCTAGACTCCTCCGTTCGCCTGAAGCCGCGCCTGGGGCGCGGCTTCAGGCGAACGGAGCATTGAACTGGAGGGTGGGCCACCGAACGGAAAGGCAGAGCCTTTCCGCACATCGGGCGGCGGAGCCGCTCTGTGGAAGCGGGTTTCGGCGTTTCGCGACAGAAACTAGACTAGAGGTTTGCTCTATGGGCTGGGTAAAAATGCCGCAATCTTTTCGCCAGTCTCGCAAAGAATCTCGAACGGTCTGGAGTGAATGACTCGGAGCATTCCCAGAGTCTGGGAAGTTCTTCCACTTTCCGCGGCATTTGGGGGAAAGTCCAGGGTCAGTGGAAACGTCTGGCAAACCCGTACGGATTCTCTAAGAGGGTGTTTAAAAGGGCGTGGTTCAAGGCCCAACTTCGTTCGTAGTCCCGGCTTTAGCCGGAACAGCGGCGTTTGCCTTCGCCTGGAGGCGGGACTACGAACCAGGGGGCGCTTTTTTAGACACCCTCTAAATCATGTCCGGTTTCGGTGACTATGACAAATGCGGGTCAGGCGTTCTAACTACTGTGCGAGGACCCGCTCGCTACCGCTCGCGGTACTGTTCGCCTCAGGGTCCGGGCGCTGACAGTACCGCGAGCGGTAGCGAGTGGGTCCTGAGGTGCGCAGAGGCAGCGTCACCCCGCTAAGCAAATACGCGCCGGCATACTGGCCATTCCCTGGCGCACGTCTCGGGCAAGACAGCGAACTCAGTCAACACGGCGAATAGTAATTCTAACCACAGGATTTCTCCAGTCACGCACTGACGGATTTAGATTGCTGGTTGCTATTCCGCCCCCTGTTCCGTGGATCCCTGAATGAATGTGAACGACAAAGTTCTCGGCAGTCCCAATGCCGCTGGGCGGAGGTGTCATACAATCTGGCCCAGGAATTGAACCCAGGGGGGCGCCCGGCCTGCAGATCTCGTCGTTCCGCTCCGTGCCGGCATCGTAGGCGGGAGAAACGTGCGTCAGCCTGCTATTGCCCGTTGGCCCTTCCACACCGTTCAGAGCGAAGAAGGCGTCGTTGGTGGGAATGAGCATCGAGGCAACGCTGATATGGTCAAAAGACCCGCGCGTCCTGACGAACAGCGTTACCGAAGCACCCGGCGAAAGCAGACCCATGGGAAGGAGCGCTCCCGAGTCGGTCACGTCGAGGACTTCTGGCATCCCGCGAAGCAACGCGGTCAGAGGCCCCACATCGCCGTCTTCGGCAACCGTTTCCAGTTGCGGGCTGGCTGGCTGGCCAAGTTCGAAAAGCTTGAGACCTTGCTTGTGGGTCGCAACCAGAATTGGAGTGAATCGCTGGCCTTGGGTCAGGTTGGTCACGGTGACTTCAAATCGCCTTCCTCTGTCGTCGTCGTCGGCCCAAACGAGGCTGTTTGCTCCGATGACGACAAAACAGATGAAGGAAACGGCCAATACAGATAGAGCATCCAGATACCGGTTGGAGTGGCAGATCGGGTTGGTCATGTTGAATCGTCTCCTCTTTACAAGAATTAGCCATTCCAGAATAGGGGGTTCAACCTCTCCTCCCGTTCCAGTGGCGCAATAGATAAGACACTTCGGTTTCTAACTTGCAGAGTCGCGACAGATTTCGAAATCCCCCTCGTAGCGGCGATTTTTTTCCAAGCTTCTGATGGGCTGGCCTACAATGCGCGCTTATCCCTTTGTGGAGGGCTGTGCATGAAGACGCGATTGTTCGTGTTAGTGCTGGCAGGAGTTTTCTGCTTTGGAGTTCGACTGAAAGCGCAGAGGACGCCTTTTGCGGGGGGATTGGTGGGAATATCGGCTCTGTCGGCTGATGGGCGATCGCTGACAACCGGAAGCGAGGCAGCAGTGTCTCTCTACAAGCCCGAGAATGGCGCAGCGCTGAACTTTTTTGGAGGCGTTCATCTAACGGACTTCCTCAGCCTGCAAGGTAGTTATGTCTGGAATCGAAACCGTCTCACCCTTACCGCGACGCGAACTTCCGCTGCCGAAGGGATTTACTACGAGGTGTCGCGTAACAGCACGCAGCACAGTGTCATCGGCGATCTGCTGCTTTACTTCCGCGACCGGCGCAGCTGGGCCAGGCCTTATCTGTCGGTGGGATCGGGCCTGGTCCGCTTCACTAGCAAAGAGCAAGCCCTCCTTGCCGTCCGTGGGACGCCTCAATTACCGCCACAAGAATTTAAGTCCAACGCTGGGGCATTGCGCGTCGCTGTGGGTATTGATTTCAACTTGAACTCCAATTGGTCCTTTCGATACAGCTTCAGCGAGACCATTCGCAGAAATCCCATCAGTGAGCAGCTATCGCCTCCCGGGCAGAGGAATCTGGCCAACTTTCAAAACCTTTTTGGATTTTTCATACGCCTCTGACCGACTCTCTAACGGTTCTGAAACTCGGCATAAGGACAGTGGAGCCAAAAAATCGGAGCATTCTCCATCTTCTCAGCTGCAATGCGGGCATGGCAGACTCGGCAGAAATTTAGAGATTTGATCCCGTCGCCCACCGGTAGTATCTCGACCGCTTTCTCAAAAACACACAACGAACGCCCATTCGCTTCGCTGGCCGAAACGGTCAAGAGAGGGCCGGAGGCCGTCTGACAGCGCACGAGAGCCGAATAAACTTTGGCCTTCAGCCGTGAGGGAGCCTTTATCGGGGTGGCTTCAGCTGGTTCAACGTTGGCCGAGAGCCGGCTGAAGAATTCCTCGTCTGTATTTGGCTTACTCATTGTTCCACCTCCGCTTGAACTGCTCCCGCGCGCGCGCCAGCAGACGCTCTACGGCCTTCTCTGTTCGACCCGTCTGGACCGCCATCTCGCAGGCACTGCGATTCTCCCAATATCGCCACAGCAGGGCTAGGCAGTAGACTTCCGGCAGACTTTTGAGCACCTGCCGGACTTTGTGCGCGACCTGCTCCCGATCGATAAACTCGTCGAACGCCGGATCTACCGGAAGAGGCTCCTCATCATCCCCATCAATTGATAACGGCTCACGCAGCCGCACCCGGTAGTAGTCTTCCACTTTGTGCCGCGCAATACCCAATAGCCAGCTCCGGAGCGAAGATACTCCTTGAAACTTCGACAGATTCTCCAACGCGGCCAAGAACACGTCCTGGACGAGGTCTTCCACAAGATCCGTCCTCGGAATCAGCCGGTTCCAGACGAAGGCGTAGATCCCGTCGGCGTGCAGAGAGACAAACTCAGCGGTGGCTTTCCTGTCCCGGCGCAGAACTGCAGCCACTAGTTGAAGCTCGTCTTTCGTGGAAGGACTGTCAACATTCGTCCGCGATGACAGCTTGAATTTGCTCAAAAAGCCCCCCACCACACTCGAGTTTGACAGTCAATTACATGGTCGTAGTTTCCACCAGTTTTCCCCCTTGGGTACTGCGAAATAATTGGTTTCAGACATCGACGACTCCGGCTGATGGCGACCGAGAGAACTTTTTCAGTCACACTCACTTGAGATCTGCAGTCCAAATGAATGAGCCCGCAATAACGGGCACTGGAGAGACTGGACATTTGTCAAGCGGCAGGAGGCCGCTTCTTCCTTTAGAGAGCCCCAGCCGGGCGTCAGACGGTAGCCCACAGGGCGCCGCGAGCGGCAGGAGCTCGGGACCGCCGTCCCCGCTGGCGGCGCCCTGGGTCAGCAGTCCCACCATTTGTTCCCTCTCCCCAACACGTTTTTTGTGTTGGGGGAGAGGGCTAGGGTGAGGGGGAAGACTCTGCTCATTGGCGAAAATCACGCTTCGGGCTGAGAAACGTTTGGACAACAACGAAACGCGAGACTCGCCACTCGGCAACGAACGGCCCCCTCTCCCGACCTCTCCCCCCGAATCGCCCAAAAGCGGGCGATTCGGGGGGAGAGGAGAAGAATCGGTCGGAACGCTGACCCCGGGCGGCGCGAGGGGGGACGGCGGTCCCGTCGCTCCTGCCTCTCGCTTGCCCTGTGGGCTACTTTCTGGCGCCCTTCCAGGGCGTTCAGAGGAAGC
>JAKEER010000027.1 GCA_022616615.1 Acidobacteriota bacterium
CTTCGGGAGATAGATCGCATAGACCTCGCCACGCTTCGCAAAGCAGTAATCGTCAGGCGTGATAGTGAGGTCGTCAGCGTGCGACATTTGTGTGAACGGCAAATGGCGTTGGAAAAACTCCAAAGCGTAGTGAGTTTGATCCCACATCTTGTCGCGCGACCGCCAGTCTTCGGCATTCAGGTCGTTGTGCGAGTACTTGTATCCGAAATACCACTCCACCCCCGCGCCACCGGCCATCAAATTGCCCCAGAGGGACTGCCAGCGGACCTCGAAGTGCTCTGGATCGTCCGCATCGGGTTTGACGCCGGTATCAGCCGGGCCAATCTCATCGAGGCACACGAACCACGGGCGGCCTGCCTGGGCCGAACGCTCGATCCACTTGATAGTGTCGGCATGGACCCTAGTCTGGGGTGAGATTTGCAGCGACGGTCCTTCCAAATCCCTAAAGCCGAGCAGTCCCGGATATACGTTTTGTTTGTCGTTCGGAGAAGTGTGAATGACGACGGGATGCCTGTAGGGATCGTGCTGGCGAATCCAACTCGCAAAGGCTTTGCGCTGGCGTTCGCTATTGACGTTTTCCTCGCCCAGGTTCCACACCAGCGCCGGATGGTGTGCGAAGCGGGCGATCAGTTCCCGGTAGTAAAGCTTGCGCTGCACGCCCAGCTCGCCGCTGTCGAGCAAGGCATCATTTTCAGTCTCCTGGCTGATGACGTGCAGCATAAGACCCAGCCGCGTCATGTGCTCGAAGACAATCTCCCATTGATCGAGCTTGCTGCAGTCATAGAAAAAGGGCTCGTTCGGTTTGGTCCAGGGCCAAACGTCGTCGCCGTCACCGCTAACATTCATGGTAAGAAAGTAAACTGAGTTCATGCCTTTGCCCGCAAGATAGTTCAGCGCTCCGATCAGGCTTTTCCCTTTGCCGCCCCGCCAGCTCGGGTCCCCGTCTTGCCAGTCCCGTATGTGCGGCTCGTAGCGGTGCAATCCGGTGCTAAGCGCCTCCCCGTGCTCCGAGTGTGCCTTGCCCTTCTTCCGTGACCAGGTGTCGTCGAAGTCTGCGTAGGCAAGCAGATTCTCCGGGCTGTCAGCTCCTCCTTTGAGAAAGTATTGACCCGATCCGGCAAAGCGCAGATACCGCTGCTCGACGTAATCAAGGCGGCCTTGAGCGCGAAAATCACGACCGCTCTTATCACTGCCATCGATCTGAAACGAGCCGCTGGCGCCGTCAAAAGCCGCGGCCTGGCTTTCCAGGTCGTCATCGGCGACAGCCACGTTGCGACCCTGACGGAACGAAGCGGTCCACCTCCACTCGCCTGGCGCATCCGGCATGAAATGGACCCGCCATACGCTGCCGCTCGTCGCACGGCTTTCGGCTGCGCGACCGTCGGCTGCAAAATAGCCAGGAACCTGATACGAGTTGCCACTGGCAACATGGGTGAAGGTGACACGAAGCCTGTAGTCGCGAAAGGGGCTGAGCCAGTAGAGTTCGGCTTTCCGGCCTGTCTCGCTTTCTTTGGGTCCTTGGAAGGACAGGGTCACTTTGTGCCAGCGCTTCAACACGCCGCTAACCTGCGCCGCCGCGCTGTCTTGCATTGCCCAAGTTCTGCCCAGGCTGCAAAATACCAGCAGCGCGATGCCCGCCAACGCCGTGGGTTGACTGTTGAGGAACTTAATTTGTTTCATTCGCTTCATGATTCCCTCTCAAAGAATGTCTTCAACGGTGGGCAGCCCGATGGGTGCGTCCCAGAAAAGCAGACCATCTTACGTGGTGTCTGCTCAGCTAGAGAGCTGGCTTGGAGCTCCCGGCTCCCTCAATCAATACAGTGTTTTCCAGGTTTCCGCCCGCCATTGACGGCGGCCGCATTCCCCACCAGCAGCCAATGGCCGACAGGTTCAGCAAGCCAGCAACAACGAAGTAAGTGTTGGCGCTGCCAGTCAAGTCGTGCAAGAGCGGAAAGGCGTTCGCGCTCACGAAAGAGCCAACGTTCCCGAACATATTCATTGATCCGGAGATAGCGCCCGATTTCGTGCCCCCAATGTCGATGCAGTAAGCCCAGCTAGGGCTAATGGTCATATCGGCGCCAAATGTTGCCAAAGCGAAGCAAGCCACGGCCATCATCGGGTTATTAGTCTGTGTGATTGCGAACATGCCCGCGACGGCAAGGAAGAATCCTGCTATTGCCGGAAGGCGGCGGGACCAGGCGCGTAAACGGGAGCGGTAAAGGCTATCAACCATCCAGCCGGCGACCCATTGAGCGGTGGCGCCGAATAGTAGTGGTATCATCGCGTAACTGGCCGCCGTTGCGGGGGAAAGACGATAGTGCTCTTTCAGGTATGGCAGCATCCATGAAAGGCAGATAAAGAAAGTGAAGTTGCCGGCGAAGTATTGAAACATGTTCAGAATCATGCCCCGCGAGCGGAGGACCTGCCCGAAACTCAGTTGCGTTTTCACCTCCGGCTCGTTCTGAGACGGTTGTTGATCCGGCTGGTCGTGAAACCAGAAGAACCAAAACACCGCCCAAACGACACCGATCACTCCGAGATAGATGAATGAGGACCGCCAGCCGAAGCGCTGTAGCATCCAGGCCAGCAGCGGAAAGGCAACGGCTCCTCCGAGACGTGAGCCGGAAAAAAGAATGCCGTTGGCGCGCCCGCGCTCGCTGACCGGGAGCCAATTGAAGATGGCCCTCGCACTCCCCGGGAAAGCGCCGGCTTCACCTATGCCAAACAAGAATCGGACAATGAGAAGGACAACCAGTCCCTGGACAAGCCCTGTCAGAGCGGTAAAGAGGCTCCAGGCGGATACGACAACGGCCAAAGCCAGACGCGGCCCGAACCGGTCAGCGAACCATCCGGAAGGAATCTGGGCGAGGGCATAACCGAGGGCGAAGGCGCTGAAGACCATGCCCATCGCCTGATCTGACAACGACAGGTCCTCGGCCAGCGGCCCTTTTGCGGAAGCGATGGCGACGCGGTCGATGTAGGTGATGAGCGAAAGAACGAAGAGCGCGAAAAGGACGAGATAGCGCTTCATCAACAACCCGCACATAGAAGCCGGCAGGCCGTATTCCACAGAATGTTGCGCCTTACCTCGGGCGATATCTTCATAGACAGGATCTTCGACATC
>JAKEER010000266.1 GCA_022616615.1 Acidobacteriota bacterium
CGCCAGTAATTCACCTTGAGCCAGCCCGAGCTGAGCAGCCAATGAGGTGGGATGGTGAGCCAGCACTTGGCGGTAAGCCATAAGCGCCTGTTCTGCCTGATGATTCCTCAAGCATCTCGCGCCTTCCTTGAGAAGAGCCTCGATGTCCGAGCGCTGCTCAGAAGCGGTCGACTTCTGGGTTTCTAGGTGGCTGCCGGGACGATGATTCCTGAAGATCAGGTAGGCGCCAAAGCCAAAGGAGAGGCTCAGGATTACACCCAGAGTGATTAACAACCAGTGAATGCGTTGCCGAACGTTCATTGGTGTTGACGTGAAAGCGGAAGAGACTGCACTTTGCCCCCATGACAGCTGGCGTTTCCCGGTGTCGTTGCTGCCGCCGAAATCCTGGAAGGCAAGAGTGTTCTAGCGCGGACGCGGAAATGAAAAGACTGAATCGACGGCCGGCCTGCGAAGGGCCACGGTCCGAGAGAACGCCTTGCGTTATGCTGCAAGTGAGCTTCCAAAGAATCGTCAGCACGGTGCTGGGTAAGCTTGTGATGTGAAATGAGAAGGAGTCAGCCGCGCGGAGAACACCGTCAAGCGGACCAGGCAAAATTGCTGCTGCAGAGAAGATTTACACAGGGCGAGCTGTCTGGCCAGCCTAGCCGTGCACGCCACTCTGAGGCTGCCAAGCGACTGTTGGAGCGGGGTGCACTTCATTTCTCAAGAGCGAACACTTCCACCTCCACGCCGGGAGACATCAGCACATGATCTGCCGCACGACTTGGTCTTTTTAGTCCGTCAAGCTCAAAAACAGCATCATCCCATTCGGCCACTTCAGCTTCAACGAGCGGGTAAGGCCGATGATGGACTCTACCTCTCCATGGCCGAGCCTGACGGGTTGACTGGGCGAACAAGACATAGCGCTCGATGAGAAAAAACTCCAGCGTTCCCGGACTTGCGAACCTGGTTTCACCTCGGGGGCGATATTGGAAGCAAGAGCTCAAGCGGTCTTCGGCGCCGCGGCGGTGTGAGAGGTAGCGAATCTCTCCAGTCGCTTGGATCTTTTCAGCCAGCATTTTGCTATCGAAGTAAGGAAGGCAGAAGAAGCGCCGGGCCGCCCGAACGGCAAGCCACTGGTTTGCATCCAGCGAGTAAAACCAAACACCGGGCAAGCCTCGCTCGTCATAGACATAGGTTCGAACGTTCAGCTCCAGAAAATCTGAGATGCCGGGCAGTCGAGGCAAGAGTCGGAGCCGCACATCTCGCATGAAAAAGGGAACGATGCCGAGGTAGGCTTTGCCTTCGAAGGTGTCCACCGACAGCCCTTGAGGTAACGTGCGTTGAATCGTCGGTGGGTCATAGCTCCAGTGCAAGAAAAGCAGATGCTCCCATTGCTGGTACATCACCGGCTGGCGGTCCACAGGCCGTGCTCGAACGGCCAGCCGATCGCCTTCGCTTGGAGGTTTTAGGTGAGGCATACGGCGTCGCCCTTGCGAACCAGACCAGGCTTGGGTCACGAGGTATTCGCGGTTATGTTAGCATACGCGCTCTGACGCCGAGAGACACTGCAACCTGCACGATGCCTGAACTCCCCGATATCGTGATCTATCTGGAGCATCTTCAAGCTCGGGTGTTGAATGAGCCTGTTCTGGGAATTCGTCTGTTGAGCCCGTTTCTTCTCCGTTCGGTAAGACCACCGCTTGCAGACGCCAATGGTAGACGGGTGCTGGAGCTGCGACGTCTGGGCAAACGCATTGTCTTCGGCTTGGAAGACAATCTTTTCCTGGTCTTTCATCTGATGATAGCAGGACGGCTTCACTGGCGCGCGGCCGGAGCCTTGAAACCCGGGCGAAACGGCCTCGCTGTGTTTTCCTTTCCTTCGGGAAATCTGTTGTTCACGGAGGCTGGCTCTAAAAAGAGGGCGTCCTTGCATTTTGTGCAGGGAGAGACAGAACTTCAGGCGCTGAACCCATCTGGGCTGGAAGTGTTAGATTCCAATCTTGCCAGCTTCCGCGCTGTCTTACTCAGTGAGAACCATACACTAAAGCGAGCATTGACCGATCCACGTCTGTTCAGCGGGATTGGTAATGCCTACTCCGACGAGATCTTGCACCGCGCGCGCCTGTCGCCTTTTGTGTTGTCGCAGCGGCTGGACGATGAAGCCATCCATCGCCTCTACGAAGCCACTCGGGCGATTCTGCGAGAATGGGTCGAGCGGCTGCGAAGTGCGGCCGGACGTGGATTTCCGGAGAAGGTCACGGCATTTCGCCCGGGAATGGCAGTTCATGGGCGTTACCAGAAACCGTGTCCAGATTGCGGTACGCCCGTCCAACGTGTCGTCTATGCCGAGAACGAAGCAAATTACTGCCCGCGCTGCCAAACTGGCGGCAAGCTTCTGGCTGACCGCGCGCTCTCGCGCCTGCTGAGGACGGACTGGCCCCGGACTCTTGATGAGCTAGAAAATCGAAAAGAAAATGCTTTGGCACGCTGAGATAGCTGCCTGAACGATATGACTTTGCTGTTTCGAGGAGGAACTGCAGTGAAAAGAATGATGAGAAGCCTGCCTATCGTTTTGCTCTTGTGTTGCCAGATCGCCCCGTGGCTAGCTGGCCAGAGCATTCCGCGCTATGTCGATGCGCACATCCATTACGATGAACGCCCCAAGTTCGTCGAAGATCTGGTGCGCGTCTATAGCCAGCACAAGGCCGCTGCCTGTCTTTCGGCGACACGCGAGCATTTCGACAAACTGGCTGCCGCAGCCAAAGGACATCCTGGCATCATTATTCCTTTTCTTTGGATCGATCTGGATGACACCGATGTGGTTGAGCAGATCGACCGCGCGCAGGCGGCGGGGTTCAAAGGATTGAAGATTCACAGTCCATTGAAGAACTATGATGATCCCAGCTATTTTCCAGCCTTCGCCCGAGCGGAACGCTACAGGCTGGTAGCGTTGCTGCATACTGGAATCAGTTTTCGGCCCGACGACAAGATCCCCCGGCTGAAGGGCTCTTCAGCCCGCATGCGGCCTATGTATCTGGACACGCTGGCTCGCGCATTTCCCGAGCTAGCGCTGATTGGAGCCCATCTGGGAAACCCTTGGTATGACGAGGCTGCCGAAGCCGCGCGCTGGAATCCGAATCTTTATTTCGACCTGACCGGATCGTCGCTTATCAAGAAGAAGGATGAACTCGCAATTTTCAGGAAGTATTTCTGGTGGGGACAGGCGAGCGCTCAGGCGCACATGCCAGAGAGCACCCCGCACGCCTTTGAAAAGCTCGTGTTCGGAACCGACCAGGACCCGCTAAAGCTGGAAGAGAATATTCTGCGCTACCACCAGTTGTTTGAGGCCTGCCAGGTGCCGGAGGCCGTGCGCCGCAAGGTCTTTGCCGAGACGATGGCCCGACTTCTCGGTCTGGGACGGTGAAGACGGTGAAGGCGAATCTTGGAGTAGCTTATGGCCGCCGACCTGAGGAAGCGGACTGCCGGCGGACTCTGCCTTGTTACCTCGCCGGCTACGCCTCGACCGTTTCTTCGACGACGGTGCCGTCGAAGAGCTGAATCGTGCGTTCGGCGTGACGTGAGAAGCGCGGATCGTGCGTCACCATGCAAATGGTGGCGCCTTCACCGTGCAGTTCGTGCAGCAGGTTCATAACGGCTTCGCCGTTCTGGAAATTGGACATTTTGGCTCCCCTCCTCGGCTGAGGAGGGGCAGGCGCTGGCGCAGCCTGCGCCGGGGTGGTGCGACCGGCCCTTGCCGAAACCTTCAATCGAACGTTTCGTGCCGCAAAGGCTCTTCCTCGATACGAAACGCTTGAATGACGGTTCTCATAGATATCGAGCCGTTTCTGTTCGATCGTGTAGGTTGCCAAGTTCCTCGGCAGTGACCCTAGAGAGTTTCAGAGTCACGGCGAGAATATGTAACCGTAATTGCGAAATCCAGCACTTAGCTGGGGCGGCCGGTCGAAGCTCCTGTGTCCCCCTTCGCAAGCGGGACCATAGCGTGTCTTCGGCAATCCGGCGACCTCCTGCCGCAGACAGCGCTCGTCCCCCTTCCGATGGGACAAAGGCCGCACGGCCACACACTCCGATCTGGCCGACGAGAACCACGTGTCTGCTCTGTGCATCACTGATGATCTGATCGAACGGAGGCAATCTCGGCGGACACTCTGCTGTGGGCGCACACCTTGGCACACTGCACCTAGCCTGCCCCTTTTGCCTTGACTTCATCTGGGCGAATACCAAAAATGAGGGCTCTCAAACAATGAGTCGGCTTGAATTCTTCTAACCTTCATCGAGGGGATCTTATGATCAGCCGCAGAGGTTTTATCCAATCCTCGGTTGCTGCAGGCATGGCCAACTACGCTCTGCCAATTTTGGGGGAGCCTGCGGGCGAGAAGCACAGGACGGCCCTGATTGGCGCCGGCTGGTGGGGCATGAACATTCTAGGCGAAGCCATGGCGTCGGGTCAGTGTCAGGTGGTGGCGCTGTGCGACGTGGACGAGCGGCAGCTCAACCCAGCAACGGACAAGGTCAACCAATTGAGCGGCGATTCGCCCCGAAAGTACAGGGATTATCGCGAGCTGTTGGACAAAGAGAAACCCGCAATCGTGATTGTTGGCACGCCCGACCACTGGCACCCGTTGATCATGATTGCGGCTGTGAAAGCTGGCGCGCATGTCTATGTGGAAAAGCCGATCGGGCATACCATCCAGGAAGGCCGGGCTATGGTGAATGCGGCGCGTGCCGCTGGCAAGGTTGTTCAGGTTGGCACGCACCGAAGAGTCTCACCCCACAATGTTTCTGGCCGTGAATTCATTCGCTCTGGCAGATTGGGAAAGATCGGCATGGTGCGCGCGTTCGTCCACTATGGTGGCGGACCGGAAACGCCTCTGAAGAATGTTGAGCCGCCCAAGTCCCTGGATTGGAATCTTTGGTGCGGCCCTGCGCCGTTGCGTCCTTACAATGGCGATGCGGGTGAAATCAAGGTGCCCCGGGGGGCTATTCACACCCGCGGCTTCCGCAATTATCTGGACTACGCCAACGGCACACTGGGCGATTGGGGCATACACTGGATGGACCAGATTCTCTGGATCACTGGCGAGAAATGGCCGCGCAAAGTTTCTTCCTATGGCGGACGCGCCATCAAAGGGCCAGCAATTCTCACAAAGGAAGAGCAGACGAGTGACGCGCCCGATCACCAGGTTGCCATCTACGACTTTGAGAACTTTACCGTCTCTTGGGAGCACCGGCAGTTTGCTGCCAACAACGCCGAGAAGGGCGAGAACGTGGGCTGCTACTTTTACGGCACCGAGGGAACATTCCACATGGGCTGGCAGAAGGGCTGGACCTTTTATCCAGCGGATGCGAAGAAGCCTGTGCTCCAGGAGGAAGCGAAACTCAACAGTCCCGACGCGCAGAACATCAAAGAACTTTGGCAAGACTTTCTCGATGCCATCAAGACTGGACGGCGGCCCATCAGTGACATCGAGGAGATCCATCGCTCGACCAATGTCAGCCTGCTGGGTATGCTGGCGCTCAAGCTGGGGCGCAGCGTTCAATGGGATGGCGCAAAGGAAGTGATTGTGGGCGATGCGGAAGCCAACAAGCTATTGCGCCGGGCTTACCGCGGTCCGTGGGAATATCCGACGGGGTAAAGGACAGGGTTGTGACAGCGTGGGAGCTGCTGGGACATCAGCCTCCACCTTCGTTCTTTTCAATGGAGGAACTAAATGAAGACTCGCAAAGAACCACAAGAACAGAATGCGCAAGGAGAATTTTCCGCGCCACGTCTTACGCGACGACACTTTGTTCAGCTTGCCCTTGCGGGCTCGATGGCCGGCGCCATGCCCCGAACCGCGCGCGCTGCCAAGAGGCCTTTGGAACCGCTGCCTCCTGGTATCAAGCTTTCCCTCCAGGTGCCCACGGACCCCAGCGACGAAGACCTGCAGTTTGCCCAGCAGCTCGGCGTCGCGTATGTGAACATTCCCAGCGGTGGCGACAAGTCAACCGTGGAGAACTTCATTCGCTGGAAACAGCGTGTCGAGGCCAAAGGGCTCAAGGTATGGAACATTGGCAACAGTAACGTGCACAACATGCCTGAGGTCACATTGAATCTGCCCGGATGTGACCAGAAGGTTGAGGAATACAAGCAGTATCTGCGTAACTTGGCCAAAGCCGGCATCTTCTACACGACCTATGCGCACATGGGCAACGGCATCTGGAGCTCCGAACGAGAAACCACTCGGGGCGGCGCGCCGGCCCGTGCCTTCAACCTGGAGACGGCCAGGGGATATTGGGCAGGCAAGGTCTTTGAAGGCCCGCTGACGCACGGTCGTAAGTACACGAAAGAAGAACTCTGGGAAAACTACACTTACTTCATCAAACAGGTGGCTCCCGTAGCCGAAGAACTGGGCATCCGCATCGGCATCCACCCTGACGATCCGCCAGTACCGGAACTGGGAGGCGTGCCGCGGTGCATCTTTGGGAATTTCGACGGCTATGTTCGCGCCCTGGAAATAGCAAACAGCCCGAATATCGGCGTCTGCCTTTGTTGCGGCACATGGATGGAAGGCGGCAAGGGAATGGGCAAGGATGTGTTTGAGGCGGTGCGGGCCTTTGCGAAGATGGGCAAGCTGTGGAAGATTCACTTCCGCAATGTTACAGCGCCGATTCCATATTTCGTCGAGACCTTCGTCGACAACGGCTATACCGACATGTGGAAGCGGATTCGAACACTCAAGGAAGTGGATTTCCGAGGAAACCTGATTGCAGACCATGTTCCGGGAATGGTAGGAGGCAACAGGGTCGGATGGGCTTACAGCATCGGTTATATCAAGGCGATGATTGCGGCGGTGGGTGGTTGAATGAGGCTCCGGCCTGTCGTGCTGCGAGATAGATCTCTCGGTCCTTCGCGTCACGCAAACCCAGATCACAGATCGCAACCGCGGACGCCTGGAACTCGGAGTTGATCCACGCCGCCATTACCGGTGACAACTGAGCGTCAAGCCGAATGTTCATGCAACCAGTACCGGATGATCCAGCCGCCGCGCGGCATATCTCAAGGCAGCCTTGAGATCCTCCACTTCTAGATCAGGCATCTCTTCCAGAATTTGCTGCGCGTTTAGACCTGCAGCAAACAGCTCCAAAACATCAATCACTCGAATTCGCATTCCCCGAATGCAAGGTCGTCCACCACACTGCTCGGGGTCCACTGTAATTCTGTCCGTTACTTTCAAGGTGAGACCTCTTTTCCTGAGCCCCAATCGCAGATCAGGATAGCATTCCCTCCATGGCCCGGTCACATTTAGCTATAAAACAGCTAAGGTCGAACCCCCGCCGGTAGACCCAGACTCTTGTTGCTCCTAGAGCCTTCGTGTATATAGATGAGTTATGTCAGTGGCTGCCAAAGTTTCCCCGCAGAGAATACTTTTTCCGTGGATCTTAAGTCCGCAAAAAGATCTGCTCTTCTACATCGGCTCAGCGCTTGCCGGCTGGCTCTACGCAGCCATTATTGTTTACGCCATCGTTACGCTCGAGAACCCGCTGAAAGACGCGCTGGCGATCGTCCGGTGGGGAGAGTTTCAAATCCCGCTCACGCTGCAACTGCTGGTTGTGCTGAGCTGGGGGCTGATCCTCGATGCCCCGCACGTCTGGGCCACTTTGGCGCGAACGTTGTTTGATCCCGATGAATGGAAGGTGCGCGGGCGTGAGATCTGGTTTTCCTCTGCTTGGTTTTTCATCGGACCAGCGGCCATTTTGTTGCCTTACCTCATCGGCAGCGTGACAGCGCCGCTTGGTTTGGTTTTACCTGCGGCAGCCCTTTCCTTTGGCGCGCTTGCCTACTTTGTTTTCTTCCGGCTCTGGGCTTACTACCACGTCGTGCGCCAGCACTGGGGGTTCTTTGCGCTTTATAAGCGGAAGGCCAGCGATCACGGTCCGCTGCTGAACCGGGTGGATTGGTGGTTCTTCAACCTGAGCCTCTACATGCCGCTTGTGATGTTTATGACCTGCCCGTTCTATTTGAAGACACCGGGCTACATGGACATCGGTCTAATGACACCCATCGTTGGCAAGTGGAGTCTGGCGACGCTGTTGTACCCGACGGCTTGGGCGTTATATCTCGGTGTCATCTTTTTTTACATCGGCTTCCAGCTCAAGTTGTGGCTGGACGGTCCTCCGCTGAACGGAAGCAAATTGCTCTACATGGCACTGATCGTGCCGCTGCATCTGGTGGCCTACAGTCATCCGGTCATGGCGGTGTTCCTGGTGCCACTAGTCACCGTCGGCCACAATATCCAATACCACTGCATCATCTATTCCTACGCGCAGAACAAATATCCAGCCCGAACTGAAAAGGAGTTTCGCTGGGTGCGCGGGCTATTCAAGAATTTCTGGATTTACGCCCTGGTGGGTCTTGTCTTTACCTTGGTTTTGTATCGCGGCCCGTGGATCGATTTTCTGAAGCATTTCACCGGATGGCGGTTGGACAAGAGTTTCCTGAACTCTCTCGCGATGATGGCCGGTGTGGCGGACCCGGCGACTCTGTCACTCGGCGAAAAGATTTTCGCTGCTTGTATCACGGGCTTTGCCATGCAGCATTACTACCTCGACGCCAAGATCTGGCGGGTGAGCAAGGACAAGAACGTGCAGAAGTACTTGAAGGTGTAGGAAAGCGTGGATTGCGTTGGCACGATGAGGCCAACACATCTGTGCTGCGAAGAAGTCAGAGAACTAAGAGAAAGATTTTGTGAGGTTGCCCTTATGCACAGACCCGTCCTCGATTTTCCCCGGAGGGGAAGAACATGAATAGCCACGGGTGAAGCGTAGCGAAACCCGTGGTTCATAAGGGCCCGAGGAAGCGACCCTAAAAGGGTCGAACCATGTGGCTGGCTGGAGAAGACGATGTCCACCTACACGCCAGTTCTCTACCACATCGTATGCTCAACCAAAGACAGGGAACCCTGTCTTGCAGCTGAAAGGCGTCCGGACTTGTTCCGAGACATTTGGGGAATCATCAGGAAGCACAATTCCCAGCTCTATCGAATAAATGGTCTTCAGGATCACATCCACATTCTATCGAGCTTGCACCCGACCGTTGCCTTGTCTGATTTCATCAAGGATATCAAGCTTGGCTCTTCGAGCTGGATCAAAGGCAGCGGAGCGTTTCCTCAGTTCAGGCACTGGCAGGATGGTTATGGGGCCTTCACCGTGTCATGGAGTGAAAGAAATGCTCTGATTGAATACATCAAGAATCAGGAAGAGCATCATAGAAGAAGGTCCTTTTTGGAAGAGTATCGCGCATTGTTGAAAGAGGCGGGAATCGACTTCGAGGAGAGATATCTGACCTAGGAAACTATGGTTCGACCCCGAATGGGGTCGGGTTCCTTTTCGCATCGAGCCCACGGGTTTCGCTGCGCTTCACCCGTGGCTATTCATGTTCTTCCCCTTCGGGGAATGACTCTGATCCTCACTGGAATTCGAAACGCGTAGAAGACTAACGACTACCCGGTGCTGAGCGCCGCGCCACAAAGGAAGGCCTCGTTGTCAAGAGATGTTCCAGCGTTACTGGCTCGATATGCCGCCGTTGCCACAACCCTTTTCCTCTTCGCTGCCTGTTCTCGTTCGTCAGGCCCCCCCTTCAGCCCCGAACGGGCGCTTCAAACCTTTAGGATTGAAAAAGGCTTTCGGATCGAGCTGTTTGTTTCCGAGCCCCAGATCAGCGATCCCGTGGCGATGGAGTTCGACGAGGATGGGAGAATTTACGTCGTCGAGATGCATGGCTATCCGCTGGATATTGGCCCCAGCGGGCGAGTAAAGCTGCTGCGTGATACGGATGGTGACGGAAGCCCGAACCTCACCACGGTTTTCGCCGACAGCCTGGTGATGCCCACCGGTGTCATGCGCTGGAAGAAGGGCGTCCTGGTGACTGCGGCGCCCGACATCCTCTATTTCGAGGACGTCAACGGCGATGGCAGGGCTGACGTCAAGAAAGTAGTTCTCTCGGGATTTCCTTTCAGCAATCCGCAGCACACCGTCAACAGTCCGGTTTACGGGCTGGATAACTGGATTTATCTGGCGTTTGAGGGACCGTCTCGCGGTATTTTGTTCCCGCAGTTCTCGGATCCGGGGCAAGCGCTGCGTTTCCCAGACCGCAGCGATACTGCAGCCGTCGACGTCGCCGACCGCGCCGTGCGTCTTCGCCCTGACATTTATCAAGTAGAGCCGCTCTCCGGTGAAACCCAGTTTGGCCACGCATTTGATGCATGGGGCCGCTACTTCACGCTCGACAACTCCAATCATGCGCGGCACGAGGTGATCGCCGCGCGCTATCTCAGACGCAATCCGGATCTGCTCGTTTCAACCGCGATGCAGAACATTTCCGATCATGGCAGCAATGCCAGGGTCTATCCCATCAATCGCAATCTCCGCATCGAGATGTTGACAGAGTTCGGTGAGTTCACTTCCGCCTGCGGCATGACGCATTACCTTGGGGGCGCGTTTCCACCTCAATTTAATGGGGTCTCGTTTGTGAACGAGCCGGTGCACAACCTCGTGCATCGCGACGTTCTCAGAGACTCTGGCAGCAGCTTTGTTGCGAGCCGGGCGCGTGACGGCGTGGAGTTTCTGGCTTCGACGGACGGATGGTTTCGTCCCGTCAATCTCACCGTCGGCCCTGATGGGGCGCTCTACTTGGTAGATTATTACCGCGAAGTGATCGAACACCCGGAGTGGACCTCCACGCCGGTTCAGTTGTCGCAGAACCTTTACAACGGATCTGATCGCGGAAGGATTTATCGTGTCGTTCCCGATTCCACACCCTTGCCACTGGCCAGGAATCTTCGCCTCAGCCAGGCGTCGGACGAGGAGTTGGTGCGCCATCTGGAGAATCCGAATGTTTGGTGGCGGCGCACCGCGCAGCGTCTATTGGTTGACCGCAATCACGTCTCATCCGTCCCGCCGCTCAAGAGCCTGTTCCAACAGAGTGCCTCCGCTGTTGGGCGTCTGCATGCCTTGTGGACGTTGGAAGGCTTGAAGCAGTTAGAGCCAGCTCTCATCGAGAGCGCCCTAAACGATGCCGAGGCTGGTATGCGGGAAAATGCCATTCGTCTGGCTGAACTGCATCTGAAAGACGCTCCTGCGCTGGCTGTCGCTCTGTTGAAACTGGAAAAGGATCCTTCTCCTAAAGTCCGCTTCCAACTGCTGTGCACGCTGGGCTTCATCGATTCGCCCGCCTCGCGATCGGCTCAGAATCAGCTCCTGCTCGCCAGCTTGGAGGATGAGTGGATGCAGATCGCCGCTTTGAGCGCCTCGTCTGATCGGGCTGTGCAGTATTTCGATATGGCGGCGGCCCGCCGACGTGAGTTGACGGCAGCCGAAAGCGATGCCCGCCGCTCGTTCCTTCGCAAAGTGGGTGCGATCATTGGAACACGGCAGAAGCCCGCCGAGATTCAGAAGGTGTTGCAGGCCGCCGCCAGCGAGGCTCAGGCGGGCACGACTTGGTGGCGCGCCGCCAGTCTCGAAGGTTTGGCTGAGGGCGTCAATCGAAGGAAGACCGAAGGCACGGCGCTAAAGGGCGCCCAAGAATTGCTTTTCCGTTTGTTTGGAAGCCATTCGACGCCGGTTCGCCGAGCTGCATTGAGTCTGCTACAAGCTGGCAACATCGGAGATGGCGCTGCTTACCAGCGCACTCTGACACGAAGCCTTGCGGCCGCGGGAGACCGAAGTGGCGACAGCGAGCAGCGGGCGGACGCGGTCTCCTTTCTTGCCCTGGTTCATCCTCACGAGCATTTCGGTCTGTTGAAGAAATTAATCGATGCGCAGGAACCCGCCTCCGTTCAAACTGCCGCGGCGCGAGCGCTGGGAAGGATTCCGGGTGAAGAGGTGGGTGCCTTTCTGATTTCCAGGTGGAGAATCCTGGCTGGTCCGGTTCGCAGTGAAGCTGCCGATGCGGTTCTTCAGGACCCGGCTCGCTTTCTGCAGATCCTCAGAGCGCTGAAGGAAGACGAAGTTCAAGCCTGGACATTAAACTTCTCGCAGAAGCGGCGACTGCTGATGAACCGTGACCCGAAGATCCGCGATTCAGCTCGTGCGATTCTGGATGAGAAGCCGGGCGAGCGGGATGCAGTAGTGAAGCGCTACCAGGCGGCGCTGACTACGGAGGGAGACCCTGCGCGGGGCAAACGGGTGTTTCAGGAAGTCTGCGCCAAGTGCCATAAGTTGGACGGCATTGGAGCTGAAGTCGGGCCCGATCTGGGAACGGTTCGCAATCGTCCGGCGCGTGTTCTTCTTTCCGACATCTTAAACCCCAGCAAATCCATTGCGCAAAAATATGAAGCCTATGTCGTGGAGCAAGCCGCAGGCGGTATGAGTGAAGGAGTCTTGGGTAGTCAGACTCCCACGTCGATTACCCTGCGCCAGGAGGAAGGTCAGGAACTTGTCATTTCCCGTTCCAACATTCGGCGTATGTACGTGGCGAACCTCTCGGCCATGCCTGCCGATCTCGATAAGCAAATCAACGTTCAGCAGATGGCTGACTTGCTGAAGTACATTCTGGGAGGAGGAGATTGAAGGAGACGGCGAAGCGGAGAGACGGCGAAACGGCGAACAGCCTGAAAGAAACCACGGGAGACACGGGGAGTTGAAGTCCGTGAATGAGTCCCCGTGTTCCCGTGGTCCTTTGCGCGCTGCGTGTCCTTAGCGCTTCGCCGTTTCGCCGAGTCCCCGTTTCGCCGTTTCGGCAAGATCCTCGCACCCTCGCTCCAAAAAGATAGCCAGCCGCTCCATCGCAGGTTCGAGAACGCTGCGGTCGGCTGCGTAGCAGATGCGGACCGACCCTTCCCCACCGTTTCCAAAAGCCACGCCGGGTGCGAGTCCGACTCGCGTTTCCCATAGCAGCCGCTTGCAAAAGTCGAACGAGTCAGTGAGTCCCTCGATTTTCGGAAACAAGTAGAACGCACCCTCCGGTTCGGGAAGAACAACACCTGGCATTGAAGTCAGCGCGCTTTGGCAGAAGGTTAGGTTGTCTTTCAGCCTGCCCACCATGGCACTAATTTCCGATTCACCTTCCCGCAAGGCTGCTTCGCCGGCCTTTTGAACCATCGCCGGGGCGTGCGAGATGATGAATTCATTCATCTCGGTTGCCTTCTGGGCGAGATCCTGGCGGCTCGCCACCCAACCCAATCGCCAGCCAGTCATGCAGTAACTCTTCGAAAAGGAGTGAGCGACGATTACGGCGTCGTCACGGTGGCATTTTCTAAAGATTGAAGGAGCAACAGAACCTCTATAGTAGAGCCGTTCGTAAACTTCGTCAGCCAGCAGCCAAAGTTCGTGGCGGCGGCAGAAGCTGAGTAGTTGCTCTTGCTCTGCCTCAGTGGCGACCCAGCCCAAGGGATTTGAAGGCGAGGTGTACACCAGCAAACGGGTCCTTGAATTGAGAGAGGCTTGAAGTGCTTCGAAATCGATCCGGTAGCGCGTCCCGTGCAACACCAGGGGAATCTCTCTGGGGAGGGCGGAGCAGAGACGCACAATGGCCGAAGCGTTCGGCCACGCCGGGGTGAGCAGCAACGCTTCATCGCCGGGATCCAGAACGCAGCGAATGGCAACGTTAAGTGCTTGCACCCCCGAGGCCGTGACGACAATCTCTGACTCTGGGTTGAGCTTGACGTTGTGGAGTTCGCTGTACTTTTCGGCAATCGCCTGCCGGAGGCTGGGCAGACCCGCATTGTGAGTGTAAAACGTGAATCCTTCCTGCAAGGCCCGGGCGGCGGCGTCCTTGATATACTGCGGTGTGGGAAGGTTCGATTCGCCAAAATAAAGCTTCAAGACACCGTCCATCTTGAAGGCGATGTTCGCCAGCTCACGGATGCGAGAGCGTGGGACTTGGAGGACGCTAGAGGCAAGCTGAGATTGAGGCATGAGGTCTCCTCTGAAAATCTCCTCTTGGGAGGGGATGAAGGCTTAAGAAGCCTTCACCGTAGCGCCGGGGTGGGTCCAGCCTGGGTCCACTCCCTGCCGCAAAAGACGCGGCGTCCCCCTTATCAAGACTTATCAAGAGGGACAAAGCCTGGACTTTTCATCGAACGTGGCGCGGCAACCCGGCATGAAAAGCTCCCTTAAAATTTTCCTCGTCGTCCTCCTCAAGTTCGTCCTCGAGAAAGGGTGAGTGTTAGAACGAGAAATTAGCCACGCTTTAACGAGCGTTTTCATCGGAAGTAACCCCGATAAGCGGTAGGGAAGGACTTTGGCCGACCGTGGGAGTCGAGCACAACGTGCAGCGTGCTGCCGCTGGCGAGGAGCGTCTCCGGCTCTTTGCGAACAATCTCATAGGCGAAGCGCACCGTCCGCTTGCGGAACTGGTCCACGCGCGTGCGAATCACCAGAAGATCGTCGTAACGGGCTGGAGTGTGATAGCTGCATTGAGCTTCGGCCACCGCAAGGTAGGCACCGTTTTCCTGCTCGAAATCGCGATAGGCAAAACCGCGCTGGCGGCAAAATTCGGCGCGCCCTACCTCGAACCAAACCAGGTAATTGGCGTAGTAGACCAAGCCCATCTGGTCAGTCTCGGCGTATCGGACTCGGACTTCGGTAGAAATCCAGGTGGAAGAAGAGGCTTCGGCAGGGTTAGCAGGTGAGCCGGACATCATTTCAGTGGAGGATAGAGGTCGCGCCGCTCTGCCTGGGAGCACAGCCATGCTGGCTGCGACGGGAAGCACGCACGCAGGATGCTTGCGCTCCCAGATTCGATGCGACGGTTTTTTGAAGCAACGGGTTACTTGGGTTTGGCTGCAGGAGTCGCCGCCGCAGGTGTCTGAGCGGCGTCAACCCGCTTGATGATTTCGTCAGTGATGTCGATTGCGGGATCCGAGTAAATGACTTGAGAATTCTGATTGGACGAGTCGACGATGATTGTAAAGTTATTCTCTTTGGCGTACTTCTGAACGTGAGGTGCTACCTTGTTTCCGATGCGGCCTAGAATCTCGTTCTGTAACTGGCCGAATTCCTTCTGGGCGTCGTCCTGTGCCCGTTGCAGTTCGGTTGTCTTGGAGTCGATGCTCTTGGCCAGCGCTGCACGCGAGTCGTCGTTCAGAGTGCGTGCCTGGCTTTGCAACTGCTTTTGCAGCTCTTGAATCTCGTTGTTCTTCTTCTCCAGCTCATCCCGCTTCGCATCGGCCTTTTTCTGAAAATCGCCCAATGCCTGCTTGCCTTCGGAACACTCCGAAATGGCTTTGAGCACACTCAAGACGCCAATTTTGCCGGCACTACCCTGGGCCAGCAGGTGATAAGGTATCATCCCGAGAAACGCAGCCATCCACAAAACGCATTTCCTGTTCATCAACGTCATTACTCCTTACATGGTAGGGTGAAATCAGGGCAGGACATGCCCGAAGGGCTGTATGATACACAGGTTAGCTGCCCTTTGGCTAGAGCGGATTTTGGAGGGTTCGGTGTCGCAGCTGTTGATCCAGGCAGCGACCGGCTGCCCCAAAAGCTTCCTCTTGTGTGGGATATCCCCGATCTCTAGAATAGTGCTCGCCCTCTATCAAGGATCAACGCCCTATGAAACCTGTCTCTCTCGATCGTCTAGCGGTGGCCCGGAGCATTGTCTATCGTGGTATGCCGCAGTATCCGGCGCGGCTGTCAGAGTCTTTGGGCGATCAGGCGCCAGCATCTCTCTGGACTGCAGGAAGCGCAGAGCTGCTCTCCGCAGTCGATGCGGGCCAGCGCGCATCAGTGGCGCTGGCTGTCTCGGTGGCGAGCCCCGCATCGATTGCCGAGGCTGCCCGGAGCCTGGTGCTGGAGCTGTCTGAGGCCGGTGCTGTCTTCGTCGGGGGATTCCATTCACCCCTGGAGCGGTTGTGTCTCAAGCTGCTGGTGGCAGCCAGCCGGCCGGTCATCATTTGTCTCGCGCGAACGCTGACCGGAATGCGAATTCCACACGACTGGCAGCAGCCCTTGCTTGACGGTAATCTGTTGCTGGTTTCTGCCAGCGGGCAGTCCCAGAAACGTCCGACACAGGAATCGGTCCGAGTTCGCAATGCTTGCGTCGCGGCTCTGGCCGGTAATCTTCTAGTGCCTCATGCAGCTTCTGGAAGCAAGACGGAGGCTTTGTGCCGGAACGTTCTTGGCGCTGGAAAACCGGTTTGGACGGTGGATGACCCGGCCAGCGGAAATCTTGTGGCCTTTGGAGCGAAGCGGGCGATGCTCGGCATGGCAAGAGAGATTCTGAGTTCAGTCCAGAAGAGTCTTGGCGCCTCGGCTCCGGCTAGTGACTGATTTCTATGCCAGGGGCGCCTGTGTTTTGCCGGGCAGCCGCCGCGTTGGACTCGTCCAAGAGATTGTCCACCCGAAACTCCACTTTCACGCCCAGAACCTCTTCCAGCAGGCCCTTTCGAACGTCCGCCGTGTAGATTTCAAGCGAAGGCACCGCCCCCTGCGCGGTTTCCAAATGAACTTGCAGCACAGAGCCGTCGAGCTCGCATCGCAGCGACGAGATGATGCTGGCATGCGTCCGGTTCAATGCGTCGGCAATTCGCAGGATGCCAGCTAGTTTTCGGACGATCATTTGATCCTTCAGGCTGAGTCGCGCAAACTCTTCGTGCTTGAGCTTGGGGTCGCTTTTTCGATGGTAGCGCGCCACCTGGGCGATGATTTCGACTTCGCGGCTATTGAATCCAGTGAGATATTCAGAATTGCGGATGATGTAGTAAGAATGGCGGTGATGTTGTGCGTGGGAGATGAAGAAGCCGACGTTGTGGAGGATGCCCGCAGCCTGCAGGTACTCTCGGTTGATATCGTCCAGCTTGTGCAGACCGCCCAGCTGGTCATAAAGCTGAAGGGCCAGTTTCGTGACTTGGTCAGAATGCTCTTTTTCGTAGTGGCAGCTCTCAGCGAGATGAAGCACCCCTTTATAGCGGATGTCAGTCAATTGGTGGAGGCTGCCCCCGCGTGATTTTTGTAGAGCATCCAAGATCACGCCTTCGCGCAAGGCAAATCCGGACACCGTCATTTGCTCAACCTTCATCTCTTCGAACGCCTGCTCCAAAACAATAGCGCCACCCAGAATGATGTCTGCCCGTTTCGGGTCGAGACCTTCGATCTTTTGGCGCTTCTTCACCGTGTCGGCCTTGACGAGCATTTTGATAACCTCTGCCAGCTCGAAACGCGAGAAGACAAAGTTGCTCAGAGAGCGAGTGGGTTCCTGCTTGCGGAGAATTTGAACCATCTGCGCGAGGCTCAGAATAGTTCCTGAACTGCCGACCGCCGTTTCGAATCCATGGAGCCGGACGCGGCGTGCCATAGGGTTAATGTAAGCCTTCACATGTTCTCGGCACTTGTTGACACTCCTGGGATCGACAGGCTCATCCTTGAAGAACCTGTCGGTCAAGCGTATGGCGCCTAGCTTGAGACTGTTGGCGTCGATGATCGCTCCCGCCTGGCCGATCAGAAACTCGGTGCTGCCGCCGCCAATGTCGACCAGGAGAACCTTCTTGTCGAAAATAGGCAGTGTTTGCAAGACTCCCAGATAAATCAATCGCGCTTCCTCAAAGCCTGAAATCACTTCGACTTCAATGCCTGCCTCCTGTTTGACGCGCTTCAGAAAATCATCCTTGTTGACGGCCTCGCGCACAGCGCTGGTTGCCACGGCGCGGATGTCTGCCTGAGAGATCTCAGCAATCTGGCGAAAGCGCTTCAGAGACTCGATGCCTCGGTCCATCGCATCGTCTTTCAGATACTTCATGTCTTTCGATCCGGAGCCGAGGCGAACCACTTCCTTTTCCTGCGCCAGGATCTCGAAACGGTCGGAGTCCTTCAGCTTTACTACCACCAGGTGGAATGAATTGGTTCCGATATCGATGGCAGCCAGAGCTTCAGTCATGGGGTGTCCTTGGGTGGAAGTCTGAAAATGGCGTTCGCAGATGTCAGGCAACGCCAATGATCTTCTCGCACACAACGCAAAAATGATGCAAGCACAAAGTGGTGCAATTAAGCGCGCAAGCAGGCGGTAAACATCCAAAGGAATGAGCACACAGCCGGATTCGCGCAGATGCTGAATCTGCCTCAGCGTAACCGCAGAACAGCTTCCCGAAAGCATCAGAACGGACTCAAGCTCTTCGCCGGAGCGAGGCGATTCTGTGCGCTGCAGCGGCGAAAGCCAGCCTTTGCCAGCCCACACCGCCGGCAAGGCCATGGCCAGCCCGCTTCCGCCTGTGATCAGGGCACCCTCTGGAACTCGAAAGACTCTGTGAGGCTGGAACCAACTTCTGTGACCGCGGGTACGCCTTTGGTTCTACGGGCAACCTGCCGGTGCGCTTCGAAGGGGAAGTCTGGATCACTCCCAGGGGCTGCAGCCTGAAGGGGTTGGTGACTGACGTGTTAGCACACATTGACCTTTCTGGAGCACCGCTGAACGCAAACGCTCCCTCGAAGGAGTATCCGTTTCATTTAGCCATCTATCGGAGTCGCGAGGACGCGAAGGCTGTCGTGCACCTTCACTCTACTTACTCAGTGGCGCTTTCGTGTTTGGAGTCTTTGAATCCGGAGAAGCCGCTTCCGGCAATCACTCCCTATTGGTCACCTGGACGTATAGTCGCGTATCCGGAAACTACAGCAACAGCGTTAGTGCAATAATATTGACATGGAGCGTCCTGAATTCCTCGCTATGACGGCTCTCGGGTTCTAACGCGGGCCTCTATTAGAGGCCGCCACCAAGGCGAAACCACCTGAAGAGCTCGAAGACTGTTATTCGATCCTGATCCTCGATGAAGCGACCATTCTCACGAGCCACAAGGCTCACAAGGTCAGCAGCTGGATCGTTGAATCGATCAAGGACAACTCGAACGGTTTCTCTCAGCCGCTGATCGTGGAAACGTCGGCCGTCGAATCCGACGAGATAGGCGCACGTGTGTTCGAATGGCACGGCCTCACCGTTATAGTCCAGTCCGTAGCGAGCCTCGTCATCCTCCCGATAGTGCTCCAGGCAATGAAGCACGCCGGCGAGATCCTTTGCCGCCTTCCGGTCACTAAATGCAACCAGCTTTAAGAGCACGTACAGAGGCAGCGGAGCAACAGGAACCGTTACTTCACCTTCGATCGTAACTTGGACGGCGTTCGGAACCACCTGATCAAACCCAGCCATGTTGAATATGATGTCTTCACCGAGGTCCAGCCGACCGTCGGGTGCGATGGCCTTGCTGAAGGGGAGAAGGTCCAGCAAGCCGCCGGTTTGATGCTGAAGGCGATAGGGCAGGCGGGCGCCGCTGAAACCGAACGCAGCCAGCCGATCCTTCACGCGTTCGAAATCAGCAAGGCTCTCGACAACCACCGTAACGTCAACATCGTTGGTCATCCTTCGTGGCCTCACATTGAGAAGTAGTTCTGGAACCAGAGCTCCCACCAAACAGAAATCGACCCTAATCTCACGGAGACCCCGTACAAGATCGGAAATAACCGGAATAAGAAAGGGTTCAATGCGTGCCATCGTTTAGCACCTGCGGTAAGAGCATCTCTGCCGCCTCAAGGGCCTGCTCGGTGCCCCGGTACCGCAGTTCGGCGTAGATGAGAAGTTCTGGAGCAAGAGGGGGTCCCTGGGTAGCATTGACGACTGTAGCGAGCGGGCCGGGTGGCTCGATAACCAGTAGGTTGCCACCACGCGCTGCAGGCTGAGCAACCAGCACTTTCTGGGTTGTGCGATCTTCGAGCGCGTGTGGGGGTACGTAGATCTCAGTCTCCTCGGCCCGGAAGAAGCGCTTACGTTGCTCGGCGGCATCTGCGCCCGTCAGGCCCCACGGAACCCCTTGCTCCCTGAGGATCGCCCCGAGCCGCTCATGTATCTCCTGTTTGGTTTCGGCACGAATCTGAAACCACCGTTCTTTGAGCCTGGGACGCAATGCCTCGACATACGCTTGCACCCAGAGCGCAACGAGAGCCTCGCGGTTGGTGATGTGTCTAACATCTTTCATGTGGTGCAGCAGTCCGCGCGCGGTCAAGTCATTGATGCAACCCGCCACCGTGCCCAGCGCCACCCCTGCCTGTTCAGCGAGAATACGGTAGGGTACAGTCACTAGGTCAGGGCGAACGAGAAGGGCCATGACCGTTTTGACCCAGCCCTTGTTTGGACGACGTGGAGCGCGCACAACCTCTTTTGGCGGCCGTCGGCCTTCCACGTGAACGAAGAACCTTGGAAGCTGCAGGTGCGCGTTGCCTGCGAGATCGACGTAGTCGATTTGTGCGGTTTCAAGGACCGTGGCCTGCTCCGCGCGGATGTGAGGCGCAAGAAGGAGTATTCTGTCGCGCTGGTACTCGGGCCTCGCTTCCTTGCGTCGTCGGAGTAACTGCTCCACTACGACTCTGACGTCCAGATGTCGGAGATGCTTTTTCTCCTCGACTAAGTAGCGCATGGGCTTCTGGTGAGTCTTCCAGGTCATGGTCCCTTCGAACCCTTCCGGAAACTTCCCGCGCAGGCAAAGGGCGGCGCCCGGCATCCACCGCTGGACAGCGGTGAGGTAAGCGTCGAGATCGGGCGGAGGGTGAGCTCGCTTCATGGTTCAGAATAGTAGCATGTTCATTAATAATGAACAACGACATGATTCAGAGACGCCTGTAAGTTGTTGAAAAGGTGGTGCGCCCGGCCCGACTCGAACGGGCGACCTGCGGATTCGAAGTCCGTTTTGTGTGCTGATTCTGCACATCGTGCACCAGCGCGCAACATTGCGCAATCACTTATAAGTAGCTGTTCCTCAGCCAATTATCTAAGCATCGCTGTTGCGCATTGAAACGCCAGAGAGAGCAGCATGTTTCAAATGCAAGTGCCATCAGAACTGCCAGCAAACAAAATGCGAACCTCGCTTCTTGCTTCTGAGAATTCACCCCCATTTGGCTGGGCGTCGGCGAGGCTCCTTATCGATCGCTCAAAGTAACAGGATACTCGGGAAGTTGTCCCATATAGCCAGGCGGAAAGATTTCCAAAGAATACGCCCCTGATCTGAGTTTGCTGAAGTCGCCCTCGATGGTTAGCGTAAACTCATTGTCCTTGCTCGCACGAGCTACTTTGTTCATCACGACTTTTGCGTCCGCCTTGCGCTGCAACCTAACCTTGTATTTTCCTTCCTCACTTCCCAGCGGCAAATGAATCCTCAATTTCGTGCGCTCTCTTCGTAAATTTAAGGTTTCAGGTTCTGAAAACTCTGGCTCCGCATCCCGGGTCGCAGAGAATATCGTGTATTCGACAATCGGCAGTGACGACTCAACGATCTCAACAGGAATGGCTGGGTTCAAACTCGGTCTTTTCGGAAACGAGCCATTTGTCGTTTGTTGACCCGAACTGTTCGCGGCAGTGTGCAAACCCTGCTTTAAGGGACTAGTAGCTGGTTGCTTCTGACTTATCTTCTCGTGCTGAGATATCAACAGTGCTTTTGAGAGGCACCACCAAATGCCAAGAGTCAACAACATTCCGGCAGCCGCAAGAAGGAGATCTCTGAGAAGACGGCTTCGCGGCTGAGTCAGCCGCTTCTGATAGCGCTCAAAATCCTCCACACAGGCTCCGCAGAGCAAAACGTGGTAGAAGAGCTTCGTGTGGGCTTGAGAATCCGCCGCCATTTCGCGCAGGACGGATGGACTAGGACAGCCGACTCTCCTGGTGTTTGGAGATTGTTTCTTAATCTCCCTCTTTAGCGCGCCTCGCGGCATAATCTCTTCTAATACTTGAGTCATTTTTCGACTCCGTCCTTTCGTTCAGCCGTCTGACTCTGCAACACCCTTCGGATCGTCCTTGTACTGCGGTAATATCGCTTCCTGGCCGCCTCCGGAGTGATGCCCTTGAGCTGGGCGATTTCCTTCCAGTCCAGACCCTCGAACTCAGACAATCGAACGATTTCGACATCCCTTTCCGGGAGCTGACTCTCCAGCTCATTCACCAGAATGCGGCTGAAAATGGCGGCTGCAGAGTTGAGATCCGAACATGATGGCGTCACTGCAGGTCGCAGCGCTGCTTCGTCACGCTTGATCAGTTTGATTACGGTCCGTCGTACGCTCGTGCTCAAGAAACCCAGCCAGTTTCTGATCTTCTCTTTCTTCTTCCGCAGCAGCAGCCTGACTATCGTCTCCTGGACGGCGTCTTGGGCAAGACTGACATCCTTCCCGTTCTCCTTGGTGACCCTTGCGGCCTGCTCCAAAGCAGACTGGTAGGCCTCTGTGAATTCTCGGGACTCGAGCTGTTTATCCATGAAGAGTTACCTGCTCACAGCCTGGCCCTGTAATCAGGAATGGTCGTTCACATGAATCCAGTTCGCACCGGCCAGAACCAATGTCAATCCAAAGAAGACGAAGGATTGACGGTTTCAAGCCGACGGTCGAGCAAAAGAGAGCTTGGTACCCCTGATGATAGGACTGGACGCAGTTTCGACAGATCGATGCGCTCCTCAATCCGAATTCTTCCTTCTTCATCCCTCACCTGGAGAATGATCCAAGTGAGACCGGCGCCCCAGTCGACGTCAATGATGCCGAAGTTCTTCTGCGTGAAAAGCTGCCCCAGCCGATAACGATTCTTTTCCGGCGAGAAGAAATTCCGAACATGCCAAACCGAGTCAACATGATGAGTCAAACCGCTCGAGGTAAGGTCATAGAGCGGATACGCAGTTTCAGAAGTCTCCATCCTGGAGAGTTCTCCAAGATGGCGATCTCCGCTTCCGAGAATTACACCTGGAGCTTTGCTGTCCTTGATCAGTTTGAGAAGGCGCTGGCGCGAGCTCGGATAATTGGCCCATTTGTCGAACGGTTGTTCTGCAGCGATGATCTGCATCCCGGAAAAGATAATGTTCACAGCGGCCCGCGTCTCTCGCAGTTCCTTCTCAAGCCATGCCCACTGCTGTTCACCGAGAACGTCGCCGTCGGGCCCAGGCGGGTCACAGTGATACTGCACGTCCAAGAGAATCACTCGGACTTGCCGCTCCCTTTCTCCCAACGGATACGACCAATAGATCCCCTCCTGTTTTCTTCGCGGACTGTCCTGGGGTTCTCCCAAGAAATCTAAGTACAATCTCTCGCTCTCACGCTTTTTCTCAAAGGCTTTGCTCTTGCTTTTGCTTCCGTAGTCGTTGTCATCCCATGTCCCCAGGATCACGGGCACATTCTTGAGGACGAGTTGGTACTCCGCATTGGCTTTCTGAAGTCCATAGTGCTTTGCCATTGATGCAACATCTTCTTGCTGGTCTGCATAGATGGCATCACCCAACCAGACCCAAGCATCCGGTTTGCTGTCGACAACTGCTTTCCAAATTTCTTGGGGCTTGTCCTGCTTGGTACAGGAACCAAACGCGATCCGAAACGAACCGGCATTCCTCGGCGTTGAGTCCAACCGAGGGGACGGCTGCTCCACGCCGCACCGCGAACACAACAGCAGGAAGAGGATCGCAGCCAGGAATTGCCTGTAAGACCTCACAGTCATGTTGTGACAGGGTCAGCCTCAAGGTTCCGGAAAGACGGGTGTTGAACTTTCGCCGATCATGACGAATCCAGCCCAATAGACGGGGAGAGCCTTTTCGCGTCCATAGAAATTGATCAGAGCAAGCTTCGCAAGCCTCAAAGCAGAGCCCTTGTCCATCCCCTGAACCAGATAGGAATAAAACCGTTTCATCAGGGTCCGCGTGTAATAGTCGTCTGCACCCCACAGGCTCGCAACAACAGTCTTGGCTCCAGAAAGCAGGAAAGAGCGCGCCAGATTAGCGACCCCATCTGCCTGTAGAGGGTCGCCCCGGCCTGTATCGCAGCCTGAAAGAACTACCAAATCAGAATTCAGATTTAGAGTACTGATTTCCGACGCTTCAAGAAGACCATCCTCGCCGGTTTCAGAAGTTGGCGCCAACACCAGTGCTGACCTGCTCGCCACTCTCTCACTCGAGATCCCGTGAAGTGCGAAATGGAGAATCTGAAATTCCGAAAGTGGCAGCGCCTTCAACGCTTCTTCAGTGGCGTGTTCGCCCAGTAACTGGATGCTCCGGTTCCCAACCAGTTCCGAGATGGCAATGACTTCGTCTTTACTGGCAGGCAGAGGACTAAGTCGTACGTTGTTCAGCTCGAAAAACGCTTCCCCATTTCGAAGCCTCTGTGGGACGTCGCCGATTCCAAGAAACGGAAGCTTCCCTCGCCGGGTTGCACTCTTTCTTCTCGTCATGCAAAAGACCGTTGCCGACGGCGAATAATCAACCAGGTGAGAGACGATCAGGTAATCGCCCTCGGGGCAGACGAGAGGCTCAAAAGGCAGCAAATGCAGCTTGCCATCAGCAACAATAGTGATCCGGGGAGACTTTTTGATTTCTTGAATGCTTCCGAGCAGTAGGCCATAGAGCTCTCTGGCCAGCGTGAAACCTGAATCTTTAGACCGGATCTCACGCCGATAGCGATCGACCAGGGCCTCAATGTGTTTGCGGCCGGGCAGTGTCAAGGTCCTCACGCTCGTTTTCCCGATCACCAGGCATTCAGAATTAGGCTCTTGAAGCCGGTACATCAGAACAAGCTCGTCCGGGTACAAGTAGGACCGCAATTCTGAAACATCCTGTGCGGGTCCGAGATCCCTTGAGGCTCTCGCCTCGCTGCCAGGCGTGAACTCCGAAACGTTGGAAGGTCGCGAATCCATAACGACAATGAAACAATGTCTCATGAATCCGCAGCTCGTATGCTAGGAAGCCACCCTCAGAATGAGTATTTCACGGCCACCTGAAGCTGAAACGGGAGAGAGGAAATGATGCCGTTCTTATTGATGCTCCCATCAGACAGCCGCACACTTCGAAACGTGGGCAACGGCGTTTGACTTCTACCCCACAACGATCCCAGGAATATGGAAGAGCCCTGTTCGTTAATGCTCGTGGCGAACAGAAAATTGCTCCTATTCCACAAATTGAAGACATCGAGGATCAAGGAAATCTGATGCGTCTCACGGATTCGTGCGGTCTTACTGAGACGTAAGTCATGATTGAATGAATTCGGATGTCTGAAGCTGTTTCGCGGCAATGAACTCCCGTTAATGATGGGCCGGTCGGTCAATTGGCCATCTCCATTACTGTCCACGCCAGTAAAGGCAGTGAATGGAAAGTTTGTCCGCCATTCTATGACCGAGCCAAGCTGGAGGCCCCAGGGCAAATCGTACATGCCGCTGAACACCCACCGATGGCGGATATCGTTCCGGCTCCAGCCATACTCAGACCTAAGGTCGAAAGCATTCTCATAACTGATGCCGAGGAAGTTCCGCTCGTTCGAGTCGTCGTCCCGGTTATAGGCCAGGGTGTAATGGGACAGGAAGTGAAGCTTGTTCATGCCAGCACTCCTCATCGTTAGGGTGATGGCGTCATAGTTCGCGCGAGCAGTGCTCTCCTGCTGTCGAAGAATACCGAAGTTGCCGTTCGGCCGCGCACCCAAGTTGAATCGGGGACGAAGCGTTGGAGGAAGGGAGTTGTCCAGCTGAAGCACGGGGGCCGGCAGATTGACATCGCGAATTCTCTCCAGGTAGACGGTGTTAACGTGCAGGTAATCCATCGACGCTGTGAGATTCTGGCGCACGATTCTTTCGAGCCCCGCTGTATACTGCAGCGACCGGGGGTGCCGGAAATCTGGCGCGAAGAAAGAAGCATCCGGCCTGATTGATGTGACCTGCGTGCCAAGAAAATAGGAAGCATTTGCAGCTCTCGACGTGTCCGGCACGAATGGGAAGACAAATTCGGGATGTAACCGCTGTACCGCATCAATCTGAGGCGAAAGCAAATTCAGGGTGACGCCTACATTGGGACTGCCATTGGAAGTGAAGGCTTGATTCAGGAGCAGCAAGGGCGTGCGAGCGTAGAAAAGCCCACCCCCAAGCCGCAATGAGGTTTTGCCATTACCGAAGATGTCCCACGACAAACCAACCCGAGGCTGCCACATCTGCTTGTCACTGGGGACCCTTGCCGTTTGTGGAAGCAGCAGATTAGGGTCCGGCGGTTGGGGCAAAAAGCTTGCTTCATAACGCAGCCCCAAATTGACGTGCAGCCGGGATGACACCTTGAAGGCGTCTTGCACAAATCCGGCATGTTGCCAGACAGTCGCATTGAACCTGCCATCGCCGAAATAGACCCGGAACAGATCGGCCGAATAAGGCTGCCCCGTAGCCGGATTGATCTCTCTGTGAAGGCTGCGCAGATAGCTCTCGATCGTACTGAAAAAGTACAGCCCTCTCCAGTTGCCCCGAAAGGTTTGGTCAACCAAAGTTTGGCTGGATTCCAAACCAAACTTGAGATGATGGGAGGCCTTGAGCACCGAAAAATTGTCCAAGACTTGCCACTGGTGGTCCCGCGTCAGTGCTGGTAAAGGACTCAAGCCTCCCAGGATGCAGCAATTGCCAATTCTCACTTCTGGTCCTACTTTACTGACAAAACTGGAATCCTCACCATTGTTGATCCTCGGTCTTGCCTCGTGCGCCCATTGCCACCGAAATTCGTTAAATGCCTTTTGACCTAATACGCTGTTCAAGCCGGCCACTACGCCGTGGATGTGATTCTTCTCCGTGCCATTGTTCTCCAGAGCACTGCCCGTAACGCCAACCTGGGTGCCATTCTCAGCTAGATTGCGACTGTAGTTGTAGCGGGCACTGAGCGTGTGCGCCGGCGTGAGTTGTGAATCCAGCTTGAAAAGATACGTATTGATGTCATTGGTCGACCTGAATGTACCCTGCTTGTTGACAATATCCTGTGGCAAGCCGCTGGTACTGCTGAAGCGCACCGTCAGGGGCTGATTCTCTTTCTGCTGGTCATAAACTGTGTAGAAGAAGGTCTTCCCTTGGACCACTGGCCCACCAACACCAAAGCCAAACTGCTGTCGGGTGGGCGCACGGTCGCCACCCACAAAATCCTTCACAGCAAATTCCTTGTGCCGCAGATAGTAAAAACCCGAGCCGTGGTACTCGCTCGATCCCGATTTGGTGACCACATTGACCAACCCCCCAGCTGACCCGCCAAACTCCGCTGGGAAATTTCCGTGTACCACTCGGAACTCGTGAATGGCCTCCTGGCTCATCACGTAAGCAAAAGGAGATCGCTCGCCACCGCGCTGTCCACCAAAAAAAGGCTGGTAGAAATTCGCTCCATCGATCGAGATGCTGCTATTGATGCCCCGCGCTCCCGACAGGCTAAGCTGACCTCGTTCTTTCTCCTGGTAAACCATTGGCGCGAGCAATGCCAGGTCCAGGAACCTCCGTCCGTTCAGAGGCAAGCCCGACAGGGCAATTCCATCAATCAATGTACTCTGCTCTGTGCGAAACTCCAGGAGCGGCTCGGCATCCGTTACCTCTATTGTTGTCTCGGCCGGCGCCACCGTCAGCGGCAAGTCAACTCGCTGTGTCTGACCGACAGCTAATCGGATTCCGATTCTCTTGGTCGTCCCGAATCCATCCTGGCGGGCTGTGATCTCATAATTTCCGATCGGCAGAAGAATCGCAATGTAGCGACCCGTGTGGTCGCTTCTGACCCTTCGAGAAATTCCGATGCCCAGATGTTTGAACTCAACCCGAGCACCAGGAACAACGGCTCCCTGCTGGTCATACACGGTGCGTTCGATAACCCCGGTGGTCATCTGGGACTGCGAAAGCGCCATCCGCGGACCTAAGCTCAACACCAGGAGTGCCGGGAGCACAGATGCGAACTCCCACCAAAGGGCCAATTGACTCCGGTTAGCCATCTCGTCGTCCTTTTTGGGGAAGACACCATCGCAAGTGGGCATCCGCTCATGTCCAGCAGACCAATGTTTCCTGTCAACCAGAGCTTGTTCGGAGCGTCTCTTGCTGTGCCTTTTCCGCGACACTTCATTCTATCTGACAGCGCATCCTACCCGTTCATCCATGCTGTGGTAGCGATTGTGCGACTACCAGACAAAGCTGCTCGATACTAGTAAAGAGCCACGAAAACGCGGAACTGGGACAACTTTTCTGAAGATTTCCTCCAAGGGACACCCAAAAGGCACTAATCCAGGGTTTTGAGGGAACGGAGAGCGGAGGTTGTAACTGAACGAGTTGATTGCCCGTGGCACGCTACGCTTCGGAATACGGATCAGAATTCAGTCGACATCCACGTTCGAGAAATCGTTGCGATTGGCTTTAGCGCTGGCGATACCGTAGGCGGTTCAGGCATTGGCAAAGTCAATCGGGGAAGGTAATGGCGTACGCAATTGTGGGAGATTCGAACCTTCTCTTATTCTCTGGAATCAGTAAGTTACTGATTTCCCAATCCAACACAGTCACCAAAAACAACAAAACTGAACTATCGAGCACGGTCTATCGAAATGCGGCGGAAGTGTCGACAGGTGTCGCTACCAAGTCTTGGAGCGGCTGTAGGAAGCTACGGAACTGTGAAGCCCAGAATGGCATAGATCAGGATCACCGCTAGAATCAGCGACTGTCCCACATATTAGAAACTCTCCATCATGTCTTCGGATTCACCCGTGTAGTCGATCCGGAATCCCGGAGGCAAATTTACTTTGGTCGCCCCCGGTTTGATGTCCGCGATCACTTCGCCCATGGACCGCCCTTGGCTCTTGGCACTGATGCGAATCTCCCGCATCAGATCCTGCCGCCGGATCTTGGAAGGCGCAGTCCCCCTCTTCAAGCCGCGCCACCTGGCTGAGTGGAGCCAGTATCTGGCCGCCTTGTGCGGGAAGGTCGATCTGCATCAAGTCTTCCCTCTCGGTGCGCTGTGCCGCGTCCAGCTCAAGACGCACGTCATAGCTATCGCCGTCTGGGTCTTCAAACTGAGAGATCACTTCTCCAGCCACCAGGCCGCGCACCGTCAAAGCCACCGTCCCTAAGTTCAGCCCGGGATCGCTGGCGGCCCTGCGGTCTAATTGAACTCGCACCTCGGCTCTCTGCCGTTCCTGACTCGTGTCCAGGTCTGCCGTGCCGGGAACTTTCCGAACGACTTCCATGCTGCGCTGAGCGGCTCCAGCCACTGGAAGTCGTCACCACGCAGGCTGATCTGAATGGGCTTGGCATCCGCTGTGGGCTGGTCGGCCTCCCCAACCGCCGTCGTGATGCTCCGAAAACGGCGGCGCCGTTGCCGTGTTTCACTCATAATGGGGGAATAGTGGGGCCGCTGGCTGCGCTCGGTGAGCCTCACGTACATGCTGCCTTCATTCTGGGGTTGAGTGCCATTGCCGCCGATGGTCGTGTGGGTGTAGGGTAACTGCGGACCTCCTTGACGAGTTGGGCAATTTCGCTGGAACGCTCCAAGCTGATGCCAGGTTGCGCTTTGTAGCTGACCTGGAACTGGCCGGGGTCGTCCTTGGGCATGAAAGCAGATCCCCGCTGGCC
>JAKEER010000267.1 GCA_022616615.1 Acidobacteriota bacterium
CGCATTCATCCAGCCTACGGTAACCGAAGTCGCGGAATTTGTCCACTACCTCCCTACAGATTCCAGATTTCATGCGCCTGCTGAGGCGGTAAACAAACACTCATTTTCTTCTTTCGAGAATCTGGCGGAGGGCCCCCACCAACCCGTCATTTTCGGCGGCGCTGCGAATGGCGGCCCGCAAATAGTGTCCAACTGACAAACCCTCAAAAGAGTCGCAGTTGCGGAGGTGGATGTAATAGCCGGTGATCAAACTGGACCAGATTTGAGTCGCGGAAAGCCCGGCCCCAGGAACTTGCATGAACAAAAAATTGGCAGCGCTGGGATAGATTCGAAAGCCCAGGTCCCTTAGGTTCTCTGCTACGCGCGAGCGTTCCCGTTCATTCAATTCCACGGACGCAATTTCAAATTCGCGATCGTGGAGAGCTTCTGCAGCGCCGTTGAGCGCCAGGACCGTCACCGGCCAGGGCTGAAGTTGTGCCGTGATATTGGCAGCAAGCGAAGGTGTCGCAACCGCGTAGCCAACGCGCAATCCCGGGCAACCATAAAACTTGGTTAATGAGCGGAGGGCAATGACCGAAGGCATCTCGGCAGCCTCTCGCGTCAGGCTTGCAGAAGGACAATAGTCCACGAAGGCTTCATCAAGGATGACGCTGGTATTCACCCTCTGGGCCGCATCGATGATTCTCAAGACCGAGTCTGGAGGCACCAAGACGCCTGAAGGGTTATGCGGGTTGTTGAGGATCAACAGGGTGTAAGCCCCATGATCGAGAACCCGACAGACTTTGTCGACATCCAGATGAAAGTCTTCTTCGGGTTCCAACCGAAAGGAGTTGAAGGCGCAGCCAGAAGCCGTGCAGGCAAACCGATACTCGCTAAACGCGGGGATCGGGCACAAGCATGTGCGAGCGCGGAGAGCCCGAATGCTGGCAGCAATCAATTCTGCCGCGCCTGCGCCGATCACAATGCAGTCCTCGCCAATCCGGTGCTTTGCGCTGAGTGCCCGGCGTAGTTCCAGAGCGCGCACGTCCGGATAGCGCTGCAAGAGAGCGAGGTTCGCGGCGTCTCGAGCTATTCGTTCAGCAGCCCTGGGAGGAAGGCCACGAGCGTTGACGTTGCTGCTGAAATCCACCAGCTGGACGTCTCTCAGACCGAATTCCACGAGAACCCGTTGAATATTTCCGCCATGATCCCTGGTCAGCGTTTGCTCTTGCGAGGGTGTTTCTTCAGGATCAAGCATTACCTGTCTCGGCATCCTTTAACGGCATTTGTCACTGACTCTTTTCTCTTCGTATAAGCCAATGACTGCAGGCCAACGCCATCGAACAGGCCAGCACCGAGCTGACGAGAGCGATTCGGAGGGCTTTCCTCGCGTCTTGCCGCTGGCACTCCCGCTGGCCATCCCCGAGATACTCCCTGTGACAAGGCCGGCCGTCATAGGTATTCGTGCCTCCCAGGCGAACACCCAGAGCGCCAGCCATTGCAGCTTCACACCGTCCCGCGTTCGGACTTAGGTGCTTCGAGCCATCTCGGTGCCAGATGCGCCACGCCGCTGCCGCATCCTGGCGGACTAGCGCAGCTGCGACCACGATGCACAAGGCTGTTAGGCGAGCCGGGAGGAAATTGGCCAGATCATCGGTGCGGGCCGCACACCACCCCAAATAGGTGTAGGGTTGCTCCACATGGCCGATCATCGAATCCAGTGTATTGATGGCCTTGTAGGCCATGGCTGCCGGGACACCTGCAACCGCAAAAAAGGTCAGCGGGCCGATCACCCCGTCGCAGGTGCTCTCCGCCACCGTTTCGATAACAGCCCGGCAGATCGCGGATTCATCGAGATGGATGGTGTCCCGTCCGACGATCCTGGAAAGCCGCTCGCGCGCGGTCGGGAGATCTTCTGCATCCAGCGCATCCACTACTCCTCCTGCCTCTCTTTGAAGGCTTCGCGTAGCCAGGCATGTCCAAGCCAGCAGCACTTCCGCGGTTAATCCAACCGTGTTCTGTCGTCGGCTCAATCTCTCGATAGCATATCGCGAGGCCAGGAATGAGATCGCCACAAGCGAGTTAGCCAAGACCGTTCCGCCTAGCAGCTCTCCTGTAGGCGAGCGTGAAGACCTCCCAACCCACCGCTCGCCCCAGCTAATCATTCGCCCCATCCACCGGACGGGGTGCGGCCACCCCTGAGGATCTCCTAACACCAGATCCAAGATATAGGCCAATAGCAACCGTTGTGGTCTCATGAAATGAAACGTCACACTCCTCGGGCAGGATCTGAGGTCATGGGTTACTGGTCACAGTCTTATGCCCCTTGACATTGATCCCAAGCCAACACGTAATTTGGTCAATGTCCAGCGAGGTGCGCACATGAGCGGCAAGCCGGTCCAAGCGGCTCTCGCGTTGCGCCGCGATGGGAACTAATTCCTGAGGTGGCGCCAGGCCAAAGGCAGCCCTGGTCGCGCGCAGAAAGGCATGGCGAAACTGGTCGTCGTCAAACAAACCGTGCACATAGAATAGGTGCCCCAGACAAAGCCGGTCTCACTAACGGCGCCGTCTGGGAAAACACCGTCCATACCCTCTCGTTCGATCTGGGCCAGGATGCGGGATCCGCCGAGGCGGGTCTCGCCGAGGTGAATCTCGTAGCCGCTGAAAATACCGGTACCCATAGGCTGTCGAAACATCCTATTGACCTCGAGCCGGCCGCAGGCTCTCCGGGTGACCTTCTCAGAACTCAACACAGTGGTCAGGGAAAGAAGTCCAAGACCTTGACGCTGACGTCTTTCGCCGGCGCTTTCCGCTCCAGTGGGATCGTCGATCCATTCGCCGAGCATCTGCATCCCGCCGCATATCCCCACGACCCCAAACCGGCCTGAAGCCTGGCATCTTTCGCACAACGCTCGAGCAAAGCCAGTCTTTTCCAGCCAATCCAGATCGTCGATAGTTTGCTTGCTGCCAGGCAAAATGACCAGATCGGCTCCATCGAGCTCACCCGGTGATTGCAAAAAAGCCAGAGCCACAGAGGGCTCCATGGCGAGGACATCAAAATCCGTGAAATTCGATAGATGCGGAAGGGCCACCACGCCGATGCGCAAAGGGCGCTGGGGAAAATCGATCCCGGCGCCATGAGGCAACCAGCAACGAGACACTGTGCGCCGCTCCTCCATCGCCACACCGTCCTCTTCGTCCAGTCCTAGATCGGGCAAGTAGGGAATAACGCCTAGACACGGCAAGGCGATGCGTTGCTCGATCATGCGGATGCCCGGAAGCAGCAGCCCAATATCCCCTCGAAATTTGTTGATGACAAAACCGTGGATGAGAGCACGCTCCTCCGGTTCGAGCAGTTGCAAGGTCCCGAGAAGCGATGCAAAGACTCCACCACGGTCAATGTCTCCCACGAGCAGACAGACAGCCCCGGCAGCCGTCGCCATTCGCAGGTTCACAATGTCGTGGGCCTTCAAGTTGATCTCAGCCGGGGACCCGGCACCTTCCATGATCACGAGGTCGTACTCAGCCGCCAGCTTGCGATAGCTTTCAAGCACGGCGGGAAAAAGATCCTCAACCCGCTTCAAATGATAGTCTGCTGCGGTCACCTGGCCCCAGACCCGGCCCAAGACCATCACCTGCGAAGAGGTGTCCGACGAAGGCTTGATAAGAATAGGATTCATCTCGGCTCGCGGCGCCACCCGGCAGGCCTCGGCCTGTAACGCCTGGGCGCGGCCAATCTCGCAGCCATCCGGTGTCGCCGCCGAATTGAGTGACATGTTCTGGGCCTTGAAGGGAGCCACCCGGTGGCCCATGTCGGAAAGAATGCGGCCGAGCGCCGTCGCGACGATGGACTTGCCAACATGCGAGGCGGTACCAAGAATCATGAGAGAACGAGCGGTCATTTTTGGATTGTTATAGGCAGGTGCGATCGTATTACCAGGCTCGTGACCAGCGCTTCCCCGGCTTCTCTTTGGGTCGCAGCGTTGCATCCACGCCCGCTCGAACTTCAAGCAGCCGGCCCAGCAGCCACAGCAAGTCCGAAAGCCGATTAAGGTAAGCCAGAAGATGAGGAGAAATCAGGCCGCCGCCCTCATGCAGTCTGACAAGGCTGCGCTCGGCGCGGCGACAAACAGTGCGGGCCACATCCAGAGCGGACGCCTCCGGGAGCTCGCCCGGAAGGGACCAGTCGCCTACAATTCCCTCCATCGATTCGATACGGTGAACGTGCGCGTCGAGGGCGTTGACCATCTCTGCGCTGATCTCCGGCGCCTTGGCCTTAGACTCTGGCGGAGTGGCAATGGCGGATCCAACCTTGAAGAGCTCACGTTGTATTTCCTTGACCAGATCTTGAACTTCGTGATCCTTACAGATCGACCGGGCAAAACCCAATAGGCCATTAAGCTCATCCAGGGTGCCGTAGCATTCAACACGCAGTTCTCCTTTCGAAACCCGCACGCGGCCCACCAGATCGGTCTTGCCAGTGTCTCCTCGCTTGGTTGCTATGCTCATTTGATTTTCCTTTCATGGTGATTAGCGTTTTTGCACGATGAGGTCAGGATCCATGCGCTCCTCAGGCGCAAGACGCGAATCCACTTCCACATTCACCACTCGGGCCAAGATAGCGTGGAGCTGGCGGACACCTTCAGTCAGAGCGGCGGGCCCCGGCTGCAGGATGTAAGTGGATTTGATTTCATAAAGGTGATGGTTACGCACCGCAGAAATCTGTGACCAGCCTTCGCGTGATCTGATGTAGTTCTTGTTGACCTTCACGCCACACCAGGAACCGATGATCACTTCCGGATCTCGTTCGATCACTTGGGCAGGTCTAAGGATGCGATCTTTGGCCAAAACATGGGCGCGCAATTCGGGGAAGACGGGATCGCCGCCTGCGATTTCGATCAGTTCCTCCACCCACCGAATGCCGCTGATTAGAGGATCCTTCCATTCCTCAAACAAGACACGCGGACGGTGTGGAAAGTGAGCCGCGGAGACCCGGATGGCCTGAAGTCCCGACTGCAACTGTTCCACCAGGGCCTTTCCCTTCTCCGAGGCGCCTATAAGGCGCGCCAGAGTCTGAATCATCTGAAGAATGGCTGTGACACTCCGCTGGTTGAAGGAGAAAACGGTCAGGCCGTGGCCAATCAAGTCGCGGGCAATGTCCGCCTGAAGGTCGGAAAAGGCCAGTACCAGATCGGGGCGCAGCGCCAGGATCTTATCGATTTTGGCGCTGATAAAGGCCGACACTTTGGGCTTCAGGCGGGCCCGCGGAGGCCGGACCGTATATCCAGACACGCCTACAATACGGTGGTCTTCCCCAAGGAGATAAAACGTTTCCGTCGTTTCTTCGGTCAGGCACACAATGCGGCTCGGAAACTCTTTTGTTTCAGATTCTTTTGGCTCAATTAAATGGATAACATCAGACATAACGGGCTGGTCTTTTTCAAATGGCTGCATAACGCTGGCGCCTGCGCAGCAGCCAGAAGAACGTCAAGCCTCCCAGCAGCGCCGTCATGGCGCCTACAGGCAGCTCACCGGCGTCAAGCACTGTCCTCGCCAAAGCATCAGCCAGCATGAGAAAACTCGCACCCAGCAAGAACGAACAGGGCACGACGATCCGCACGTCCTCGCCAAATAAAAGGCGAACGGCATGAGGGACGATCAATCCCACAAAAGCAATGGCTCCGCCCACAGCGACGGTAACGCCGACCACGAGCGAAGACGCTATATAGACGAGACGTTCGCATCGCCGCACATTGACTCCCAGGCTGGCCGCCGTTTCTTCACCCATGGCAAGAAGGTGCAAGTCACCTGCCGCAGCCAGCAACAGCAGCCATCCAGGCAACAAAAGAACCAACATACGGCCGATGAGCTCAAAGCCGATGACATCAAGACTGCCAATCATCCAGCGGAGGATCTGCAGGGCTCGCGTATAGTCCACCAAGTATTGGATGATGATCACGCCGGCTCCGGAAACGAGATTCATTACAACCCCTGCGAGCAGCAAAGTTCCCGGCAGCACCAACGAACCCACGCGGGCGAGTTGGTAGATCGCAACCATGGCGATACAAGCCCCGGCGAAAGCAGCCAGGAACACGAAAGGCACTCCCAAAACGCTGACTCCCCACCCCATCGCAATGGCCAAACTGGCCCCCAGCATTCCGCCTCCAGTCACCCCCAAAGTAAAAGGGTCGGCCAGCGGATTCCGGAAAAGGGCCTGCAAAGCGGCGCCGACTGTGGCCAAAGAGGCGCCAATGATTGCGGCCAACAAAACCCTTGGCAAGCGAAGACGGAAAAAAACCGACTGCATCACCAGATCATGGCTCAGTGTTGTCAGATCCAGAAAGCGATAACCAGCCCACAGGGAGGTAGCCGTGGCCACGACCAGCACCGGCAACAGAATGACGAGAGCACGAACAAGGCGAGATCTTGGCATGGGTCCCGATGGAATGGCGCTTTCGGCCGACGCTATCTTTTCTCGTTTTATGGCCCTGCCCGAGCGATTCTCAACGATCACGCCGTAACTCTCCCGAGAACGGGCTGAATACCGGAGGCCGTCTCCGCCCGGCGGCAAAAGTACCAATAATCCCGCCGCCTGCCGGAGAACAAAGCTTCAACAAAGCTAAAGCCCACATCGTCGCTATTCTTGGTGATCCCCAGGATCACGATGGGTTGCCGACCAAACGAAAGTGCGACCTTCCACGTTCCGCGATTGAAGATAAGGGTCTTCATAAACAGAAGAGAGAACCTCATTAGTCAGGATTTCTGAAGGCTTTCCCGCTGTTAGAATCGCCCCCGCCCGCATAGCAAAGACAACATCAAAACTCTCGTCTAACAGCGGCACGTCATGAGTAACCAAAAGGACAGTCAAATTCATTCGATCTCGAAGTCGAACCAGATTCCGGATCAGTTCCGCGCGATGCTTTAAGTCCAGGGAGGCCGAAGGTTCATCCAGGAGCAGCCACTCAGGAGCCTGAGCGATAGCGCGGGCAAAAACGACCAACTGACGCTCTCCGCCAGAGAGCTCTGTTACGGGCCTCTGCGCGAGATGCGACGCTCCCACTGTTTCCAGCGCTGTCCAGGCCTTTTCGAAATCAAGACGGTTCTCAAACTGAAATCGTGGAACATGCGGACTGCGCCCTGCCAACACGACTTCTAACGCAGTGAAAGGGAAACTCAGAGGGTTGAGTTGTGGCACATAGGCCAACGTGCGGGCCAGCAGGGTTTTCGGGATACGGGGAATCGGCTTTCCCAAAAGCAGGACCTCTCCGGCGCTGGGCAAGAGTATTCCTGATAGCAAACGAATGAGGGTGGACTTCCCGGAGCCATTGGCTCCTAAGAGTGCGGCCATTGTGCCGCGCTGCAATTTCAGCGAAACCCCGTTGACAACGAATCTTCCTGAAGAGTACGCAAAGCTTAGGTTTCGCGCCTCCAGCATCGGCGTGTCCGCAGGAATAGTCTTGGCAAGTTGTTCTGTACTGGAAGCCATCCTAAAAGATCTCCGGGTGAATGATCTTTGCAAAGCGCCGACAGGTGTCCGCTATGAATTGTGAGGGATGCAAGACAGAGGTTTCTTTGATAGGAAAGATCCTGCCCGTTTGCATTGCTTTGATCTCTGGCAGCTGGCGCCAGACCTGCAAAGGATCTTCCGTCAGCTTGCCCTCGGCTCCCGGCACCATGTCGATAATGACTTCGGGATTGAGGCTCATCACGGCCTCCTTACTCATCTTGCCATAGCCCGTTTGGTTTGTCGGAGACAGGGCCTCTCCGCCGGCAATCCCGATCAGCTGTTCCAGAAAACTTCCCTTGGTCGCCACATACAAGTCACGCAGAGTACCAGGCACCCGGCCGACGACACATAGCACGCGCGGGCGTCGCAACAGCTTCGTTCGGAAGCCAATCTCGTCCAAGCCGACCTTGGTCTGGGTTATCAGCGACTCAGCCTGATCCGAACATCCGACAGCGTCACCGATCGCTTTGATGGCTGCAAATGTATGCTCGATGGAGAGGCTAGGCACAGCGAGTGTCTGAATTCCCAGCATCTGGAGCTGCTTCTGGACGAATGGCGCCTGGGCCTCGGTCATGATGACTAGGTTGGGCCGCAGCTCCATGACCTGCTCCAGCTTCGGGTTCTGCCAACCGCCCAGCCGGGGAAGCGCTTTGACTTCTGGTGGAAAATCACAGAACTGGCAAACGGCAACCACCCTTCGGAAAGCTCCCAACCCGGCGATGATTTCGGTCACGCTTGGCGAAAGCGAGATGATTCTTTCGGGAACATGCCGGTTCGGTCCAGTTGGCGCTGCTTCTTGATTGGTAGGGGAACTAGCCCTGCAGGAGGCCGCCAAAATCAAGGCGAGACTGGCGGCACATCTTAGGAGCGTCGAGGGCCCAAAGTTGAAGGCGGCGGACGAGAATCGCTTTCTCATGTTCACCAGTCAAGGGTGCGCCAGCGAGACAACTCAATCTTTGGATCAACGGCAGCCTAGAATTCGAACTGTACTCCGGCTATTCCGGTGGCTCCCGGCGTACGGAAACCATTCTCGTAGTAGTCGCGATTGAGCAGGTTATCCACCTTGAAATGGAAACGTAGGCTTCTATAGTCCGAGAGTGGCAGCCGATAGCTGGCTCCCAAATCCGCCTTGCGGATGCCTCCGAACCGGAAGGCCCGGCTGGCGAAGGTCACAGGGTGGAAAATGGGAACCAAAAAATTACTGGAGCTGACGAAGTCAAAATTAACAAAGAAGCGCTGGCCAATGTGCTGGGTAGCAACGAACGAAAACTGATGGTCAGGAATCGCGAAGGAACGAAGAATGTCTTCCACCAAGGGCACGCGTTGGTCCGCGTTGGTGTAGGTATAGGAGCCAGCCAAGTCCAGCGAAGGCGTTGGGCGAAGTGTCACATTGATTTCCATCCCTCGGGCAAGTCCTCCGCCGGTATTGCGATATCCTCCAGAACGTCCGAAGGGATCATTAGAAGGGTTAATGACCCCTGAAAAATCGAAGATGATGACTTCCCGAAGCCGAGTGTAGAAGTAACTGGTCGAAGCGCGAAGCTTGCCTTGGAGAAGCTCTTGATCGATTCCGGCATCGAAGGCCACCGAGCGATCCGGACGCAGCCGGGGGTCGCCAAAGATGGAGTAGCCAAAGCTTCCAAAGAACGTGCCAAAACGCTCGAAGAGAGATGGGGCACGGTATCCATTCCCCACGTGGCCACGAATCTTTGTTCCGGTTTTGCGAAAGAAGTAAGCCGCCGAACCATCACCGGTGTAAGCCGTAGGAGGGGACGTAAAGCTCAGTCCCTGGTAGGGAGGGGCCGCCGCGGGCATGAAGCGAGGTGTTTGCAATGCGAATGCCTGGGCGCGGAAAGCAGCCGAGAGCTGCAGCCGTCCAGCCAGCAGACGGACCTGCTCCTGGACAAAAAAAGCACCGCTGCGCTGGGTCACTTCCACTTCCGAATTTTCAGCGGCTCTGACAGCGAACGACCGATTGACAAAACGTTCGTTCTCAAACTCACCTCCGGCATGGATGGACTGAACGGCGCCAAGCCTGTAGCTGAGGCCGGCATTCAGCGTTTGGATGCGGCCTCCAAATTCAGAATCGACGTTTCCTCTCGGCTGAGAGCCAACCCCAGCCGGGCCATTGGGGAAACTCCGGTTCGAAACCAGCCCCTGATAGCTAGCCGTGTAGCTCAGTTTTTCCGACGGTTGATGCGTGAACAGGACAGCACCGGAAAAAAAATTGGTGTTCCGGCTGCCATCAGGGTCGTTGGCCGAAGGAATGAACGTCGCGGCCCCAGTGTCGAGCTGAGAGAGAGGAGTCCCGCTCTCATAGAGACGGAGGACCTGCTTGGAGAGCGGCACCGCTTCAACAATTCCACGGGGCGGCACGTTCCCCAATGCCCTCGGACTGCTGTTTAGTTGCAAAAACGAATCGGCGCTGTAAATCCGTCCGGAGAGCGTGGCTGATGGGGAAAGACGAAAGTTCAAACGCCCTTGGCCACTACTGTTTCGCGCCGCGTCATCACCGTCAACCCCCTTTGAGACGTTGAGATGAGTAAGACCTAAGCTGTAGGTCAGGCGATCGTCCTTGATTCCGCCTGAGATTTGAGCGCGACCGCGAAACAGACCGAGGGCGCCGCCCTCTGTCGCCAGTTTGCCGCGCAGCCGGCCGCCTCCTTCAGCCGTGACCACGTTGATGACGCCGCCAATGGCATTGCTTCCATAAAGTGATGAGCCTGATCCGCGCAAGACTTCCAAGCGGTCTATGTTCGTCACGATCAAATCTGCGAGGAGCCCCGAGGCGTCACCCTGTGTGGCGGCCGCATCTCGAAAACGCAACCCATCGACAAGCACGGCTGTATCCTCATTGCGCAGCCCGCGGATCTTGATACTCGTAAACGCCCCTGGGCCGCCCAATTGTTGAACGCGCAGGCCTGGAACAGGTCGCAACGCTTCGGAAATCGAAACCTCATCCCGTTCCTCAATGTTCCGCTGATCAACAACGGTAACCGCCTTGGAAACCTCGTCCACGGACTGCGGCGTTCCTGAAGCGGTGACGACCACCTCGTCGTGATGCCCAGCCATTCCTAGAGCAACGTCGAGGACTGTTTGCTGTCCGAGTTCTAGATTGACAGTCAATACGGTAGGCTGTGCAAGCCCAGGAGAGTCCACTTCCAAAAGGTATTCCCCAGCTCGCACCCGCTCGAAGTGATATGCCCCAGTTAGATCACTTGTGACTCTGATCCGCGTCGCGTTGTCGCGATCATATAGAGTGACGATCGCACCCGCCACAGAGGCCCCTTGTGGATCGGTGATGTGGCCTGTCAGAGAGGTTGTGTCCGCGCCGATGAGAAGTGTGCGCGTGGAAAACAGCAGAACAATAACGAAGTAGTTGTGAAGAGAAACTCGTTGCATGAAGATGTCCTTTCTCCTCCCCTGCGGAGGAATCAAAGACGCGTTCCAGGTCGGTCTCCTGACTGACGGCTTGCCTACTCTCCGCGCCTTCCCATCTCTGTCGAGACAGTGGCTTTCTGCGGACTCATTTGCCGTTTACAGTTGCGAGGGCAGTGGCGGACTCTAACCGCACTTCCCGGACACCTGGCGCGCATCGTGGTAGTTGGAAAACAAGCTTATGAACAACAACCAGCTCGAGCTTGGAAGAACGTAGTGTCCTCCCAGGCTTGGCAACCTCCGGTAATCATGAAAACTTTCCGTTCAATTCCGGAAGCAGATGGCTGATGTTGAGTTCCTAAAGGATTGGCTTCACATCCCCCCTTTCATCGGCGCTTTGACAACAACCGGAATGCCTGCGACCATTTGATAGACCACTTGGGCTTGGCCTGCGATCCGCTGATTGGCCCATCCCTGAAGGTCCCGGAACTGGCGGCCGACCGGAGATTCAGGCACAATGCCGCACCCCACTTCATTGCTTACTACGATGAGTTGTGTCTCTACGGATACACTGGCCAGTTGACTCAACTCGTCAAGGACGACCTGTTCCAAGACCTCAGGAGAATCCGCCCGGCGCTCCCAGGCCAGATTGCTTAGCCAAAGCGTGAGGCAATCCAGAAGAATGAAGTCATAGCCAGGCACATTCCCCCGGACGGCCTTCCCGATCGCCAGCGGCTCTTCCACCGTCATCCAGTTCGAAGGCCGCTCCAGGCGGTGGCGATTCACACGGGCCCGCATTTCCTCATCTCCTATTCGGGCGGTGGCGATGTAGGCCACCTTCGAGGATGTCGAGCAGAGAGACTGCGCGAAACGGCTCTTGCCGCTTCGCGCGCCGCCCAGGATCAGAGTGAGCATCGCGAAAAAACCGCAGCTTTGGTGTTAGTGACTCTCTAGGCCAACGCTGTAAGTCGGTAGGATGAGACGGATGGAAACGCAGGAAAAAGGATGATCAGAGGAAAAACCATCGCTGCCGTACCCACCGCTCTCTAGCGAAGCGTGGCAAGCACCTTCAGAACTCCAAGGCAGGTCTCCTGGCTCACAGGTCATCGCGATCTGGCGGCCTTCCCATTGAAGAATTCAACAGTGGCCTGAACATTGCCAGCCCGCTTACTGTTAACAGTGGCGCGACCGCGCGGGATTTTCACCCGCTTCCCTTTTCACTCACCGATTAAAGGTGAGCACCTTGAAACTGACGAGCGAACGCTAGCAAAAACAGAAGCCGGGGTCAAGCAATAGTTCGTCGATAGTTCGCCCGACACTGCCGGGAATACGGCGTGGAATCAGAGGGCCAACCCGGGGGTCGCACGTACCGTCCGGGGTTCGCCAGGAAGGACATTGAGGTCTCTTTTCCAACACCGATGGGATCTAGATTTACATTTGGAAGTGGATGATAGGTCCTCCCATGCCAGTACTAACTATCTGAGTGCCGCGATCGACAACTGCTTAATCGGTCTCACTTGTTGACTTCGACCATATTGCCACCATCGCGGCAGTGGGTCGAGAGCTACCAACGTACTATGGAAAGTGAGAACTGATTGAGATGGGCCGCTCACCGTTGCCGCAAACGGCAAAGAGGAAATGCTCAGCTGGAGTGGCCTTGTCAACATCCGGACGAGAGCAAGATTCACTGGAACGTCCGAGGGGCTTCGTAACAGAACCGGCCCTCCCGGAAATGCAAGCCACAGCCTGAACTCAACCTGGCAGTCAGCTCTGGTCTCACCGTTGTGAACTAACCCTGCGATTGATTCCTTTGCATTCCCCTTTTCGCACGCTTTCCCCTCTGCCCCAGATTGGCTTCTGGCCGCCCTCGGGTTGTTTCGATCTTTTGTCGGAAAGGATCTTCCCACCATGAAGTTGCACTCAATAAGCGAGTATCTTCGTTTATGTGGTCGACCACATAATGCAGAGCATTTTTAGGCCAGCGTTGCGACAGATGGACTTGTTGGTGCGACGAGATCTTGAACGCGACGGTGGGCTAAAAATGGATTGGACTAAACCGCGGGAGTACCCCCAAGCTATGGGCATTGAATCGTCGCCAGGGTTTTTGGGAAAGACCGTGCGTATTGCTGGAAAGGCCGCGGGGTGGCGTTGATGAAGGGCTGAAGGTGCGAAATTCAAAGGGAAGGCTATCTGGAAAAGGAGGACAGATTGTTGTCGGGAAGCCTTGCGCTTGCGCAGACAACACCTTTCTCCTGACTCGGCGTGGCCGGGTTCGCGGGGACAGCAATGAAGGAACGGCAACGCCACTCATGAGGTGTCTCTGATGGGAGGACGTTTGTCAGGGTTTGCCATCACTTCAACGGGAATCATGCTCCCCTTGTGGCACACAGGGCATTCCCGCAGAGAAGATCCGGTGAGGGCCTCGTATCGGTCGCGATAATCGAGTAGGGGTTCCGCAGCACAAAGTGCTTGATCATCCATTTCCAGTAGTTGACGGCATCGCTCAAGTTTCTTCTGGCGATGGCGATTGCCTAGGAATCCATAGTAGCGGATGCGTTGAAACCCCTCAGGTAACACGTGAAGCAGGAAGCGGCGGATGAACTCGTCGGCCGACAAGGACATGGTTTTCTGCTGGTGATTGTCGCGATAGTCCTTCCAGCGGAACTGCACTTGGCCATCGTCGATATCGATGAGTCGATGGTTGGAGATGGCCACGCGGTGGGTATAACGGCCCACGTAGTCGAGTACTTGTTGGGGTCCGGCAAAAGGCCGCTTGGCATAGACCACCCATTCTTGTTTCCGTACAGGAGCCAGATGATGCAGGAAGACTTGACGGTCGTGAAGTGTCTGGAGCGAAGAGAAGAATCTGAGCTTACCGGAGTTGAACGCCTTCTCGAGGAACTTCAGGAACAAGCGGCGGAACAAACGGGACAACACTCGCACGGGTAAGAAGAATCCTGGTCGGCAGGAGATCCAACGATCGCCGTGGGGCGAGATTCCCCCGCCAGAGACGACGCAATGGAGATGGGGATGGTGAAGTAGATTCTGGCCCCAGGTGTGAAGAACGGCAAAGAAGCCGATCTGGGCCCCCAGATGTTTTGGGTCGGCAGCGATGGTGGACAAGGTCTCAGCCGCGGCCCGGAAGAGAATTCCATAGACCACTTCCTTGTTTTGGAAAGCGATGGCGGCAATCTCTTCCGGTAGGGTGAAGACCACGTGGAAATACTGGCAGTCCAGCAGCTCGGTTTGCCGGTCTTCGATCCAGGCGGCGCGGGCCAGAGACTGACACTTTGGGCAATGACGGTCGCGACACGAGTTATACCAAACGCGCTGGTGCCCGCACTGATCGCACTGTTCGGTATGACCGCCGAGGGCGGCGGTACGGCACACTTCGATCGCGCTCATGACGCGCCGCTGGGCGGTGGACAAGGTGACGTCGTGCTTTTGGCGATAGGCTTCGCCGTAGCGGCGCAAGACGTCGGCCACTTCCGGCTTGGGACGATCCATCAGCCCGACGGTCAGAAGTATTGGGGTGCCGGGGGCTTTGCCTCAGTGGGAACAGGACATGGGAGCAGATCGAATGGGCTGGTGGTAGAACATACCTTGCTGGTGGCGATGCGCAGGTATTGGGCGGTGGTAGCCAGGCTGCGATGACCGAGCAGCAGTTGGATGGTGCGCACGTCGGTTCCAGATTCGAGCAGGTGCACAGCAAAGGCATGTCTGAGCGAATGGGGTGTGATCGGCTTGGGAATGCGGCAACACCGATGCGCCTTCTGGCAGGCTTGTTCCACGGCGTCCTTGGTAATAGGAGCGCCGACAACCTCGCCTGGGAAAAGCCATGGCTTGGGTTTTTCCACTCGCCACCAGGCGCGCAGGATTTCCAGCAGCTTGGGCGACAGCATGACGTAGCGATCTTTCTGCCCCTTACCCTGTTCGACACGAACGACCATCCGTTGGCTATCGATGTCGGTGAGCTTCAGGCGGGTGGCTTCGGAGATTCGCAGCCCGGCTGCGTAGCAAGTGGTTAGGATCGTGCGATGTTTGAGGCTCGACACGCAGCCGAGAAACTTCAGGACCTCTTCGCGACTGAGAACAATGGGCAAGGTCTTGGGCTTCTTGGGTGCCGGGATAATCTCTTCGAAGGTCCAATCCTTATGGAGTGTGACTTTGTAAAGGAACCGCAGAGCGGCTACGGCGATCAGGATGGAGCTGGGAGCCAGCTTCCTTTCGTTGGTCAGGTAGACCTGGTAAGAGCGAATCTCCTCGGGACCCAGCGCTTCCGGTGACCTACTGAAATGACGTGCAAATAATGACACCTGTTGCTTGTAGGAGGCTTGGGTATGCGGTGAGAGATTCCGCACCTGCATGTCTTCGGTCATGCGTTGTCGAAGGGATGACATAGAAAGCTCCTTTGAGAGATGGAATGGGCTGCAAGCAGCCACTCCATGCTTTCGCAACGGAGCTCAGGTGGGGAAGACGAAATGAGGTTGACCGAAGCAAATACCGCGAAGCGGTTTAGTCCAAACGAAGATATGTTGCGATGTCGGTTATGTTGGCATGCTTCACGAAGGGCCTCATTTGATATGGTTTGCTTTCCGGGTGCCGCCACATAAAAAACGGGCGCCGAACGATGGCGCCCCGTTAGGATAAACGAGAGATGCAGAAGACAGATCGCTCAGAGCTTGCGCAAGAACTCCATTACGTTTGGATTATCCCGCCACTTTTTCTTGCTTCTCCGACGCCCGCCCCCAGGGTCGCAGGCGGCCAGAGCTTTTGCCTTAAGAGCCAGATCTGTTTCCGCATAGATATTTGTCGTATCCAGTGAAACATGTCCGAGCCACGCCCTGATCGTGTTCAGATCAACGCCAGCTCGGAGCAGATGGGTTGCAGTCGTGTGCCTCCTATGTCTCTAGAGACATAGGAGGCACTATGTCGAGTCCCTGACTATGTCGAGTACTGTCGCCGCACAGGCGCTAATCAGGCTGTCGACTCCCTTCGGACTCAACATAGTCTTAAAGGGTCTCCATTCTGCAGAATTGGCAAGGCAGGCGTAACGGCTGACTCTGCCGAATTCGGTTCATGCGGAAACCAGGTGCTGCGGAAGGCCATACCGATGGCTTCTCCGCCTCTTGTACAACGTCTCACCGCGTCTAGACGCAAGCGATGATGACACGTCATCACCCTGCCGATCCTTCGAGAATGAGGTCCGGACTATGCCGAGCAAAACCAATCCGCGAATTCACGGATGGCCATGTTTTTCGGGCGCCGGTGCGTCTCCCACCGGGCGTACTCGACATAGTCAGGGACTCGACATAGTGCCGAATGGTATGTGGGCTAACACGCTTGGCTCTTAGGGATGGGATGTTCTCCGCCGCGAGTTCCGCCGAACGCGCCACAAGCTCATGAACTCCAAAGCGCGTCATGGCGTCGCCATATCGGTTGAGGAACAATGGCCTGCCCGGATCCCCTCCTCGGATGAGACAATGCAGTTCAGCCATCGTCTTTTTCCAAAGCGGACAAAATCGAATTTTCCGGCCTTTGCCATGAATCTTAACAGAACCGGTTCCTGTTGAGTCCCAACTTAGATCCTCGATCGCAACTCGAACTGCTTCACTAGCTCGAGCCCCCGAGTTATAGAGAAACAACAGCAAGGCGTAGTCGCGTTGACCGAGCTTACTGCTCCGATCCGGCGCCTGAAGCAGTGCGTTGATTTCTTCTTTTTCCAGATACGTAATGGATGTCCTCCACGCTCGTTTGAACGGAACATTGCGGACCTCCGCGCACCATTCCGCATGCTCGGGGCTGCAGTTTCCCGTATATCGGGCGAAAGCGTGGAGCGTGGCGAGCCTTTGATTTCTAGTGGCAACGGAGCAACTTCGAGCCTGTTCCAGGTGCGAGAGAAACTTCAAAACGATGTTGGGCGAAAGGTCGTCGATCACGAGCTTATCAACGTCTGTTTTGCGGTGCGCGGCGACGAACGGCAGGAACAAACAGAACGTGTCGCGATAGCTCTGCTGTGTGTTTCGTGATACGCCGCGTTCATGAACCAGGTACTCAGACAGATAGCGTCGAACCCAAAAGCCAACTGAAGCATGATCAGCCATTCTGCACCTCCGCGAAGGCATAGCGCTCAAAGCAGCAGTTGGCTTCCTGGAGGAGTTCCCGTGTCATCTGGAGGTACACGGACGTTTCTTCCACGCCGCAGTGGCCAAGATATGTGGACAGCAAAGGAAGCATTCGCTGTACGTCTTTCCCCTGGCGATACCAGGTCAAGAGGCGGGTCACGGCAAATGTGTGGCGGAAATCATGGAGCCTTGGCTGATAGCGGGCACTGTCAAATCGCAGTACCCCAGCCTCTCTTCTCAGCCATTCGAATGCGTGATCGGCATGATCGTTTCGGATCATCATCCCGATCTTGGTGGCGAGGAGCGTCGGTGGGCGTTGGTAACCAACACCCGGACGATGGCGCATTCGGTAGAGTCTGAGGATGCTGACAAGATCCTTTCCGATCGGAACCAGTCGCGATTTGCCGAACTTCGTTTCCCTAATCAGAAGTGTTCCATTTCTGAGGTCCGCCTCGGCATGCGTCAGACGGCCCACTTCTCCCACTCGCAGTCCGGTCCCGTAAAGGACGAGGAGGAAAGTACGCATGGTGTCCGGGGACAACGGATATGTCCGTGGGTAGTGCGAGTCAGGCACGGCCAGTAAGCGACGGATGTCGTCGGTCGAATAGATGTAAGGAACGAAGCGCGGCGGGCGTTCTGGCATGGAAGTGGGGAGAACTCGATGCTGTATATATCCGCGCTCGGTTGCGTAGCGGAAAAAACGGTCGAGTGTGGCGTACTTCTGGAACCAAAAGCTCGTAACCGTACCACTCTTGACTGGCAGGAATGCCTGGCAGTGGGCGCTCGTGAGAGCCTCCAGTTCGAGATTTCCTGTCTTTCGAACAAATGCCTTCAGGATGTTCGCCGAACCGATGTACAAGTTACCAAGGGCCTGCTTGTATTGGATGAAATCCTCAATGGCGGAAGCGAGTTTCATTGAAGGCCTCCCAATCCGAAAGTGGAGACCTCCTGAAGTGAACGCAAGCGTTCTTTTGCCCAGTGCGCTGTCATCGGCTGCGTTTGCGCACGTAAGTATTCCGTCAGACTCGATAGTTGTGCGTCAGCAACCTGCGCCAATTTCTTACGCTGGACCTTGGCATAGATCTGGGTTGACCTTGGCGAGCGGTGACCTAGGTGGTCGCCGATTTCTTTAATCGAAAATCCCTCATCTAGAAGATGGCTGGCGCAGGCGTGGCGCAAACTGTGTGGGCCATAGTGTGGTGCCGGACCAAGTGCCCGAACGTGACAGGCCACGGAAGAAGATGCACCTGTCGAGGACATTGGCCTATACGGCCTGCGCAGCGTCAGAAAAAGAAAGCGCGAGGAACATCGAGGCCGGACGTTCTGGAGGTAATTCAGAATGGCATTGCCCACCTCGGCGGTCAGGGGACATTCCTGAGTGCGCTTGTTCTTCAGACGTCGGACACGAAGTTTTTCATGGACCCAGTCCAGGTCATCCAGAGTCAACCCGCAAACCTCGCCGATTCGCAGTCCGTAGACCGCCACAAGCAGAACGATTGCACGGTCGCGATTATGGCTCGGGCGTTCGGTGTTGAGATTGGCAATCAGGCGCTGGATCTGGTCCCAGTTTGGACCTTCCGGAAGCCCGGCCATCGAATAGATGCGTGGACTATGTATTGTCTCAGCCAATCCTTGCGCGCACCAACCGCGCCGGGCTGCGTACCGAACGAAGGCGCGTAGCGAGTTACCATACGCTTTGACTGTTGTTTTTTTCCAGCCGCTTGCCTTGTTTTGAACAAAATACGCCGCAAGGATCTGCGGAGACAATTCCTTCAGCGAGATGCCTAGTTTTCCAAGCCACTCGAAGAAAAGGTTCAGCGCCGAGTTGCGAGTGGAAATGGTTTCGTCCGTGTATCCTCTCTGATCCCGGAGCTCTTTAAGAAAACTGTCGAGTTCTGGTTTGAACTGAGGATTGCGGTCCGGCTCATGCCACTTGCCCAAGAAATGCAACCACTTCTTGGCCACAAAAATGAACCTTTTCGTTGCGGTGTCACGGGTCTCGTCTGTGCAACTCGCCGAGCATGTCTTCGCGACCCAGTCTCTGGCTGCCAGCACGATCTGCCGTTCCGTTACCGGCATTCGTTGCCGTACGTTCAATCGTTCCGCAATGGCTAGCAACAACCTGTTGGTCTGTCGGAGCGTGTGCCAACCATTATGGCCGCGTTCGATCAGGTCGCAAAGAAACGTGCTTCGCTCTTCGGCGAAGCGGCCCGTGCTGTAAAGCCATGCTGCATTGCTGCGCTTCATTAGCTCGTTGAACATTTGGCTGACTCCTTGGAGTGAATTTGAACTCAGCCAAGTATGTGGATTATGTGGTCATCACGGCAAGCAGTGAACTGAAAGGAAAGGATTTGATGAAGCATGCCAACATAACCGATATCGCCACATATCTCCGTCAATACTCCACCGAGCTTGGGGCGCGGATTGTGAACAGTTATCCACCGCTTCACGCTGCGAAGGATCCCTTATCGCCACGGTTGGAAAGCCTGTTGCGGCGACCGTTCCCGGGACAGGCCCTCTGTGTGATGGGCATCGCCAAGCGCTGGCAGCAGGCACGGGCCGCAGCCGTTTTTGTGACTTCCAGCAATTCGTGGCCAAAGCGGTCATGTTATGGTTTAAATCGGCAGTGGCCATCTTATGGTTGAAACCCAATTTGCTTTTGCCGCGTGATC
>JAKEER010000268.1 GCA_022616615.1 Acidobacteriota bacterium
TCCGCATATCAGAAGTTGCGAGTCGGCCGATCATTCTTGTCAGGCGCGCTTTGCTGACAGTGGTCAACTGGTCCGCCATTGCCTTGTTGGGTCGACCCCCAACAATGACCTCCGCCTCACTCGGGTAGATGCGATCTGTCTGTCTGGTCAGGGGCACGACTTGAACTCGGTTCAGGAACTTGTTAGCTGCGTTATTGCTGACGATTACGGCGGGTCTTTTCTTTCGGATTTCTCCATGTACAGAAGGTTCAAAGTTCACCCACCATACCTCAGCCCGTTTCATTACCGGACGTCTCCAATGGTGGACTCTGACCACTCCAATGCCTCGGCTTCCCTCGCCTCATCCTCTGCCATTTGCTGATAAGCAGCTTCCAGATCCTTGGAAACGACATGCGGCCGAATCAATGCCTCGATAAACTGGCTGATGTTGCCGCGCCCGACGACGCTATGCAATCCCTTGTAGACTTTCTCATCCACCGTGATGGTCAGTTTCTTCTGCATGCCTGTCCTCGCTGATTGTCGTACGTATTCAATACGTAGATTAGGGAACCTCTCTTGAAATGGCAAGAAACTCTTGCGGGCAGCGGAGAGCGAAAGGATGGGACAGAGAAACCAAAGCCCTAACGGGTAGCGACGGAGCCGTGACGGCAGCGTCATTGATGGTTGGGTGAATTAAATTGAGCTCTGCGCCGTGGTCGGCTCCAGTCGACTGTTAGGGTGAACGCGAACCGAGTAGCGACACAAGCTGCCATAGGACGACCGTGAACGCGGTGACTGCAGAAACCAGCAAAACTGCGACCAGCTGCATGAGGCGTCCCCGGCGACGGGCAGGGGTGCCCTGTAGCACCACTGTGTCTCGCATGACGACAGCGCCCGCCGCGGGAAACCGCTCCGCTCGAACGATGTGATTGCCGAGACGCCACAAGTAGGCGGCGAAGCCCAAGAGAGGCCCGGCGAACGCCACGGCGAGGACCGCGACCGCCAGTCTGAGTCGTGAGTCGATCTGCTCGGGGTCTCGAGTGATCCAGTCTACGAGTGCCGGGCGATAGAACTCCGTAAGCGGAATGATGACTAGGCCGGCGACCAACCCGCAAGCGACGAGGAGCACCGCCTTCCTGCGTACGCGCGGATCCGCTCTCTGGATCTCCGGCATGGCACCCTCGATGCGGCCTACAAGTCGACCGGATACAACCCGCCGAGTTCTGCGGGTTTTATCCGGTGTATTGTGCTGTTTGCCGATGACGGCTTACTAACCTCAATGGGTTAGATGCGAATGAGCCGGATTATACGGGGATTGCCACGACATCGGCAATGTCAGGCAACTTAAATTTTCTGGCATCAACTCGCAGCGTTCTGGACGAGCAACTCACTGGATCGTGCCCAGCAACTGGATCAACCGGTCGATGTCGGTTTTGCTCTTGGTTTCGGTGAAGGAAAGTAGCAGGCAATTCTTTAGAGCGGGGTAGTGCTTCGCGAGCGGCAATCCTGGAATGATCTTTGCACTGGTGAATTTGGCGGCGACATTTTCGTAAAGAACTGGAAGCTGAACCACTAGCTCGTTGAAGCGTGGGCCGGGGTAGAGGATTTCGACCGAAGTTGCTCTCTTCATTTCGGACAGAGCGTACTGGGTCTTGGCGACGTTATGAATCGCTACTTCGCGGATTCCTTTCTTGCCCAACAGGCTGCAATAGATCGTGGCCATCAAGGCAAACAAGGTCTGGTTGGTGCAGATGTTCGACGTGGCCTTTTCGCGGCGAATGTGTTGTTCGCGCGTGGAAAGGGTGAGGACAAATCCGCGGCTGCCTTCCGAATCCACGGTCTGCCCGATGAGCCGTCCGGGAAGGTTGCGCAGGAACTTTTCGCGGCAAGTGAGAAACCCAACGTGCGGTCCGCCAAAGCTCGACGGGACTCCTAACGACTGGGCTTCGCCGCACACAATGTCGGCTCCAGCCGGTCCGGGCGGAGCGATAATGCCCAGAGAAAGTGCTTCCGCTATGGCAACCACCAGGAGCGCGCCCTGCCGGTGCGCCAGTTCTGCAAGCTGCGCCAGCGGCTCGAGGTTGCCGAAGAAGTTGGGCGACTGCACCACGATGGCCGCGACGTCAGTGCCCAGGTTCTGCTTGAGGCTGGCCAGGCTGGCGGCGCCGTCTGCGCCCGGTTCAATTTCGGTGAGTGCCAGGTCTTGATGGCGTGCATAGGTGTTCATCACAGTGCGATACTCCGGGTGCACCGACGACGCCACTAGGAACCGGCTCCGCTGGCTGACTCGCGCTGCCATGAGGATCGCTTCCGTCAGAGCCGTGCTGCCGTCGTACATGGAAGCGTTGGATACTTCCATGCCTGTGAGCTGGCACATGAGAGTTTGAAACTCGAAGGTGGCCTGCAAGGTTCCTTGCGTGATTTCCGCCTGGTACGGCGTGTATGACGTCAGGAATTCTCCGCGGCTGACGAGGCTGTCGATTACTGTGGGAATGTAGTGATCATTCACGCCGGCGCCGAGAAAGGAAACAAAGCCGGAGGCGTTCCTTTCGGCGTAGCTCTTGAACTTTTCGATCAGCTCCGGTTCGCTCAGCGCGCGAGGCAGATTCAGGAGAGATTTTAGACGGAGCTCTTGCGGGATGCCGGAAAAGAGATCTTCCAGCGAACTGGCGCCGATCTCCCGCAGCATCTCTTGTTGACCTTCGGCCGAGCTTGGGATGTATCGCATCTACTCTGCCGGCTCCTCTGCCACGAATTTGGCGTATTCCTCATGATTGAGAAGGTTTTTTAGTTGCCCGGAATCGGTGATCTTGAGCTTGATGAACCAGCCTCCCCCGTACGGATCTTCATTTGCAAGCTGTGGAGACTCGGACAGGGCTGCGTTGACTTCGAGAACCTCACCCGCTAGCGGGCAAAAAACTTCCGAGACCGCCTTCACCGATTCAACATTTGCGAAAGGTTCATGGGTGTCGAACGTATCGCCCACTTTGGGCAGTTCGACGAAGACGACATCGCCCAGTTCCTGCTGCGCGTGCTCGGTGATGCCGATGATGGCCACGCCTTCTTGAACCCGCACCCACTCATGCTCTTTCGTATATAGGCAGTCCGACGGAAACTTCATGGGCTATTCTCCTCCTGAAAATCGTCCTCCTCGTCGTCCTTGTACGCGAAAAGCCGATGACGAGAACGGCAACGAGGACGAGTACAATATTTTCATCCTTTGGTGGCGCCGCAAGGCGGCATGGGTACAAAACGCCTACGGCTTGGGCTTTGTATAGAAAGGAGTCTTGACGATCCTGGCCGGCACGGCCTGAGTTCGAACCTGGATCTCGATCTCCATTCCCACCTCGCTATGCGAAACAGGAACGTAGGCCAGGCCGATGTTCTTTTTCAGATAGGGAGAAGGGCCTCCGCTGGTGACGAATCCAGCCTGCTGGCGGTCGATCAGAACAGGATAGCCGTCACGGCCAATTCCTTTGCCCACCATTTCGAACCCAACTAGTTTCCGTTGGATGCCCACTTCCTTCTGCCTCAAGAGCGCTTCCTTACCGATGAACTCGCCTTTCTCCAGCTTGACTACCCAGGCGAGGTCTGCCTCCCAGGGTGTGGTTTGATCGGAAATCTCATGTCCGTACAGAGCCATCTTGGCCTCGAGCCGCAAGGTGTTGCGAGCACCCAGGCCGGCCGGGACCAACCCTTCGCCGGAACCGGCCTCCATCAATAAGTTCCAGACATGCTCGGAGGACCGTGGATCGAAATAGAGCTCGAATCCGTCTTCGCCAGTATAGCCCGTGCGAGTGAACAGACAATGAAGGTCGGCGATTTTTCCTCTCCGCAGCCAGTAATACTTGATGGTTGCCAAGTCGGCGTCGACGAGCGGCTGCAAAATCTTAAAAGCTTTCGGACCTTGCAAAGCTAATTGAGTGTACGCGTCACTGACATTGACAACCGTGGCATTGAACGCATTGCGCTGGAAAATCCAGTCAAAGTCTTTCTCAGCATTGGACGCGTTCACGCATAGGAAGTAGCGATCAGGGCTAAGACGATGAACCAGAATGTCGTCCACAAAGGTGCCTTCAGGAGTCAACAGAGCGGAGTATTGAATTTGCTCGTCTTTGAGACGCGAGGCATCGTTGCAGGTGACGCGTTGAATGAGGCGAAGACTGTTTGGACCCTCAATCAGGATCTCGCCCATATGGCTGATGTCGAACAGGCCGGCGGCGTTGCGAACGGCGAGATGCTCTTGAATGACACCCGAGTATTCGATGGGCATGTCCCAGCCGCCAAACGCGGCCATCCGTGCACTCAGTTTCTTGTGCAGAGAATGCAGAGCGGTTTTTCGCAAGCTGACGGTGGGCGAGTTCATGATCCTAAAGCGATGCGGAAAGTCGAATCCAGCAAAAGCAGCGCAAAACTAGCATAGCCGCCCAGGGGTGTCAAGGATCAAACCAGCGCCGAAAGGCAGGCATGAATCCCCTGAATCCAAGTCTGGAAGCGGGTTTCGGAGGAGTTGAAGTTTTTCGCAAGAGAGCCATGCAGGCCGCCGATGAGCAGAAGCAGAGCGTTTTTGCCCTGCTCGTTTTCGGGCTTGCGCCACGGCGCCAGGCGAATGAGAATGACGGGACCGGCTCGCCAAAGTCCCGTGCCCTCCCTCACGGTCGGGCTACTGAAACAAGGGGGTAACGATGTTTATCTGTGGGTCGTGCAGCAAGTATGAGCAGCAGTGCGAGTGCGAACGCTATTGCATGCTGTGCCAATCGGACTATCGCGTGCGTCTTTGCGAGGATGGTTACTATTACTGCAAAGACTGTCGTGAAGCATGCGACTTTCGTTCGGAAGAGTGACTGCGCCGGATACCCAGCTCCGTCAAAGTCGCCGGCCCTCCCTCACAGTCGGGCTACTGAAAGGCCAAGGCTCAAGTCAGTAAGCCCGCGCGTCACCAAGGGCTGTGCCTCAACGCAATGACTTGCGGGACTTTCACTGGCCCCTGGCCCGACATCCGTTCCTGTTGGCGGGTGCAATTAAAGGTGGCGGGCAAGCTCTGCAGCCCTCCCTCACGGTCGGGCTACTGACAGCGCCGGTGCCAGTCAGTAGCCCGCGCGTCAGCAAGGGCTCCGGTCCGCTGCGGGCTGCCCGCCACTTTTAATTGCACCCCCTGTTGGCGATTTCCAAAGACTCAGGGTAAACTTCAGTTCATCTGGCCAGTTCAGTGAATGAGAAGGTCTGGAGAATCCGCCCGACAAAAATGATACCTGCAAAAAAGGCGCCTGCTGCGCCGCTTGAGACTTTGGTCGATCTTCTGGAGCATGCTTGCGAAGCCTACCAGAAGCCTGATGCTCTGAGGGTGAAGCGTGACGGGAGCTATCGACCCATTACATCTGCCGAACTGCGAGAGAGCGTCACCCACGCCGGCGCGGGCCTCGCAAAGCTCGGGGTGCACAAGGGCGACCGTGTTGCCTTGCTTTCTGAGAACCGGCCAGAGTGGGCCATCTCTGACCTGGGAATCCTCTCCATCGGCGCTATCAACGTGCCGTTCTATGCCACGCTGCCCGCAGCCCAGATCGCTGGACTGCTGCTTGACTCGGAAGCCAGCGTGATCGTGGTTTCAACCCCGCTTCAATTCGAAAAGGTTTCAAGCATCGCCTCACGGATTCCCAGCCTGCGGCAGATCGTGCTGATGGATGCCACGGCCAGTCCGCCACCGAACGCGATTCTCTTTTCCGCACTGCTGGAGATGGGTCGCACCGCGCTGCAAAAAGACCGGGCCACTTTCGAGGCAATGCGGCAGCAGGTGGAAGCGGACGACGTAGCGAGCATCATCTACACGTCGGGCACTACCGGCATGCCGAAAGGTGTGATGCTCACCCATCGCAACATCGTGACGAATGTGCTCGACTGCGCCGAAGCCTTCGACATTTCGGATTCCGACGTGGCGCTCTCTTTCCTGCCGCTGTGCCATATCTTCCAGCGCACCGTTGATTACTTGATGCTCCATCTGGGCGTGAGCATCGCTTACGCCGAGAGTTTCGAGACGGTGCCGCAGAACATGCAGGAAGTGCGTCCGACGGTTGTAGCCAGTGTCCCGCGATTCTTCGAGAAGATGTATGCGCGTATCATCGACGCCATGAAGTCGAGCCCGCCCCAGAAGCAGAAGTTGATGACGTGGGCGCTAGCCGTGGGAAAGGAATATAGCCGGCGCATTCTGAACAAGAAACCGATCTCAATCCTGCTCAAGTTGAAGCACGCTGTCGCCGACCGGCTTGTCTTCTCCAAGCTTCGGCAGAAGCTGGGCGGCCGGTTGCGGTTCTTTATTTCGGGCGGCGCGCCGCTTGATAAGGAATTGGCCGACTTCTTCTTTAGCGTTGGCGCCCTGATTCTCGAAGGGTACGGACTGACCGAAACGTCTCCAGTTATTTCCGTGAATCGGGGCAACGAGTACCGGTTCGGGACCGTCGGCAAGGCGCTGCGGCACGTGGAGGTGAAGATTGCGGAGGATGGCGAAATCCTGACGCGCGGCCCGTCCGTAATGCTGGGATATTACCGGCGCGAGGCCGAAACACGCGAGGCGCTCGACGGTGGATGGTTTCACACGGGAGATATCGGTAGCCTCGACAGGGATGGCTTTCTGCGGGTAACAGATCGGAAAAAGGACCTGATTGTGACTGCCAGCGGAAAGAATGTGGCCCCGCAGAAGATTGAAGGCATGCTCAAGACGAATCCGTATTTCGTCAACGTGGTCGTGGTTGGCGACAAGCGGCCCTTTGTTTCCGCCCTGGTTGTGCCCAATGCGGACAAGGTCAAGGCCTGCGCAGGCCAAATGGGTCTAACTTGTGGAAACTATCTGGATCTTCTGCGCGCAGCTCCCATGAAGGAGTTTCTCTTGGCGCAGATCCAGTCGTCGACGGCTGATCTGGCGCCTTTCGAGCAGATCAAGCGAATTGAGCTGCTGGAGAAGGACTTCACCATCGATGCAGGCGAACTGACACCCACCATGAAGATTCGGCGCCGGTTCGTGGAAGCGAAGTACAAGGACCTCATCGATAAGATTTACGTGGATTGATTTCCTGAGCGCAGGGCAACCGCAGAGACGCGGAGACGCAGAGGAGACTTGGACGCAGATTGCGCAGATGAGCGCTGATTATGGAGCTGCGTGATGTAAAGAGAGGCGAATCTGCAAGAGTTCCCGGGTTGGCAGGCTTTGCCTGGTTCTGATTGCCAATTCGCCGGGAGATGATGTCGCTGATTTCTCTCTTGTTTCGCAGGACTTTCTGAAAGTTCTAGCCGAAGCCAATTCCGCCAAAAAGGCTGGGTGCTTCAATGTCAAAGTTTGCATCGCAGTGCTTTGTCTCGCCTATCTGCGTTCATCTGCATGATCTGCGTCCAGGCTTTTCTCGGCGTCTCTGCGCCTCTGCGGTTTGCGCTTCACGGTCGTCGATTCTCGGGAGTGAAGCATGAGTAAGCGGATTGAAAGAGTCGCAGTCATCGGCGCAGGAGTAATGGGCGCGGCTATCGCGGCTCATTGTGTGAATGCGCAGTTCTCTGTTGATCTGCTGGACATTGTTCCGAAAGAACTCACTCCCGAAGAGAAAGGGAAAGGCTGGACGCCAGCGCATCCGGCTGTGCGCAACCGGATTGTGGTTTGGGGACTGGAGGCGGCCAGGCGCAACAAACCCACCGCATTCTTTCTGCCTGAATGGCTGAGTCGCATCCGGCAGGGAAATCTGGAGGATGATCTTGGGCGCCTGGCGGAAGCGGACTGGATCATCGAAGCCGTGACGGAGAGCTTCGAAGTCAAAACCAGCCTCCTAAAACGGATCGATGCTGTGCGAAAACCAGCAAGCATTGTCTCCACCAATACTTCAGGCATTCCCATTAACAGTCTCGCTTCCGATTTGAGCCAGGATTTTCGGAGCCATTGGCTAGGAACACACTTTTTCAATCCGCCGCGTTATATGAAGCTGCTGGAAATCATTCCCGGCGCGGAAACGGAGCCGGGAGTTCTTGAAACGATTTCCAGCATTGGCGACCTCCGCCTCGGCAAGGGCATCGTCCGCTGCAAAGACACTCCCAATTTCATCGCGAATCGGATCGGCACGTTCGGGCTGCAGCATGTGTTGCTCGTCATGCAGCAAGACGGCTACAGCATTGATGAAGTTGACCAACTCACAGGTCCTGCCATCGGCCGTCCCAAAAGCGCCACGTTCCGAACGCTTGACATTGTGGGGATCGATACGTTCGCGCATGTCACAAGGAACATCTATCAGAATGTTCCACACGATGAGCAGCGCGAACTTTTCAAAGTTCCGAATTTCATTGACGACATGCTGGCCAGAAATCTTCTGGGCGAAAAGAGCGGCCAAGGCTTCTACAAGAAGGTGAGCAAGGGCGAGATTCTCACGCTCAACTTGTCCACCATGGAGTACGGGCCGCGCACCAAAAGCAAGTTTGCATCGCTGGAAATGGGTAAGGGTGTCGGCGATCTGGGTGAAAGGCTGCGCGCGCTCACCAGTGCGACCGATCGAGCGGGCGCTTTTTTGTGGAACACGCTGAGTGCGACGCTGGTCTATTCGGCCAACCGAGTCCCGGAAATTTCAGACGACATCGTGAGCGTTGATAACGCCATGAAATGGGGTTTCAACTGGGAGCTGGGGCCTTTTGAAACCTGGGATGACCTCGGCGTGGAGTCTGTCGCTCGGCGTCTGGAGAAGGAAGGGCAGCCGCTTCCGCGCCTTGTCCAAGATGTTCTTTCGACCCCGCGCAAGACGTTCTACAGCCGGCGGGAAGGGAAGACGACCTACTTTGATCTGATGACCAAGCAGTATGAGGAGGTTCGTTATCCCGACGGAATCATCTTCCTCGCTCATCTCAAGGAACAGGGCAAGCTCATCAAGAAGAATGCCGGGGCCAGTCTGATCGATTTAGGCGATGGCGTCGCCTGCGTCGAGTTTCATTCGAAGATGAACAGCATCGGCGGCGACACAATCCAGATGATCCACGACGGACTGAAAACGGCGCGCGAACAGTCTTGCGGGCTGGTGATTGGCAACCAGGGACAGAACTTTTCCGTGGGCGCCAACCTGATGCTGATTTTGCTTGAAGCACAGGAACAGAACTGGGAAGAGATTGACGGCATGATCCGAGCTTTCCAGCGCGCCACGATGGCGATCAAGTATTCCTCGCAACCCGTTGTCGTGGCTCCGTTCGGGATGACTCTTGGCGGGGGTTGCGAGATTTCGCTTCACGCCGGCCAGCTTCAAGCCTCCGCCGAGACTTACATGGGGCTGGTAGAATTAGGTGTGGGACTGATTCCTGCGGGTGGCGGGACCAAGGAAATGCTGCTGCGGTCGCTGGCGCGGGCCGGAAAGGATCCCGAAAACGATTTGTTTCCGCACCTGAGCCAGGCGTTTGAAACCATCGCTCTGGGAAAGGTTTCGGGCAGTGCTCACGAGGCCCGGGCCCTGGGGTTCCTCCGCGAGCAGGACGGCATCAGCATGAACCGAGACCGGTTGATTGCAGATGCCAAGGCCCGCGTGCTGCAACTCGCGGGTTCGGGCTACCAGAAGCCGGATCCGGCGAGGATTATCGCCCTGGGCAACCGCGGGCTGGCAACGCTGAAGATTGGCATGCATCAGATGAAGCGTGGTGGCTTCATCAGCGACCATGATTTCGCCATCGGGTCGAAGCTGACCTGGGTCTTGTGTGGTGGAGATTGCAACAGCGTCCAGGAGGTGAGTGAACAGTACATCCTGGATCTGGAACGCGAGGCGTTTCTGAGTCTGTGCGGAGAACGCAAAACTCTGGAGCGCATCCAGCACATGCTGCAGAAGGGGAAGCCGCTGCGGAATTGAGCTACAAACAGCGGCGTGTTTGCCCGACAATTGTCGGAGTCCGCCACTCGACTTCGACCCAATGAAGAGAACCGGCGCGCCGGAGTGTCGGAGACCCGGAGAGGAAGCATAACATCTTGTTTTTCCGATACGCCGTCACACCTATACTCGGGTGCAGTCAACATCAGCAGCTAAACAATCTAGGGAGGGAGGCCACATGCGACAAGCCGTCATCGTCAGCGCCGTGCGTACGCCGGTGGGCAAAGCGAAAAAAGGAACGCTGAAGGATATGCGTCCGGATGATCTTGCGGCAGCCGTTATCGTGGAAGCCGTGAAGCGGACCCCTGGCCTGAATCCCGAAGAGATTGACGACGTCATTCTCGGCTGCGCCATGCCGGAAGCAGAGCAGGGAATGAACGTGGCGCGAATCGCCAGCCTGCGCGCCGGCTTGCCTCCCGAGGTTTCGGCCATCACGATCAATCGCTTTTGCTCCTCTGGCCTGCAATCCATCGCATTTGCCGCCGAACGTATTCAGTGTGGCTCCGCAGAGGTGGTCGCCGCCGGCGGAACCGAAAGCATGAGCCTGATTCCGATGTCAGGGCACAAGTTTTCACCGAACCCTTATTTGACGGAATCGTATCCTGATGTCTACCTGGGAATGGGATTGACGGCCGAGAATTTGGCCCGGAAGTACCAAGTTAGCCGCGAGGAGCAGGACGGCTTCTCGTTGCGCAGCCATCAGAAAGCCGTAGAAGCACTGGCTAAAGGGAATTTCAAGGAAGAAACCTTGCCGCTCGATGTCCCTACAGACTCGCTGAATGGCCAAGGTAAGAAAGAAACGCGGTTGGTTCGGTTCGAACAGGATGAGGGGCCGCGCGCCGGCACGTCGATGGACGCGCTGGCGAAGCTGAAGCCTGCCTTTCATGTCCAGGGGACGGTGACGGCCGGAAACTCTTCGCAGATGAGTGACGGCGCAGCTGCCGCGATCGTGACCTCCAGAGACAAAGCGTCGGAGCGGGGATGGACTCCGCTGGGCCGGTTTGTAGCGTATGCCACCGCCGGAGTGAAGCCTGAGGAGATGGGGATCGGCCCTGCTGCTGCAATTCCCAAGGCCTTGAAGCTGGCCGGGCTGAAACTTGAAGACATTGGCCTGATCGAATTGAACGAGGCCTTTGCCGCCCAGGCGCTGGCCGTAATCAAAGAAGCCAGGCTAGACCCGAGCAAGGTGAATGTGAATGGTGGAGCGATTGCGCTCGGACATCCACTGGGTTGTACCGGAGCGAAGCTCACGGCAGCGTTGTTGAACGAAATGAGGCGGCGTCAGGTCCAGTTTGGCATGGTAACGATGTGCGTGGGTGGAGGCATGGGGGCAGCAGGGATTTTTGAGCTGGCGCCGTGAGACGTGAAACGTGACCCGTGAACTAAACAGGGCGACATAAGTAAATTCGCATGAGCGTCGCTCCACTGCGCCTGCCCCCTCACCCCAGCCCCTGAAGCTGTGAAAGAATTCAACGGTAGGGACGCGCGTCCCTGGAGATTGGACATTTTTTGGAGTGGCGAATCCCACCCTGGGAGCGCGGGCGTCCCGCCCGCGATTGTGGCCGCAGGCCATCGGAGCGGCCTCCGGTCGCTCTGAGGCGGGCGGGACGCCCGCCCTCCCAGGGTGGCTGCGTCAAACGCACGCTTCGTGTCGAGTCAGTGCGTTCCGCCAGCGAAACGCTTGTTTGGTAACGGCTCTACACAGACCGCGCTCACA
>JAKEER010000269.1 GCA_022616615.1 Acidobacteriota bacterium
GCTACAACGACCAAGGCAGCGCCGGCCCCATCCATCCATGTCTGGATGGTCCCCTGCGTAGTGTCGCCAAGAAAGTCTGAACAAATTGTTATCGAAAAAACGACAACGAACGATAGCCACACGACCCTGTCTGAAAAGCAATCAAACGCGCCGAGCAGGCCAAGGCTCCACACTACCAATGGCCCGTTACTTCTGGTCCTCAGCACGTTCTGCCACTGAAACTGCAGATGCCGGGCAAACCAGTTTTCGACGAAGTCATCGACCAGCAAGCTCGATGTGGAATGCGAGCGCAGCGCAACTTACATTCCAGCTCACCAGCTTGGTCAACACAGCTAGCTCTGTCCAGGTCAGTCGGCAGATAACATCGTGGCCGTGAGGGTAGGATTATCGAAAAGCATACCCACGTAGCTGGCCAGAAGCCCTTTCTCTTTCTCTAGCTTATTGAATAGCCTGTTGCTCAAAAACTTCTCAACCACTTTGATACCAAAAACAATGTCTTCAAGGCCCACCTCGCGTTGATCGCGCGCAGCAGCAGACGCACAACTGAACCATCTGAACAAAGCGAAGTTGGTGGCCATAATGGCAATCCGCTTCTGGATGGGCACGCTGCCAGTGCCAACCAGACTCTTGACCAAGTGCTTGACGTATCTGTCGACCGGTTCCCGAATCTGATCACCGGCGAGGTCGAACCGGACCCGTTTCGCCCGGACATAGTCAACCGTTAGCTTGAAAACCTTGAGCTCGGCGACGCCAGTAGCCTTCCACTGTTTAAGGACTCTTCCGATGACCTGCCCGGCGCTGAAGGGTTGTCCATAAACTTCACGGGAGAACGAAGATTCCACCAACTGAATCAAGATCGCGAGGTAAAGATCGCGGTTCCCGCGACTCTTTGACGATGGTCGTACTTGCTGAAGCAAAGGATCCAGGCCACTTCCTTGAAGCGGCGCTAACAACTCCTTCACCTGGCCTCCATCAGGCTCGGCGAGGTTGGCCAACCCGTTAGCAAGCGATTGCGTGAGTTGGTGGAGGGCCAAGATCTTCCGGTCATGCGAAACTTTGCGCGCGAGGACGTCCGCATATAGAGCTTCGAGGTGGAGATATCCTTGCCAATCGAGACTGCTTTTTGGGCTGAGAGGAAGCCTTGATCCGACCACTTGCACATACTCGTTTGGCAGAGTTTTCCGAATGCCCTCGGCAGTCACTGGGTCGCCATAATTCTTGATCACCTCTGGGCATGAGTAATCGAGTTGCAACTCGATACCGCGCGGAGTTTTGTAGTAGATGTTCGGATACTGCTGGCACACCGCAGGTTTTGCTTCCATGCCGTCTATAGCGTGAATCGAACAAAGCATCCGTTCATCTAGGAAACTGCAACCACCGCTCTGCCTCTGCAGCAGCGCTGCCTCGCCTTGCCCGAGAATGCGAAAGAGTCCCTGACCTTTCAGTGCGGGTAGTGCCTCTACCTTCTGTCTGACCCATTCCTTCGCATTTAACGCTTCCATTCTGGCCTGATCAATCTCAATATCCCAGTAGCCACAGCAGAAGCCGCAAGGCACGCATGTGAAGCGAGTGCCTGGTTCAATGAGTATCGACTCGGACATCAGAGAAGTGTTCATGCAATCCCCTGTTCACAACGTCAGTTTCATCGATAGAGAGCCGACATGATTATCGAGAGGGCCCAGTCTAGTTCCCCTTTTCTTCTTACCACACCTCGAACTTTTCAGGTGTCGAAATCTTTCAACTGTGGTGAAAGGTTACCAGCTTGCCGGCTATTCGCTACTCTGCAGAATACGACTCTCTTCCAGGTTTCCCAAAAATGATACCGGGCGCACGGGACATCTCAGGTCGTCTCCGACAGCCCGGACTTCCAATGGATCGGCCCGTAGACAGGAGCGCATGAGTTTCGTTATTGAAAGGCGGCTGATAAATCAAGGTCTCTTTAACTGGCAGGTGCTCGTGCCCTCGTTGAGGGTTTCACATTTGGAGGTCGGGAATGTAGGATGGTCACTGGGCAGGCGATCCAGCTCGGAGACGCTCGGTCCCCGCTTCGTTCGGCATCTAGCCCGTCAGCGGACGCACGCATGTCTTCCAAATTCGCACGGCGAGGCTTCAATCCAAAACCGAGAAACCGGCCGCCTCAACAATGCGGCAACGTAAGGCAACACGATGGAGCCTTCTTGCCCTATAGTATCGCCACAAGTGACCGATATTCTTTATGCTATCAATCAATTGAATTTCGCAGCGTCGGAATCTGAATGGCTGTGCCCTACGCATCCAACCGAACAACGTCTTATCTCCTCTTGCTGGTTTGGGCTATGCTGGCCTTCAGGGTAGCCAATCCGAACATCGCCGGGCTTTATCACGATGACGGCATCTATCTCGTCTGCTCGAAGTCCTTGGCCACCGGGCAGGGGTATCGCATTATCAGCCTTCCGGAACAACCCTTTCAGACGAAGTATCCGATTGTTTTTTCGTTACTCCTGACACCCATCTGGTGGATTGCCCCGAAATTCCCCGGTAATATCCGCTGGTTCCAGGCAGTCATCGTCCTTTCGGGTGCCATTTTCCTTTGGCTTTCCTTGCGGTTCTTCCAAGGGGTTTTCAAATTCGAGGCCAAACTCTCGTTGCTGATCTTTGCCCTCTTGGTTCTTAACCCGGCGCTGCTTTCAGCCTCGCAGTGGATCCTGTCTGAACTCCCTTACGCCGCGATCTCCATGGCTGCACTTCTTTACTACGAGACTCGCTGCAACCGTCTCTCGCGTCCAGTGCCCGGTCACAGACTCTTTGCTCTCGCCGTCTTGTCCGCCGCCGGCTACTTGGTCAAAGCTCACGGAATCGTGCTGCCCGCGGCCTTCCTGGCTTGCTTCTTGTTCGAGCGCAGATGGAGAGAAATGCTCGCCTATCTTGCTTTCGTCAGCCTCTTTCTGTTTCCCTGGTGGCTGTGGGCTGGCCAGGCTAGCAAGGGTGCACTCTATTCGCCGCTCACCCAGTATTACATTGGCTACCAAAGCACACTAACAAGTTCGCACAGTCTTGGGCATTGGGCGATAATCATTGGCCAGAACGCGAAGTATCTGGTGAACACATTGGATCATTTCCTGCTGGCGCTCATACCGCTGCTGCAGACCGGCAGCCGGGTTCCAATAGCACTTCTGGTCTTTGGACTTGGCTTGGCATTAACCTGGAGGACCATCTCTCGCGCCGTCGCGGTATATGTGTTCCTGTTCCTGTCTGTCGTCCTTGTGCTTCCCTGGCATCCGTACCGTCATCTGACCCCGTTACTTCCCATATTCCTTGCCACACTGACCCTCATTGTCTTGCGAGCGAAGGAGCGGATGGCTGCTCAGCATTCGGAATTCCTTACTCTGTTGAAGCATCCATTGCCCCAGCTTCTCCTCTGGCTTCCAATTAGCGTTATTTTCATCTCTCACTCGATACAGGTTCTTATGGGTCTCCATCGGAGGAGTTTTTCAGTTCTTCCGGACTACGGTGACTTCTACAGTCGTGAGGCATCCTGGAAGGGGTTCGTCGAAACCAGTGACTGGATTCGGCAAAACACTGGCACGTCCGAAAACGTGGCTTCTCCTTATGACCCACTATATTTCCTATACACAGGCCGGCGGGGAACGCGCTACTCGTTTCACAACCCAGAATCGTACTTCTACCCCGACTTTTCAAGAGCCCGACCTCAGGTCGGAGATCCCAAAGTGATCATCGACTGCCTGAAGGATCTGAATGTTACGTGGCTTATTCGCGAGCCTATTCTTCAGGCAACGTTTGCAGAGGGCAAAGCCGTCAATGCGGTGGCTGAACTGATTGTTCAAGAGAAATACCCAAAAGCGACCTTGGCTTTCGCCAGCAGCGACGGTGGACACTATGTGTACAGACTAGAATGGTAAAACGCTGGAACACGCACAGATTCAGGCTACTCTTCATTATGACAGTCGTGGCCAGCGCAGCGGGGCTTGGTCTCCTAGTGACCAACGCACTGACAAGTACCGGCGCGGCTTCCACAGCAGAATACCGTCTGAACGTTTTCTATTATTTGTTCGCAAGAAACGAGCCGCCCGTCCTCGTCATTGTGGTCTTGATGGCAGTGATCTCACCCATCCTTCTGCGGAACCCACTATCAATCACAAGCGCCCAGGACTCGCAACCGCTACTGGGTCTTACGATCAAGCAACTCTCTCTGGCAGCGAGTGCGATCACTTTTTTTCTGACCCTTTTGGGGACTCACGTAGCTTTTCACGACTACCCGCTGTCGATGGATGAGTATATGGCTGACTTCCAGGCGATCATATTTTCACACGGTCGACTGGCCGCAGTTCTCGAGTCTCCCTGGCGCCAGTTTGCGGAGGCCCTCACGCCGACCTTTTGTACTTACGATACGAAGACAAACTCTTGGATCTCCGCCTATCTCCCCGTGTATGCCGCCCTGCGCAGCCTTTTCTGGACCCTGAGAATTCCTTCCGTGACAAATCCTCTTCTCGCAGCGGCGAGCGTCCTCGTTATGGCCAAATGTGCACAACGAATCTTGCCCGATTCCCGATCGGTCGCGGTCGCCGTGTTGCTCCTCGTGACGTCGAGCCAGTTCCTCATCACGTCCATGACGGCGTACTCCATGCCGGCTCATCTCCTCTTGAATCTGATTTGGCTGTTGCTGTATTCCCGAAACGATCGTCTGGGCTACTTGCTGGCGCCATGGATTGGAGCCCTCGCCTTGGGCCTTCACAATCCTTTTGTTCACGCGACCTTTGTCGCCCCATTCCTCGTGCGCATTTTGTTGCGGCGAGACTGGCGAGTGGCGGGATATTTCGCGATGGTCTATGGCGCTGCTTGTCTCTGCTGGCTTTCCTGGATGTCCCGCGTTTATCCGGCGTCGGGTCGTCCGTGGTCTCAACTGTTTGAGCTTCCCGGGCAGATTGTGCTCATGAATCAGTCCATAAATTTGATCCTGCTCGTCACCTGGCAGTCCTTCGCGCTGGTCATCCTGAGTGTGTACACCCTTCTGCATTGGGGAGAATTGAGCTTGATTCAGAAGGACCTCGTTTTTAGTTTTCTCGTGACCTTCCTATTTTACAGTCTCTTCAACGCAGAGCAGGGCCACGGCTGGGGGTACCGCTATGCCTTCGGCACGCTAGGGAACCTGGTGTTGATTGCTGCATCAGCGTGGCAACACCTCGAAGATTCGTTTGGTTCGTATCACGTTCGCAGGTGGCTTCTCTTCTGCAGCACAGTGGCCCTTGTTATCCAACTCACTTGTCGCTGGATACAGGTAGAGCACTTTACCGCTCCTTTCGCGAGGGCTCATCGGTACCTTCAGGGCTCGAAGGAGACGACGCTCGTCCTGGATCACCGACACGTCTGGTATTCCCGGGATCTTGTTCGGAACGACCCCTTTCTTCGCGGTTCGCCCAAGATCATGCTAAAGGACGAGCTAGGCCCTAGTGAAACTCAAGCCTTGGCTAAACTAGGCAGCGTCCGAGAAGTCCATAGCGCTGAACTCGTGGCTTTAGGGATGCATCCGTGCAGACCGCCGACCTCCACGGAGAAAGGAGCCGATCCTTAAAGCGGTAGTGGGAGTCCGCCGAAAAGCGAAAGAGCAGCCCAAAAAGTCTCGCGTGGCGACCTAATGGTCCTAGCCCACTACAATTCGGATGGTATGTCGACAAAGCCAAGAACCGAGAAGACTCTTTGTATTCTGATTCCTTGCTTGAATGAAGAGAAAGGAATCCATGCTGTCGTTTCCGACTTTCGGAGGCATTTCCCAGAAGCCAGGATCTTGGTGGTCGACAACGATTCTACAGATCTAACCGTAAAACTGGCTCGGGAAGCTGGAGCGGAAGTCATACTCGAGAAAAAAAGAGGTAAAGCTTCGGCAGTATTGTCCGCTCTCCCTGTCATTCATAGTGACTTGGTCATCATGGTGGATGGAGATGGTAGCTATCCGGCCGAGGGCGCCCTCCGGCTATATCAGACTTACCTCACGGACCCTGCCGACTTGATATCTGGTGTTCGGCGTCCCATTAAACAGAGTCAGTCTGCTTTTAGACCCTTGCATCAGGCAGGGACGTCGGCGTTTTCGCGAATCCTGAAGCTGGTCTTTGGTTACGACTCAGGCGACGTATTTTCTGGGCTGAGACTCTTTTCCAAGCGTTTCTATAAGAACGTCCCTATTCACTCTCGTGGATTTGAGCTAGAAATGGAACTCATTGTCCAGGCTATTGACAAGGGGTTCACAGTGGCTGAAGTGTCGGTTCCATTCACGGACCGCGCGGCGGGATCATCGTCCAAGCTTCGAGCTGTCAGTGACGGGTTCCGCATCCTCAAGTTGCTCTTTCTTCTGTTTCGCGACTTCAGACCTTTTGCCTTTTTCACGGCATTGTCGGCACTTATTATGGCGGTCGGGTTACTTGCAGGGTTTTTCCCGATATACGAATATTTCACCACGAAGATGGTAGGCCGCTTTCCTCTGGCTATTCTGGCTGCGGCTTTGTGTAATCTGGCTGCCTTTACTTTCTTCACTGGCTTGATTCTAGAATCGAACCTCCGACATCATCGGGAAGCTTATCAGGTCGAACTTCGCAGATTCGAGAGTCGTACGGGTGCGGTTGAAAGCAAGTAAATGTTGATCGATTTCAGTTCACTTAGAGAGCAATACGCCCGTGTCGCGAAAGGAAAGGAATCCAAGCACTCTGGACAAGAGCGTTTCACTCCGAGCATTTTTCGCTACGACTATCTGGCACTCAGCAGACTGCGCAATGACATCGAAACCTTGATCGGTTCCTTGCCTGCACAAGAAGAACCCCGATTAGCAATTGACTTGGGTTGCGGAAAGAGTCCCTATCGAAATCTGCTGGAGCGGAATGGCTATCAGGTGCAAACATTCGACACCGATGTTGCCTCGGGTGCTGACTACTTAGGAGAAATCGAAAATACGAAGCTTCCGAGCAGCCACTTTGATCTTGTGCTTTGTACCCAGGTTCTGGAGCACTGCTCAGATCCTTTTAAAGGGGCACGGGAAATTAATCGCATCCTGAAGCCCGGGGGCTTCGCCATTCTCTCAGTGCCTCACGTTTGGTTCTACCATCCGCACCCTTCGGATCACTGGAGATTCACCCAGGAAGGAATCATCAAGCTATGCAGACAGGCGGGACTCGAACCGGCGAAACTACTGGCACAGGGGGGTTCTCTGCTTTCCTTCTTACAAGTCTGCAACTTTTTGCTTTACGGCGTGGTAGGCACATGGGGAGCACCGGCATATTCTCTCTTAAACGCCTTTGCAGAGGTCCTTGATCACCGAATCAGGAATCATCTTTTCTCACATAATTTCGCCTGTCTAGCTCAGAGGCCACTTCATAAGGCGCAGGAATGAATCTTAGCGACTCGGCAGCATGTGGCAGCAAGAAGAGGATCCTTGTAACGGGTGGAGCTGGATACATCGGCTCGACACGGTGAAGCTGCTTAACTCATTGGGGTATCTGCCAGTGGTGCTTGATAATCTGAGCAACGGCCACCGCGAACTAGTGAAATGGGGAGAGTTTGTGCATGGCGACATCACTGATGACGATCTCATGAAGTCACTCTTTTGTGAGCACTCCTTCGAGGCGGTCATGCATTTTGCCGCGTATGCTTATGTTGATGAGTCAGTATCCAATCCTGCCAAGTACTATCACAACAACGTGGCAGGAACGCTTCAGCTCTTGAAGCATATGGTCATTGCAGGCGTTAACAAGATCGTCTTCTCTTCGACTTGCGCTACCTATGGAGATTCCAGCGCCGAGTTCATCGACGAGACCCATCCACAGCGTCCCATCAATCCCTACGGAGCCTCAAAACTGATGGCCGAGCGAATCATTGACGACTTCAGCCACGCTCATGGTATTGCGTATGCAGTGTTTCGTTATTTTAACGCTGCTGGAGCTGACCCCGAAGGAGAAGTTGGGGAATGGCACGAACCTGAAATGCACCTGATTCCACTGATTCTGGATGCTGCTGCTGGTAGCAGAGAGGCTGTCTATATTCATGGAACCGATTACGCCACACCTGATGGAACCTGTGTGCGCGATTTCATTCACGTCAACGACATCGCTCAAGCTCACCTCCTAGGGTTGAAACATGTGGCCTCGGGAAAGCCAAGCGACTGCTTCAATTTAAGTAACCGAGATGGCTATTCCGTGCGCGA
>JAKEER010000270.1 GCA_022616615.1 Acidobacteriota bacterium
GTGATGCTGGTCTCGAAACGCCCCCAGAGGGGAATGTCCTGACCAAAGACCAGCGCTTCCATATCCAGCATTGCCGCGAAAACTATGCCCGCCCAGGCGAGTCCCGCACTGCGTCGATAGGTACGCCCCAGTTTCTTCATCTCTCCTCCTTGCATTCCGTACGAAGTTGGCGTCTCATCTAAAAAGAACCTAATTTTTGGTCTAGTACCCTCTCTTATTGAGGCTCGCAGAATATAGTGACGAGACTCTTCGTGACCGGAGAAACTCAATCGACCTCGGTTCCCCTCGCCCCAACGCGGGAGAGGGGCCAGGGGTGAGGGGGGCCAGCACACGGCTGATTGATTTTGCGAGGCTCCAAACCCCTCATCCAGCGCTGGGTTGCGGGTGCTGATACACCCCATTGGAATCCCCCTCACCCCCAACCCCTCTCCCGCGTTGGGGAGAGGGGAGCCGAATCCAGTCTGCGACCACATCGAGTAATGCGCACACAGGAGTTGTCACTATAATTCGCAATGCTCAATAAGCTCAGGGATAACGGGGCTCATTCCTGACGTAACGAAAGACTTCGGCAAATCGAACATTGTATGGCTTACCGAATTCGGCCGCTTCGCGGCGAATCGCCTCTCCCATGAGCTGCCGGTAGTTGTCGTCGGAGACCTGTTTCGACCACTGCTCGCGAGGCAGTCCAATCGTCCGCTGATAAGCGACATAGCCGTCGTATGCCAGGCGCATCTGGCTCTCATACTTCAGGAGTGATTGAATCTTTCGCTCGATGTGATCACTAATATCCACGACGTGACCACCACGTTGGCCTTCCGCCGGCGAATCAACCGCATCAGCTTCTCCCGAACTGCCGCCTCGTCGGCCAGCTTTGTCATGCCATCGGGAAAGCCGAGAAAAAAGTTGCCCTTCAATCCCAGCACCTTGGCTGCGGCCTCGGCCTCGTCCACTCCAATCTTCGCCAGCTTTTCAACCGTCATGCCAGCTTCGAAGGAGCCCCTGGCGCTATCTGTGACCGCCGCGCGGAAGACCTCATGGCCCTCTGCGACCCATTTGGCTACGCTTCCGCCAATGTTGTACTCCATGTCGTCGGCGTGAGCGACCACAACGAGGATTCGCGACGGGGCCCGAGTAGCAGAGCGCGAGCTGGCAGTCTGCTGAGGTTGAGCCGCCCTGCCGTAGCCGCGGCTCGCAAACTGGGAGCTCGCTCCCATAACCGCGCCGACGGAAGTGACCTGGCTGATGAAATCCCGGCGCGTCACAGTTAGTCCTTTTCTGTTCGTCCTCTTCACACATGCTCCTCCTGTTGAAAGATCGATCCGGTACGATCGGAGATCATTGACCTGCAGGACGCCTGGCAGGAAGGTGCTTTCGGGGCGCGGGAGAACGCCCGCGCCCCGAAGCGGCGCTAGAATGTGAGTTTCAAGCCAAATTGCAACTGTCTGGGGATCACAGCCGTTCCCCGCACCTGGCCAACCCCCGCACTCGCAATGTTGGTATTGGCGAAGCCAAACACAGGGTGGTTGAAGGCGTTGAAAAACTCGGCCCGGAATTGAAGTCGCATTCCTTCTCTGATCCGGAAGTTTTTCATCACAGCCATATCCCAATTGTTTCTGATGCCGGTGCGGATATTTCCCATCCGGCGCGGCGCATTCCCGAACGTAAAGGGAGCAGGCTGGGTGAACGCCTGGGTATTGAACCAGCGATCGATGGTCCGGTCTTTTAGCTCTGCTTGTTTAAAGTCAGTCACGTTTGGAAACTGCGACCCACCAAAGGAAAAGGTATTGTTGGGGGCAAAGAACGAGTGGGGGAAGCCCGATCCTGCTTTGAAGATTCCGCTCGCCTGCCAACCTCCCACGAAGGCGTCCACAACCGGATGCAGCGAGTTGCCAAGGCGTTTGCCTTTGCCCACAGGAAGCTCATAGATGTAACTCACGGCGACATCGTGGGTCACATCATGAGCGCTAACCGATCGCTCCAGCGCCAGGTTGTTGAAATTGCGAGCCCTGTCCCCGGGCCCTGCGGGCAGCCAGGAAGCCTCCTCCGAAGCGTTGTCCATCGCCTTAGAGAACTGGTAAGAGGCCGTCAGGCTCAGGTCTGAGAGTCGTGAGGTGAATCTGGCGGTGGCGGCGTTGTAATTTGAGAAGGCGCCGGGGACAGCCGCTATCTGAACACTGGTGAACTGAGGAAACGGCCGCAGGAGCTGGCCCCGCTGCACGGTCGGTTCCGCCAGGGGACCCTGGCTGATCACACCAAAAAAAGGATTGGGAACACTCTCCAGCAGGGCATTTCCCAGCGAAAGGAACCTATCCGGGAGTTGATTCCTCTCGATCTCGTATCCGTGGCTCAGCTTGCGTCCCTGGTTCCCCACGTAACCCAGTTCCAGCACGCTGTGGCTCCCGACCTGAAACTGCAGGTTCAAGTTGTAGTGCTGGATGTAGGGTGTAGGTCGCTTCCGTTCGACGCTAATAAAAACGTCCTGTCCCACCTGGGCAAGTAAATCCGGCGGATTGGTGCTGGGCGGGTCCGGAATTCCTCCGGGAAAAGGATTGCTGAGGAAGTTGCGGGGTGTCCGCCCCCCGTCGATGCTCGACACCCAGGGAACGTCGATGGAAAATCCCTGTGCCGGAGTGCCCGCATAACGAAACGTAGGCACGTAATAAATGCCATAGCCTCCTCTAAGAACGATCTTATCGGTGAGGCCATAATTGAACCCTACACGAGGTGCGACATCGGACCAATCCGTTTCCCACGCGTGACGATTGTCAGCGTTCAGAAATCGCAGCCCGCCCTTGAGGCCAGGCAATCCCGCTTGTTGTGCGATAGGACTTGGCACCTCGGGATCCCAGTAGTTGAGCCGATTGAAGCGCTCTGTCAAACCTGGCTGGATTTCGTAGCGTAAGCCGTAATTGAAGGTCAACCGACGCGTCACTTTCCAGTTGTCCTGAAAGTACCAGGCCCAAGTAGCCAGAGTTTGGGCGGGGGCCAAAGACTTTTGGGCAATGCCACTCGCACCGGTCCCTAGCAGTAACGACGCAATACTGTTTCCCGCCGTCGCACTTCTCAAATCGGGATCCGGACCTGTCGTAAAGAACCGATCGAAAACAAATTGGCCCGAGCCCCCGAGGAATTGATTCGTTTGTCCAAAGAGATACTGCCAGCCGAATTTGACCCCGTGCGTGGAGAATTCCTTGCTCGCGTTTACTTCGATGTTGCCAACCGGATTGCTGGAAACGAGGCGGGAAATGGCTACTTCGGGCCCGAGCGCGGCAAAGTCACTAATCAGAAACTCGGGCGGGGTGGGAAAGGCGAACTGGGCGACCAGATTCCTGGGGAAACCCAGCGAACTGGCGTCAAAGGGCGTTCCCCTCGCAATCTCGTCCTGCAACCAGCGCGAGGCCCCTATCAGGACGTTCACTACGGTCGTAGGATTTAGTACGAAGGTGTTTGCCAAGCTAACGTTAAAGCCAGGATTATCGGAATCGGTTGCTCTCTCCGCTGCCGGATTGTCGAAAAAGCGCGTGGGTCGATTCTTCGGACGGGTTATGCTAAGCCGCCCAAAAAGCGTGTGCTTTTCCGAACGTGCCCAATCAATGCGACCATCATAACGATTCTGCGAGGCCACATTCGTGCCGGCTTTAAAGAAGTTGTTAAACCCGGTAACGGGGTCCCCAAGTTGACTAGGCAGAGGAAAGAGCTGGTTGACCACGTTGGCCCCTACGGGATCGAATCTGTTTGACGGGATCCTGTTGCCGGGAAACGGATCGCGAATGAATTTTCCCGGATTGCTCGGATCGGGGCGGGTGGTCAGTGGATCGTAGACCACCATGAGAGATCCGTCCCGATTGAAGGTTTGGGAAAAGTCGCCCCTGCGTTGCAGTTCCGTGGGGACCGTCACCAGGAGGCTGGCGGGAGTCCCCTGCCGCAGTCCCTCATAGCCGAAGAAGAAGAAGACTCGCTTGTCTTTCCATACAGGTCCCCCAATGTTGCCGCCGAACTGATTTCTCTTTAATTCAGTCTTTCGCCGGCCAAAGAAGTTGTTGAAGAAGCTGTTGGCGTCCAGGTTGTCGTTGCGGAGGAACTCGAACAGGGTCCCGTGGAATTCCTTAGACCCGCCTTTAGTCGTGATATTGACGACAGCGCCGGCAGTTCTTCCGAACTGGGCATCATAGCTATTCCGAACAACCTGCATCTCCTGGACCGAGTCGATTCCCACAGAAGTGTTCAAGCCACCCCAACCTGCAGAAATATTCGAAATCCCGTCTGTGAGCACTTCCATTTGTGCCTGCCGGCTACCGTCCACACTTAGCCGGGAGTAGTTAAAATCCTCGATAGACTGGGTCACACCAATTCGAGAATTGACCCCGGCGGTTGCGTGGAGGAGCGTAAGGGGGTGGCGGGCGTTGATAGGGAGTTCCACCATATCGTGGGCTGTGAAGGTGGTCTCCCGAGTCGCCGTCTGGGTATCGAGTAACGGCAGCGGAGCCCGAACCTCAACCGACTCGGTGACTTCTCCCGTCTGCAGTTCGACGTTGACCTCGATGGACCGGTTGGTACCCAGGTTGATTTCACTTTGTACGGACTCCTTGAACCCTGCCATGGTCACCTTCAGACTGTAAGTGGACGGCAGAAGCTGCGAAAACGTATACCGCCCTACATCATTGGTACCGGCGCTACGTATTTCTCCCGTGACCGTGTTTGTCAGCATGACCTCCGCTCCAACGATGACAGCGTCGCTCGGGTCAGTTACCACTCCTGTGATGTTACCGGTGAATACCTGCGCCGACCCCCACTGTGTCGTGAGGACGCCAGCCAACAGGAGACTCCCGAAAGATTTGAAAAAACTGTGACACATAAGCACCTCCTTAATCGCTCGACTCGACTAGAAAGGACCTTCCTAAATTTGTTCGGGCATACACCGCTGATGCCCACCAGTTTTGTTGATTAAATTAACGGCTGTGATTTTTTCGACCCCAATACCTTCCCGGCCCTGGCTGATGTCCTCGCCGCCGAAACAGAACTGGTTAGGGTCGCCCTGTGCAATTTGTGTTGAAAATGTTTTAGCTCGGTCGGTCAATGCCGCGCGGCCTCGTCCGCTCGATGACTCTCAGCCCCTCGCGGCCCGAACAGTCCGTCCCCTGACAACTCATCTCTTCCACATTGGTCGTCAAATCTTCTCTTGCCGCAGTTGATCTGATCTGAAACGCATTCTGGTATGACCAGATCTATTTGTCAAGAAAAAAATCAAAAATTTGCTGGGGGCCATACTCGACGCAATAGGAGGGTATTGTATTAGTCAATTTGACGAGGCTAAGGCTAGGCGGTGCCGGATTCCTAGGCAGTCAAAGCGAATCGTGTGAATGGGAGCTAGGCGGTCCTTTATTTTTCTGGTATGATCACATTTCCAAGGCCTGCGGGCTGGCGGAATTGAAATGTGTTGTTCTTGAGACGCGCCAAAAACACCGAAGCGACTCAGAGGGCTGATACCGCGAAGATTGCGCTAAGGATGGGATGATGAACCTTGTTAGAATGGCGCAGTTGCTCGATGCGGTTCAGCAGAGACGGGAAGGCGAGGCGACTTATGGCAGGCCACAAAACCGAGAAAGCGACACAGGCAATCCAAGCAAACAGCCGACGATCTGACCAAACCTCTCACCAACTCATCGCCCTGATCTTTGAAGGGCGACTAGCTCCAGGGTCACGCTTGCCGGGGGAACGAGAAATGACCGAGATGTTCGGTGTCAGTCGCACCACCTTGCGGGACGCTTTGAACCGGCTGGAAACTCGAGGCTACATTAACCGGCGCTCGAAAAGCGGCAGCTACGTCTGCACGGCGCTGCCGCAGCCATTCCGCGAGCCCATTGAAGAGATCGTGGATTCCAAGGTTATTGGGACGAGTGCCATTATCGAACTGCGAAAAGTGCTTGAGCTGTGGGCAGTGGCCAAAGCCGCTCAAGCCCCGCCAAAACAGTCCCTTGGTGCCTTAGACCAGTGCTTAAAGACCATGGAGGCCAACTCCGCCTTTAGGACCGACAGTCAATTCGCGCGCTACCGAGACGCCGATTTGAAGTTTCACCAAGTCATTGCTGAGATGACGGGGAACCCGCTTTATATTCATCTGTTCCACTTCTTCGTGGATCTGGTGCGACGATCCATCTCACTGTCGAGGCAACTCGTGCCGGGACATTTTGCTGCCAATAATCTCCGCAGGCACGAGGAGGTCTTGAAGGCGATCAAAGAAGAAAATCCGGAAAGGGCCAAGCAGGCCATGCTAGCCCACTTCCAATACGTGGAGGAATACATCTCCCCAACCAAGCATCGGCGGCCATAGCGCTGCACGGGCCGACCCCTAAAAACTAGACATTTCCTCGCGAAATTTTCATTCGCGGCTGTTTCTCCAAATGAGTTCTCTTGCCGAAGATAGCCTTGGCATGGGGAGTCACGAGTTTCCGCGCCGAGTAGCCCGGTCAACGACGGTTGTCGAGCCTGCACATCCCACTGATTGATTCAATTCTAACGCACCGGCTTCAAACGCAAGATTCCTTGCTTGCGGGCCAGGAAGCCGAAGCACAAAAAGGCGCCAACCGAGGGGTCACGGTTTCGTGACGTGCTTGTTCAGAAAGGCCATCACTCGTTCGAAAGCTCTGACCGTCTGAGGGTCGTCCACCTTGCCGTCGAACCCATGTCCTCCTTCAGGAATCGGGATGAACTCGTGCTCGACTCTTAGGCGTTTCAACTCACGGGCCATCTCGGCAGACTGCTCGAAGGGAAC